>JAJYDB010000254.1 GCA_021777845.1 Planctomycetota bacterium
CCCAAGCTCGACCTGACGACGATCGTCCTCTTCAGCCTCAATAAGCGCTACAAGGCGCTGAACCCGGGCGGAACGCCCCCGCGCGCCGACGTCCCCGTCGACGCGAACCCGGCCCGCTCCGCCGCCCCCGCGAACCCGCGCTGAGCGGACCGCGGCGACTTCTCCGCAAGAGCCGGCCGGCAAGGAAGCCGCCGCGGGCTCACTCTCGGAAGGATCAAAAACCAAAACTTGTCGATTTTAATCGATCATGACAAGTTTTATTGTCTCTGACTGTTAATACTAACGACGCGATGATTCGCCCCCGTCATCGCGTCCATTCTATCGGCATAGGACACGGACGTCCACGCCATGCATGTCACTCGCCGCCGTCAACGCACGATCGCTCGGCCCGCGCACGCGCACGGCATCGGCTTCCTGACCGGGGCCGACGTCAACCTGCGGTTTGTCCCCGCGGAGGCCGATACGGGGGTTGTTTTTGAACGCGTCGACCTGCCTGGCCGGCCGTTGGTGCCGGCGCACGTCGACCGCGTGATTCCCCGGCAACGCAGGACGACGCTCGAGCACGACGGCGCGGCCGTCGAGATGGTCGAGCACGTGCTCGCGGCGCTCGCGGGACTGCAAGTCGACAACTGCCGCGTCGAAATCGACGCCTCCGAGACCCCCGGCTGCGACGGCTCAAGCCAGGCGTTTGTCGAGGCGATCGAGGCCGCGGGCATTGTCGAACTTGAGAAGGAACGACCGGCGCTCGTCATCGACAAACCGATCTCGATCCGCGACGGAGCCGCCGCGCTCAGCGCTTTTCCGGGCGACGGCGAGGGGCTGATCCTCTCGTATCAACTCGATTACGATGCGCACAACCCGATCGGCTCGCAAAGCCACTTCGTCGCGCTGAACCCCGAAACGTTCCGCCGCGACATCGCCCCCAGCCGCACGTTTTTGCTTGAAGCCGAGGCGCACTCGCTGCGGCAGGCGGGCGTCGGACGGCGCACGACCGAGGCGGACCTGCTCATATTCGGCAATGAAGGGGTGATCGGCAATACGCTGCGATTCGCGAACGAGCCGTCGCGGCACAAGATCCTCGACATGGTCGGCGACCTCGCGCTTCTGGGTCGCGACCTGATCGGGCACATCGTCGCGCACCGTTCGGGGCATCACCTCAACGCCGAGCTTGCGCGCAGGCTGCTGAAGGCCGCCGAGAACAGCCGCGCGCACCGCGACGACCTTGAAACCGCGGTCCCGCGGCTCGACATCGCCGCGATCATGAAAATATTGCCGCATCGATACCCGTTCCTGCTTGTCGATCGCGTGCTTGAGATCGACCCCGGCAAGCGGATTCTCGCGCTCAAGAACATCAGTTGCAACGAGCCGTTTTTCCAGGGTCATTGGCCGGAGCGGCCCGTGATGCCGGGGGTCTTGATCGTCGAGGCGCTGGCGCAGGCCGCGGGCTTGATGATTTCCGACCGCGCGGTGCACGACGGCCGGATGGCGGTCATCGCCTCGCTCGACCACGTCAAGATTCGACGTCCGGTCGTCCCCGGCGACCAGCTCGTGCTTGAAGCGAAGGGGTTGAAACTACGGAGCCGGCTCGCCGACGTGCGCGGCGTCGCGCGGGTCGAGGGGCAGGTTGTGGCCGAAGCGACAATTCGATTCATGTTGATCGAAGCCGAACGCGCCGCGTAAGCGCGGTTGCGTGTCATTTCCGCGCGGACTTCGCTCTCCTCGTTATAAACTTGGGACAAGCCTCATGGCCGTCTTGATCGCCGACACTGCGTGCGTGGATCCGCGGGCCGAAATCGCCGACGACGTCGAGATCGGTCCGTACTGCGTGATCGGACCCGACGTGAAGATTGGTCGCGGCACGCGGCTGGTCGCGCACGTTTGCGTCTTGGGTTGGACCTCGATCGGGCACTCGAACGTGATCCACCCGTTCTGCGTGATCGGCGGCGAGCCGCAGGACCACTCGTACCGCGGCACGCCGACGCGTGTCGAGCTCGGCGACGAGAACATCATTCGCGAAGGGGTCACGATCAATCGCGGCACCGAGAAGGAGGACGGCGTCACCCGGCTCGGCAGTCACAACTTCCTGATGGCGACCGCGCACGTGGCGCACGACTGCAAGATCGGCGACTTCGTCACGATCGCGAACGGCACGATGCTCGGCGGGCACGTTCACGTCGAGTCGCGCGCGAATCTCTCGGGCGGGATCGTCGCGCACCACTTCACGACGATCGGCGGCTACAGCTTCGTCGGCGGGCACTCGCGTATTTATCATGATGTGCCGCGATATATGATGGTAGACGGCAACCCCTCGCGGGTCCGCTGCATCAACATCGTCGGCCTGAAGCGCGGCGGGCTGGGCGAGGCCGCGATCAACGGTCTGCACGAGGCGCACCGTCTGATTTATCGCGCGCGGATGCAGCCGAAGCAGGCCGTCGAAGTCCTCGAGGCGCACGGCCACCTCGTCCCCGAGGTCCGCCGACTCATCGAATTCGTCGAAGCCCAGCAGGCCGGCAAACACGGACGGGCGCGCGAGCGCTGGAGAAAAGAAGGATGAGCACCGCGATGTCGAAGCTGCGCGTCGGAGTCGTCGGCGTCGGTCACTTGGGCCGACATCACGCGCGGATTCTCGCCGCGCACCCCGAGGTCGAACTCGTCGCCGTCGCCGACGCGCGCCTCGAACAGGCGCGCGCCGTCGCGGAAAGCTGCGGCACGCGCGCCGTCGACGATTATCGCGCGCTGCTCGACTGCGTCGACGCCGTCTCGATCGCCGCGCCCACCGTCGTCCATCACGAAGTCGCGACCGCGTTTCTCGACCGCGGCATCGCCGCGATGGTCGAAAAACCGCTCGCCGCGCGCATCGACGAAGCCGAGGAGATCGTTGAACTGGCGCGGCGACGCGGCGTCGTCCTCCAAGTGGGACACATCGAGCGTTTCAACCCCGTGCTCGCGGCGCTCGACGCCTTCCCGATCCGGCCGCGGTTCATCAACGCCGAGCGGCTCTCGACGCACACGTTTCGCTCGACCGATATCGGCATCGTCCACGACCTCATGATCCACGACCTCGACCTCGTGCTCTCGATGTTCAGCGCCCCGGTGCGGACCGTCTCCGCGGTCGGCGTCGCGGTTTTCGGCGGCTTCGAGGACGTCGCCGAAGCGCGCCTTGAATTCGAGGACGGCGCCGTCGCGACCCTCGCCGCGAGCCGCGCGAGCTTTCAAGCCTCGCGCAAAATGCGGATCTGGGGCGCCGACGGCTACGTGGCGCTCGACTTCGCGGCGAAACGCGCGACCATCGTCCGACCCTCCGCGCGACTCCGCGCCGGTCACCTCGACCTCGAGGGCGTGAGTCTCGCACAGCCCGCCGAGGTGAAGGCCCACCTGTTCGGCAAAGTGCTCGAAACCGAGTCGTTCCAGGGCGACGGTCCCGAGCCGCTCGCGCTCGAACTCGACGAGTTCGTGCAGTCGGTGCTCGGCCGCGCGACGCCGCGCGTCGACGGCGACGCCGCCCTCCGCGCGCTCCTCGTCGCCGACAGGATCGTCCGCGGCCTACGCTCGCACGTCTGGTCGAAATCCGGCGAGACCGTCCCGCCGCCGCCGCACATCGGCACCGCCCGCGCCGCCGCCCGCGCAGCGCGATCCGCCCTCGAGCGCGACGACTCCGTCACGCGCGACTAAGCGCCGCGCTGCTCAGATCACCCCGGCGGTGATCTCCGTGAGCGCGCTCACGAGCGCGTCGATGTCGGCCTCGGTGCTGAACGCACCGGGGCTCACGCGCAACGTCCCGTCCGGAAATGAGCTGATCCGCCTGTGAATATAAGGGGCGCAATGCAACCCCGGCCGGACCGCGATGTCGAAGCTCGAATCCAAAATCGCGCCCAGCTCCTGCGGCGACAGCCCCTCGGGCACAATCAGCGACAGCGCGCCGACGTGCTTCGACGGCTCCCAACGCCCGGCGACCTGCCAGCCCGCGTTCGCCTCGGTCCAATCCACGACGCGCTGCAAAAGCGCAACCTCGTGCTCGCGCAGCGCGTCCTGACCGCGCTCGCGAACCCACGCGATTCCCGCCAACAAACCCGCGCACCCGAGCACGTTCGGCGTCCCCCCCTCGAGAAAAAACGGCATCGCCTCAGGCTGCGTTTCGCTCGACGAGTCGCCGCCGGTCCCCCCCTCGCGCCACGGCCGCGGGTGCGCCCGCGGACCAACATACAACGCCCCCGTCCCCGTCGGCCCGTACAACGACTTGTGCCCGGGGAACGCCAACAGGTCGATCGGCGTCCGCTTCAGGTCGATCGGCACCACCCCCGCCGATTGCGCCGCGTCCACCAGATAGAGCGCACCCGCCCCCCGCACGATCGCCGCAATCTCCTCGATCGGCTGCACAGTCCCCAAAACGTTCGCCGCGTGCGTCATCGCCACCAGCGACGTCTTCGGCGTGAGCGCCCCGCGAATCGCCTCGGGATCGATATAACCCGCGTCCGAAACGACCCGAGTGACCGTGATCACCCCCGCTTTTTCCAACGCCCGCAGCGGCCGGCTAATCGAATTGTGCTCAAGATCCGTGGTGATCACGTGATCGCCGCTTTGGATCACGCCCTTGATCGCGAGGTTCAACCCGTCGGTGCAATTGAAGGTCAAAACCCAGCGCTCGGGCGCTTCGCCGCCGAAAAACTGATTGAGCGCGTGCCGCGTGTCGTCGAGCGTGCGCTCGGCCGCGACCGCCATCTTGTGCCCCGCGCGACCGGGATTCGCCAGCGACGTGCGCGCGCATTGATCAAGCGCGAGGTACACCGGCTCGGGCTTCGGGAAACTGGTCGCGGCGTTGTCGAGATAAATCATGGTATGCGCACTCGCTTGAGTAACTATCACGGTTGCCGACGTCGCGGCGCATTCTCTCAATGTCCGATATATTGCGAATAAAGGGTCTTGGCCCGCGCGATATCGTTCGTCCCTTTGATGATCGCGCGGCCGTCGGGGAACACCGTGAATTCATGGCCGTCGGTCGTGAATCGCAGCATGTAGGCGTTGTGCCGGACCTCGCCCGCGGAGGCGAGTCGCAAGGCCAGCTCGTCGAACCGCAGCGGCTCGTTGCGTCGGACCGCGACCTGCACCGCGTTCCGACCGCAAAGCGTCGTCGTGTGCGACCCCATCTTGCCGTCGAGCCACTCGAATTCGCGACGCCGGCAGCACGGGCAATCCACTTTGCCAAGCAACGACGCGACCTTCAACCTGCGAAAACTCCATTCCCAAATGTCGATCATGAACAATTC
This sequence comes from Planctomycetota bacterium, assembly GCA_021777845.1. Classification (GTDB taxonomy): domain Bacteria; phylum Planctomycetota; class Planctomycetia; order Isosphaerales; family Isosphaeraceae; genus JAJYDB01. The sequence goes on from JAJYDB010000254.1 coordinate 5,265, forward strand.
GGTATTCAGCGCGTCGTACGCCCCCGAGAGCAGCTTGATCGCCTCGACCGCCTCGAACGACGCGATCACCGCGACGGCGGGGCCGAGCACGCCGGCGGTTTCGCACGTCGGAGTCATGCCCGGCGGCGGCGACTCCTCGATCAAACACCGCAGGCACGGCGTCAGACCGGGCCTGATCGTCATCGACTGCCCCTCGCTGCCGATCACCCCGCCGAAAATCCAGGGTTTGCCGAGCTTCACCGCGGCGTCGTTGATCAGGTAGCGCGTCTCGAAATTGTCGGTGCCGTCGAGGATCAGGTCGACGTCGCCCACAAGCTCAAGGATGTTCGTATGGTCGATATCGGTGACGACCGGCTCGACTACGACCTCGCTGTTGATCGCGCGCAGCTTCCGCGCCGCGGCCTCGGCCTTCGGCAGGTTCGAGGCGACGTCGGCTTCGTCGAAGAGCACCTGGCGCTGCAGGTTGTGCGTCTCGATGAAGTCGCGGTCGACGATTCGAACGAACCCGACCCCCGCGCGCACCAAGTGATTCGCGAGCACCGTGCCGAGCGCGCCGCAGCCGCAAATCGCGACGCGGCTCGCGAGCAGCCTGCGCTGGCCCGCCTCGCCCAGCGCGTGGAACCGCACCTGGCGGCTGTAGCGCTCGATCGACTGTTCCGAAGGTTCCGTTGGCTCGGGCATCGACGCGTCCGTTCAACCCCCCGCGACGGCGGGAATAATGCTGACTTCGTCCTTTTCGGCGACCGCGGTGGCCAGGTCGTTGAGATAACGAATATCCTCGTTGTTGACATAAACATTGACGAAACGACGGAGTTCGTCGCCGTCGAAGAGCCGCTCGCGAAGTGCGGGATATTGGTCGCCGAGCGCGCCTAGAACCTCGCCGACGGTCGCGCCCGCGGCTTGGGCGCGGTCGAGGTTGCCCGTGTGCGGCCGCAGCGGAGTCGGAATCAAAACGACAGGCATCGCGATCACCTTTCGATAGGTCGATGCGGACGCCCGCGCGAGCGTCCGCGTTTGTTCGGTCAGCGTCGATTTTCGGAGACGATCAGGCTGCGCCCGCGTCGTTCACGAAACGGCGAGCGCGGCCTCTTCCACTCCCGCGCCGGCCGCCGCGACCAGCGCCTCGAACTCTTCCATCACCGGCTTGATCACCACCGGCGCCGCGAGCCGACCCAGCAACGCCTCTTGCGTCTTCAAACCGTTGCCGGTGATGCACAACACCGTGCTGCCGTCGCGGTCGATCTTCCCCTGTTCGATCAACTTCCGCGCCGTCGCCACCGTCACTCCCCCCGCGGTCTCGGCCCAAATTCCCTCGGTCTCCGCGAGTAGACACATCGCGTCGATGATCGCCTCGTCGTCGACGTCTTCGCTCCAGCCGCCGGTGTCGCGGATCAGCTTCGACGCGAAATAGCCGTCCGCCGGGTCGCCGATCGCCAGACTCTTCGCGATCGTGTTCGGGTTCCGCACCGGCTTCACCTTGTTCGCGTTCAGCTTCACGGTGTTCGAGATCGGGTTGCAGCCGGTCGCCTGCGCTCCATACATCCGCGTCGTCACCGGCGCCTCGAGCATCCCCAGCAGCTCGAGAGATCGG
>JAJYDB010000255.1 GCA_021777845.1 Planctomycetota bacterium
CGCCGCGAACGCGCAGCGCCCGAACCGCCTCGAAGAGCGTCGGCACGTCGCGACAGTCAAGATACACCGTCTCGACGGGGAGCCGCGTCTGGTCAATCAGCCGCAAACAACCCGACGCCGCGTCGCCGACCCACTCGAGGGTTCGATAGTCGCCGACGCGCGCCGGGCCGTGCTCATCCTCAACGTCGGTGAGCCGATCGCTCACAGCTCGTCGTCCTCGTCGTCTTCGTCGTCCCCGGCTTCCTCGGGATCAATCCACGAGTAGAACTCCGAGTAGACGTCCCAAATGGTCCGCAAGGCCGTCTTCACGTCGCCGGGCTTCACCGCCGGGTGCGGGCCGGTGAACCCGGCCACTTCCGCCGCGAGCTTCAGCAACTCGACGTTCTGCTCGCGCATCTCGAGAAAGATCTCGATCTGCGAGCGCTGCTCCAGGCCGTCCTCGATCAACTCTTGGATCGCTTCGTCGTCGACTTCGATCTCGTCGTCGTGTTCGTGCTCGTGTTCGTGATTTTCCACTGGCGGAGCTCCTGACGGGAAACTTCGACGCGGGCCGAGCGCACGCGCGTCGACTCGTCCGAAGCAAACAATGGGTGTCTCGCGTCGCGCCGGCCGGCTGCGGACCCGACGGCGTCGAACGTGCATCTTATACGGTCGCGGTCGCGCCCGCCGGCAAGTCCCACGGCTCGAAGGAAATCCCGAACGTCGCGGCCACAGCCTCGTTCGTCACGCGGCCCGCGACGATGTTGATCCCTTCCGCCACGCCCGGCGACCCCGCCGCGACCTTCCGCCAGCCGTGCCGCGCGATCTGCAACACGTACGGCAGCGTGACGTTGCAAAGCGCGTAGGTGCTCGTCCGGCCGACCGCGCCCGGCATGTTCGTCACGCAATAATGCACCACGCCGTCGACGACGTACGTCGGCTCGCGATGCGTCGTGGGGCGGCTCGTTTCGATACACCCCCCCTGGTCGATCGCGACGTCGACAATCACCGCGCCGGGCTTCATGCGCGTCAAATCCGCGCGCTCGACCAGCCGCGGCGCACGCGCGCCGGTGATCAAAATGGCGCCGATCACCAAATCCGCCCGCTCCACCGACTCCATAATCGTATGACGATCGGAGTAAAGCGTCGTGACGTTCGGCGGCATGATGTCGTCGAGGTAGCGTAGGCGGTCGAGGTTGATGTCGAGAATCCGGACGTTCGCGCCCAGTCCCGCCGCCACTTTGGCCGCGTTCGAGCCGACGATCCCTCCGCCCAAAATCGCAACCTCAGCGGGTGCCACCCCCGGCACTCCGGCGAGCAAGATCCCCCGCCCCTCCTGCGGACGCTCGAGGTACTTCGCCCCCTCCTGGATGCTCATCCGACCCGCGACTTCGCTCATCGGCGTCAAAAGCGGCAGGTTGCCGCGCGGGTCGCGGATCGTTTCGTAAGCGATCGCCGTCGCGCCGCTCTTTATAATCGCGCGCGTGAGCGGCTCGTCCGCCGCGAAGTGGAAATACGTGAACAGCGTCTGACCCGCGCGAATCAAGGGCCACTCGGCGGCCTGCGGTTCCTTCACTTTCACGATCAGGTCGGACTGCGCCCAGATCGGCCCGGCGCTCGGCACAATCGTGGCGCCGGCCTCGGCATACGCGGAATCCGGGATGCCGCTGCCTTGCCCCGCGCCGGCCTCGACGAGCACCCCGTGGCCCGCCTTTTTCAGTTCCAAAGCGCCCACCGGCAGCATCGCGACGCGATACTCGTCGGCCTTCACTTCCTTCGGCACCCCTACAATCATCGCTTGCCCTTGTCCACCCTGGGGAATATTGACTCTTCGATCACGCCGCCCGCGAGTCAAGCACCACGATCCCGCGCTCCTCGGCCAGTCGCTTCAAAACATCGGGGTCGTCAGCGATCAAAAATCCCGAAATCGGCAACCACAACACGTTGTCGGTCTTGATCATCAGCAGAACGCCGTCCTTGAACAGATGCCCGCTCGCGACCGCGTTCCAGCTGAATTTTGACTCGTGGAAGTCGCTACGAGTCCACAACCCAGCCTCGCTTGCGCCGAAAAACAAGGTCCGATCGCGCAAGCCCAGTCGCTCGAATCGCTGCTTCGACGTCTGCCGCGCCTGGCCTTTCGGCGTTGTACGTAAGACCTTAATCCCCAGGTAAAACAACGCGAACCCGAAGAACAGGCCAAACACGGCGAGAACCCCATTCGCCGAATCGTTGCCCGCGAGAAACGGGTACACCGCCGCGAAGACGCCCAACAGCATGAGGACCACGCCGATGGCCATCCGCTTCGACCGGACCGAGGGTTGCACGACCTGACCGATCGCGAGCGCCAGGAAGCGCTCGTAATACTCTCGCGTCATCGTGTATTCGCACGTGACGTCGAAGAATTCGTCCATCGGTCGCGACTCCGGCTCGCGCGGCGTGCTCAGGTCGGGTCAGACCGCGGCCTTCTTCGTCGGCTTTGCTCGCGAGGCGCGCCAGTCGTCGAGCAAGGACTTCAGCTCCTCCAGCGTGACGTTGCCGTGGTCCTCGCCGGAGTTCCAGCGCGTCATCAACTCTTTGTGCCGGACCCGCAACGGCCCCTGCGGCAAAAACTTGCCGTGAAATTTCTTGAGCACTTTAAGCCGGAGGTCGGCGGGAGGTCGGGGCGGCACGGGGGCCGATTCCGTCGCCGCGGCTGCGGCTTCCGCTTTCTTCGCCATCGCAAATCATCCCAATTTTAAAAAAAAGGCCCACGACCGGCGTCTCGGTCCGCGACGTCGGCCCGTCAAAAGCAACAACGCGGCCGTCGTCCGCGACGCGCCGCGCGCAGTTTCCATGTCCGCAAGGAACGTATCCTACACCCGAACGCTCCGAATTGACAAGCGCCGCCACTTCAAATCCCAACTCCTCCGGCTGACGACGGGATGCGAACTCGACGCGACACGCGCCGTTGGTTACCATCGAGCGTTCACAAAATCCGCATCAAACGTCGGGTGTCGGGCTACGCCCGCATTTGGTTGATCGAGGCTACCCTACATGGATGACGTCATCCAACTGGCGGCGGCACTGGTTGCGATTCCCAGTCAGAATCCGATGGGCGGCCCTGCGTCCTCGACCGGCTTTCTCGAGACCGAGATCGCCGCCTTCGTCGAGCAGTGGCTCAGCGACCGCGGTATTCATGTCACACGCGACCCCGTCCTGCCCGGCCGCGACAACCTGATCGCGCGCGTGGCCGGGTCACCAGGCGCGCCGACGGTCCTCTTTGATGTCCACCTCGATACCGTCCCGGCCGCCGGAATGTCGATCGACCCGTTTGCGGCAAAGATCGATTCAGGAAGGCTTTACGGCCGAGGTGCCTGCGACGTTAAGGCAAGTTTGGCGGCCATGTTGGTCGCGGTCGCACGGCGGTCGCGCGGCCTCGGCGAGCGTGCCGCCGGCGTTGTGCTCGCATGCACCGTCGACGAGGAATACACGCACCGCGGGTCCTCGCGACTCGCCGCGAGCGCGCACGGCGCCGACCTCGCGATCGTCGCCGAGCCGACGTCGCTCGACCTGGTCGATCGCCATAAAGGGGCCACTCGTTGGATGATACGCACGCGCGGCATCGCCTGTCACAGTTCCTCCCCCGACCGCGGCGTGAATGCAATCTACGCCATGGCCGACGTCGTCCACTCACTCCGCACATACGCTGACCAACTCGCGCACTCCGCCCCCGACCCCGTCCTCGGCCCCCCGAGCCTCTCCGTCGGTCGAATCGAGGGCGGACGCAGCGTCAACATCGTTCCCGACCGCTGCTCGATCGAAGTCGACCGCCGCCTAATCCCCGGAGAACGCCCATCCGATGCCATCGGCGCAGTCGACCAATTCCTCAAAGCCCACCTCGATCCACGCGTCGCTTACGAATTCGACCCGCCGTGGGTCGAAATGCCCGCCCTCGAACCCGGCTTCGAGACCCACTCCGCGCGACTCGAAGCCATCCGCGCGGCGGTCGCGCGCGCTGCCGGGCGCCGACCTGAAACCCGCGGCGTTCCCTTCGGCACCGACGCCGGTCCCCTCGGCGCAAAGGGTTTGCCCTGCCTTGTCTTCGGTCCCGGCGACATCGCCCAGGCTCACACCGCCGATGAGTGGGTCGACCTCCACCAAACCCGCCAGGCGGCCGAAGCCTACCACGAGATCTTGGTCGAGCTTGCCTCCACCTGAGACCGCGCGCGATCAACCGTCACCTGAATCCGCCGAAAGTGCTTGCTTCATCTCTACTTCGAGCTGATCCAAAGACATCCTCCAGCCCAACTCCATCCCCTGGAGAGGTCTGTGCGCGACCAATACCGCTCGCGGAACAACCACTTGCAGCAGGGTCGTCGTTAAGCCCTCAGGTTCGACGAACGCCAGGGTGTTCAAATCTTCGAGTCCGGCCCGATGAACTTCGTCACGCAACGCAATCGGTCGGCATAAACTCGCAATCAGCGTCATTTTTTCGCAATCAGTTTGCGGTTTGTCCTAAAATCCTTAAGATAAGGGAGTGTTCCGGTTGAGGCCGTTGAGTCCAGGCGTTCGAGGGCACAACCGCCGATGCGACGCAACGTCTTGATCGCGATGCTTTTGGGTCTGACCACCCTGGCGGGTGGTTGTCTCCGCGCGCCGACGTCTTGGTCGCCCGATGGTCGCTGGCTCGCCTACACATTGAGCGTCCGTGCCGTCGACCCGTTGCCGCCGCCGGGGTGGCTCTTCGACGGTCTCGACGCCGCTGCCGGGCGACGCACGCCGGCGATCGTGAAGCCAAGCGATACCGAGCGGTATCAAATCTGGGCGACGCAGGTTGAGTCCGGCGAGTCGGTCAAATTGGCCGAGTCGCGCGCGCCGCTGACGTCGCCGAGTTGGAGTCCGAGCGGGCGTGCGCTCGCGTTTGGACGAATCGTGACCGACGGCGATCAGCACGGTCGGTTTGAGATCGTGGTGATGGACGGGCTCGACCACGAGCGCATCCTCTATAGTAGGCCGCACGGCGAATTTCACCCGCGTGCATTTGACCTGCCCGGGTTGAGTTTCGCGTGGAGCCCCGACGGGCGCTACCTTGCCGGCCCGATCTTTCAGCAGGGCTTGGACTTAGCGGTGATTCGAGCCGACAACGGTCGGGTCATGAAGGTGGTTGAGAACGCCTACCTGCCGTCGTGGAGCCCCGACGGCCTGAAGCTGGCGTACATACGGGGGGGCGACAACGAAGAGTTGGAGTTGCTCGACTCGACGTTCAGCGCGGCACGGTCGTTGACCGAGGTGGGTCAGACAACGCAGTCGCCGGTTTGGTTTCGCGACGGGCGTTCGTTGTTGGTGATGATTAGGCAGGGGTCGCGGCGGGATCGCGAGCCGGCGATGCGGCAGGTGGACCTGGTGCGGGTTCCGATCGACGGAGGCCGACCGGAGAAGCTGGCGAATCTGGCGTCGGAACTGGTGGACGCGTCCTCGACATTCAACGGAGCTTCGTTCACGATCGACAAGAGCGGAGAGCAGGTTTTTTACGCGAGCGACTTCGAGAGCAACCAGTCGGTCATCACCTGGATTCGTCCGCGCAACCACGAGGTACACAAGAAGTTCCATCCACTCGACCCGGTGGTGCGAATCGGCTCGCTCGCGGTTTCGCCCGAGGCGGGACGACTGGCGATGCGCTTGGGCGGTGCGGACGGACTAGCGCTCGCGGCGATTTGCGACCTCGAGACCGAGCGCCTGACGCCACTCGTCCCGGACGACGCGGCGCGTCTTCAGTGGTTGGCGTTGTTGCTCCGCGCAGCCGAAGACCTGATCGCCTCTTCGATGCCGCCGGCACATCGCGACGGGCGGGCGATCGCGCGGCCGACGCGGCTGCCGGTCCCGGGCGAAATGCCGGACAACAACCAGTTGCTGCTGCGGCTCGGGCACCTGGCACGGATTGGGAAGCTGGTGCTGGAACGGCCGGCGTCGGCCCCCCCCGCCGACGCGCCGTTGGCGGCGCGGCTCGCCGAGGCGACGCTCTTTTTTGACTATCTCAGCCGTGATTACCCGTCGGCGTTGCGCTCGCTCGAAGCCTTCGGGCCACTTGCGAGGAACGCCGAGCAGCGCGTGAAGTTGCTCACCATCCGCGCGCAGATCCTGCTCGGTCTGCGTCGTGTGGACGAGGCGCGCGACGTCATTGCCTATCTTCGCGAGGTGACCGGGGGCAACCGCGGGATGATCGAACTCACCGCCGAGGGCCCGGTCCTCACTCCGAATCCAAACGACCCCGCCGACTGGCCAAGCTACCTCGCCGAACAAGCCGTCGCCGTCGCCGAGCGGAATCCGCGGACCGACTTTGACGCGAATCCGTTCGGAAACGCGAACCCGGACGCGGTCGAGATCGAACCGGCCCAAAACTTGCCGCCGTTCGGGCTTGAACTGAACGAACCCCCGCCCGTCCGCAGGCCGCGGCAACCAGGTCGACCCCGCCTCTGAGCTTTGACGATAACTCTTCAGTGAGTTTAGGGTTGCGCTCAGTTCGGCGCGACCTTGAGGGCTGCCTTGGGGGCCTCGTCAGGATGCGTCGGGGCGACCTTGACGGGGCGAGCGGGGCGGACCGAAGCCAGGATTATGCGTGCGGCATTAATGAGGAGTCCGCGCTCGTTCGGCTCGACTCGTCCGCGCTCAACGGCGGCCGCGGCAGTCCGGGCCGCGTTGCGCATGATGAGGAGTTGGGCGGCGTTGAGGTCGAGCGCGGCTTGATGGGCGAGAAGTTTGTCGATCACGCGGCCAATGGTGACGGCTTCCGCAAGTGGATTGACGGGGGGCGAGGTCCATCGCGGGGCATCGTTCGGGTCGGCGGCAGCGGCACTGCG
>JAJYDB010000256.1 GCA_021777845.1 Planctomycetota bacterium
GATCTCCGCGTCCCCGAGCAAGTCGCGCTCATCGAGGAATTCGCCGCCCGCTACAAAGACGAATACGAAGCGTTTCCCCGCGAATCCAACGGCGACCCCACGGCGTTTTACCTCAACAACGACACCTTTTCGACGACGAACGCCGAAATCTCTTACTCGATGATCCGCCATTTTAAGCCGCGCAGGGTCATTGAGGTCGGGTCGGGGCGGTCGACGTTGGTCGCGCTCGCGGCGACGAGTAAAAACGCGGAAACCGGCGGGCCGACGTGCGACTTCACGTCGATCGAGCCTTATCCGAACCCGACCATCCGCGCGCTCGCGGAGCGGAAGGCGCTGCGGCTGATCGAGTCGCCGGTCCAGCGCGTCGGCATCGAGGAATTCGAGAAGCTCGAGGAGAACGACATTTTCTTCATCGACTCGAGCCATGTTCTCGCGATCGGCTCCGACGTCGAATACGAGTTTCTCGAGCTGTTGCCGCGTCTGCGCAAGGGGGTGGTCGTGCACGTGCACGACATTTTCTTCCCGATGAACTATAGGAAGCGGCACATCCTTCGGGACCATACGTTCTTTCACGAGCAATACCTGCTGCAAGCCTTTCTGATGTTCAACAGCGAGTTCGAGGTGCTCGTTTCGGACAGCTATCTGCATTTCACGCAGCCCGAGGTCTTGCGGAAGGCGTTCGCGAACTACGACCCCGCCAAGCACGAGCCGGGGAGCTTCTGGATGCGTCGCAAGCCGTGATCGCGGGGCGGCGCGAGGTTTACGCGTGCGTTTGTCCGCGGCGGACGGCTTCGTGAAGCAGGGCGATCACCGTAAGCGAGTCGGTGATCGCGCCGGTTTGGAGCATCTTCCAGGCGTCGGGCCAGTCGAAACGGCGGACTTCGAGGCGTTCGGAGCCTTCAGGGTCGCTCGGGCCGGGTTCGAGGCCGACGGCTCGGTAGATGTAGGCCACCTCGTCGCTGACCGAGTTCGAGAGGTGCGCGGTCGCGATCAACACGAGGGTCGCCGCGGTCAGACCTGTCTCTTCGCGGAGCTCGCGGCGGGCGGTGACGGCGGGATCCTCGCCCTCGGGTCCGCCCCCCTCGGGGATTTCCCAGGAGTAGATGTCGAGCGGGTATCGATATTGGCCGACGAGCCAGATCGAGCCGTCGTCCTCGACGGGCAGCACGCCGACGGCGTTGTTCTTGTAATGAACGACGCCGTAGATGCCTGCCCGGCCGTCGGGATGGACGACGTCGTCCTCGCGCACGCTGATCCACGGGTTGTCGTAGATCGCGCGGCGGCGGAGCGTAACCCAAGGATTCTCCGTTTCGTCTCGACGCTGTTCCATGCGGTTCGGGTTCCATCGAAGGACCCCTGCGCGGCCGAGCGCGGATCCTTTAGCCCGCGAGCGCGGCCTTGAGGGTCACGCCCATGTCGGCGGGGCTTTTCGCGACGCGGATCCCCGCGCCCTCGAGCGCGTCGATCTTGTCCGACGCCTTGCCCGACCCGCCCGAAACGATCGCGCCCGCGTGGCCCATCCGCTTGCCCGAGGGAGCCGTCTGGCCCGCGATGAACGCCGCCAAGGGCTTCGTGAACTTGCCCGACGACTTCAACTGCGCCGCCAGCTCCTCGGCGTTCCCGCCGATCTCGCCCATCATCAGGACCGCCTCGGTCTCGGGGTCGGCCTCGAACATCGTGAGCACGTCGACAAAGCTCGTCCCGTTCACCGGGTCGCCGCCGATCCCGACGCACGTGCTCTGCCCGATGCCCAGATTCGTAAGCTGCCAGACCGCCTCGTACGTCAACGTGCCCGAGCGGCTCACCACGCCCACCCGGCCCGGCGTGTGAATATAGCCCGGCATGATCCCGATCTTGCACTGACCGGGAGTGATCACGCCGGGGCAGTTCGGCCCGATCAGCCGGACGTGCGGATGGTGCGCCTTCAGGTACGCGACCGCCCGCGCCATATCGAGCACCGGGATCCCCTCGGTGATCGCGACCACGAGCGTAATGCCCGCGTCGGCGGCCTCGAGTATCGCGTCGGCCGCGCCGGGAGGCGGCACGAAGATCATCGTCGCGTTCGCGCCGGTCGCCTTCACGGCCTCGGTGCACGTATCGAACACCGGCACGCCGAGCGTCGTCCCGCCGCCGCGACCCGGAGTCACCCCGCCCACGAGCTTCGTCCCGTAGTCGCGGCACTGCTCCGCATGAAACGCGCCCGCCTTGCCCGTGATCCCCTGACAAATCAGACGCGTGTTCTTATCGACAAGAATGCTCATTGATCAAAGCTCGTCGGACTTTATTGGCGGGTTGAGGGACGGTAGAGGACAAATTGTAAACCGGGGGGCGTCGGCGCGACAGACTCGTCGACCCGTGCACATCGCATCATCCCTTTGCCGCGGCGACGACCTTCTTCGCGGCGTCGGTGAGTCCGTCGGCGGTGATGATTTTGCGGCCGCTGTCGGCGAGGAGTTTCTTGCCGGCCTCGACGTTCGTCCCTTCGAGCCGGACCACGAGCGGCACGCGGAAGTCGATCTCGTCGTACGCGGCCAAAATCGCGGCCGCGATCACGTCGCACTTCATGATCCCGCCGAAAATATTCACGAGCACGGCCTTCACCGTCGTCGAGCTGAGCAAAATGCGGAACCCTTCGAGCACTTGATCTTTCGTCGCGCCGCCGCCGACGTCAAGGAAGTTGGCGGGCTCGCCGCCGTGGTATTTGATCAGGTCCATCGTGCTCATCGCGAGGCCCGCGCCGTTCACCAGGCAGGCGATGTCGCCGTCGAGGCTGACGTAAGAGAGGCCGCTTTTGCCCGCGCGCAGCTCGTTCGGATCCTCTTCGGCGGGGTCGAGCAAAGCCGCGACGTCGGGATGCTTGAAGAGCGCGTTGTCGTCGAAGTTAATCTTGCAGTCGAGCGCCATCACGTCGCCCGCCTCGGTCACGATCAGCGGGTTGATCTCGGCGAGCGAGCAATCCTTCTCGATGAACAGCTTGACGAAATTCTTGAGGAAAACCTCGCCCTTCTTCGCGGTGTCGCCCGAGAGGCCGAGCGCTTTGCAGACCTTCCGCGCCTGGAACGACGCGAGGCCGACGCCGACGTCGATCGTCTCGCGATGAATCTTCTCGGGCGCGGTCGCGGCGACGGTCTCGATCTCGACGCCCCCCTCGGTCGACGCCATCAGTACCGGCGACTGCGTCGCGCGATCGATCGCGAGTCCGAGATAAAGCTCGCGGACGATGTTGTGGCCGACGGTGATCAAAACCTTGGCGATCGTCTGGCCGGCCTCGCCCGTCTGGTAGGTGACGAGCGTCTTGCCGAGCATGCTCTGGGCCGCGGCGACGGCGGCCTCGGCCGACTCGACGAGCTGGACTCCTTTGGCCATCCCGGCGGGACGCGGCAGCTTCCCCGACGCGATCGCCAGCGCCGTCGCGCGGTCGACCTCGGGGCCCACCGCGACCCCCTTGCCGCGGCCGCCCGCGTGCACCTGCGCCTTCACGACGACCAGCCCGCCGCCAAGCTTTTCGTACGCCGCGGCGGCCTCCTCGGGACGTGTGATCACCACCCCCGCCGGCGCGGCCACTCCCGCGGACGCCAACAATTCCTTGGCTTGATACTCGTGAACTTTCATCGCGGCGGGACCTCTTCGCGGCTCGGAAATGAAACGGCGACCGCGCGGCGCGATCGCTCCTCGTCTTCGACAAGGATTGGGGTCCATTAATTTACCAAACCCCGACGACGACCCGCCAGACCCCCCACCCGGCCAACCGATCCCCCAACGCAACAAGGGCCGGCTCCCGGAAATTCCGAGTGCCCGCCCTCGTTCATTTAAACGTGTGCGAAACCCGCGGTCGAAGCTTACTTCTTCTCGCTCTTGAGCGACTTGATCTCGTTCAGGAGCAGGTCGAACTTCTTCTCGAGGTCGTCGAGCCGCTTGTCGGTCGCCGACGGGGGTGTCACCCGCGTGAGGCGATAGGCAGCGTTCGCCGGTTCCGCCGGTATCGCGCGGAAAGTCGTCACCGGGCCCGACGGCGTGGGCGTCGCGGGTTTGGTGATCATTAACCCATGCCGAGGACCACCGCCCGCGTCCTGGCTCAGCTTCATGCGCAGCTCGTTCAAAGCGATGTGGGCCGTGTGCAGCTCGCGCATCTTTTGGTCAACCTCGCGTTGCAGCGCCTCAACCTTCTCCTGCATCCGCATCAAGTCTTTGTCCACGACGGCGTAGAACCGAACCATCGCGTGCCCCTCGTTTTTTTCGGCCGCCTCGGCCTGGGCGATCGAGTTGCGGAAGTTTTGGATCAGGTTTTCGTAAACCTTGATTTTCACGCGATCGGCGTTTGAGGGATCTTTCTTCTCCTTCATCTGCTTGAGGTCCGACTCGAGCCGAGCGAGCGCTTCGCGGAGCCCCTCTTGCGTCTTCGCGTGCACTTTCACTTGGATCCGCTTCGCGTCGTCGCCGATTTGTTCGGCCCCCTCCATCACGATGTTAATCTGGTCCGCTGCGGAGGACTTGTCCTTCTCGGCCGCGGCGCCGCTTTGCCGCACGAAGTCGTCGACGGCGAACGTGGCCGCGCGGAACTGCCGCGACGATCCCGGAACCAGGTGCGTGGCGAAGTCTTCGTCGCTGCGCTTGATCGTAATCTCGTAGTCGCCCTTTTTGTCGGGATCCGCCTTCTTTTCAGCCTCGGCGGGCTTCGCGTCGTCGTCCGCGACATACTTCCGCGGCGCGGCCGCGAGGCCGGGCGCGAGCGGCAAGAGCACCGTCGCCAACGACAGCACCGCGGCTTTCGCGACGATCGTCATGCGTCGCGACGCGTGATCACGTAAAATTATCGTCAATCTCCGTTTGAGGGGTCCGACGGGCCCGAGACCGCTGCCGAGCGGAGCGGCCGCACCCGCGTGAGACAAAAAGTCGATCGTATCAAGCAACGTATTCGCATAACAGCGGACGTTATCGGGAAAGGCCCAGACGACCCAGGCGTCGCAGGCTTCTTCCTCGGCGGCGCGAAGCGCGCGGCAGGCCGCGGTCGCGACGGGGTTCCACCAGTGCAGGGCGCGGACGACAAGTTCAAAGAGCCGCACCCGGTGGTCGCCGCGTTTCAAGTGCGCAAGCTCGTGCGCGACGAGCGCGGCGCGCCCGTCGGCGGCGAGCCGCGACCAAAGTTCCGCGGGGATGATCAGTTTTGGCGGACCCGCGACCGCCCACAACATCGGCGCCGTCGACGCGTTCACGACCAGCGTGATCGGTTGTCGCCGCAGTCCGAATCGGGCCGCGAGGCTCGCGACCAGCGCTTTCATTTCAGGGGTCGCCGGCGTCGCGGTCTGGAGCAGCTTGGAGAACCGCGCGACCCGTCGCGCCGCGACCGCCAAAGAGACGACCGCGCCCGCGATCCAAACCCCGCCGAGCAAGGTCCACGACGCGATCCGAGGAAACGCGGACGCCGGCGCGACGACTTCGTTCGGCTCGCTCGCCGCGGGCGCGGGCGTCGTAACGCGGGAAGCCTCCGGGTCGGACGTCGCGACGAACCGAAGCGGAATCGGGACGCTCGCGACCTCCTCGTCGGGCTCAAAGAGAACGAGGTAGGGGCCGGGATTCCGAGGTGCGTCCGCGAGCGTTTCCGGCGGCTGCGGCTGCGGCGGCTCCGGCGCGACGACCGCTTCGGATCGAGGCTCCGACGGCGACGCGACGTCGAGCGCGATCGGCCAGACCCAGAGCGGCGGCATCACGAGCCGGGCCATCACGAGCAGCCAGAGCGCGTGCCGCAATGCCGGCGACCGCACGAGACGCGTCGCGGTCAAAATCACGACGGCCGTCGCGCACAAAGTCGCGAGCGCCGCGTTCGACAATCCGAACTCAACAAGCTGCCGCACGGTCGGCTCCTTGAGCACTTGTGTGAATCAAGAACGTGGACGCCCATTTATGCGTGACTTGCGTTCACCATCGAGCCGCTCGACCAGCGCGCGGAGTTCGTCGCGCTCGACGCTCGAGAGCCGGTCGGCCTGCACCAAATGCGTGAGCAACGGCGCCAGCGAGCCGTCGCAAAGCGTGTCGGCGACCGCCCGCAGACGCCGCCCGATCAGCTCGTCCCGCGCCGTCGAGGCGGCAAAAACGTGCGTCGGCCCACGCTCGCGACGCACGTGCCCCTTCGCCTCCAGACGGTCCAGCAGCTTCTGCACGGTCCCGTACGCCGCCGCCGACTCGTCGTCGTAAATCGACCGCGCCAACTGCCGGATCGTCGACGTGCCCGAACGCCAGAGCGCCTGCAGCACCGCCAACTCCGCCGTCGTCACGTCCTGAAAGTCGTCGTTCATCGCAAACTCGGCTCCCGCGGGCTTTCAGACGAGTTGTCTGAGTCTGATCCTAAGACGTCTTGTCTGAGATGTCAAGCGACTTCCCGCGCCCTTCAACATAGTTCGTTCGCGGCGCGAAAATGTTCACGACCGGCGACCGCCGCCGCCGGCTCGCCTTGCCCGTTTTGACGTCTCGGTGTAGATTGCGGCCCGCTTGAGTAAGGATTGCTCGAGATCGCAACGCATGGAGGCCGCGCCCAGGATGTCGCCCCGCCGCGAACAGGCCGCGTTCGCGCTCGTTTTGAGCGTGATTTTGGCCTGCATTTTTCGAAGCTCGCTCTTCGAGGGGCGCGTCCTCAGTCCCGCGGACGTCCTGTTCGCTACGAAGTCGTTCGAGCGCGCGCCTGGCGAGGATTATGAGCCGCGCAACCGCCTGCTCATCGACCCCGTCCTGCAATTCCAGCCGTGGCTCGAATTCAACCGCGACGAACTGCGCGCGGGCCGCTTGCCGCTCT
>JAJYDB010000020.1:0-9889 GCA_021777845.1 Planctomycetota bacterium
AACGCCCACGTGATTGAGGGCGAAACGAAAATCGCCGCGATTTATTACAAGAATACGCCGAGCGGTCTCTCGCGGGGGCGGATCGACGACGTCGAGATCGTCGCGGTGAATCCGTTCATCGACCTGGCGCTGATCAAGGTGCCGCGGGTGCGCGAGTTGAAACTTCGGCATGTCGTGCTGGGTAATCCCGAGGACGTGAACGCGGGCGACGGCGTGTTCGCGATCGGGAATCCGCTCGGTTTGGAGCGGAGCGTCTCGCAGGGGATCGTGAGCAATCGCAACCGAAACTTCGAGGGGCTCGTCTTTTTGCAGACCGACGCGGCGATCAACCCCGGCAACTCGGGGGGGCCGCTGTTCAACTTGCGGGGCGAGGTTGTGGGCGTGACGAACATGGGCGCGCGCGGGATGGACAACCTTGGGTTCGCGATCCCGATGAGTTACGTCAAAGACTTTCTCAAGCACCGCGACGTGTTTTCCTACGACAAGGACAACCCGAACACCGGTTACCGTTACTTGAATCCGCCCGGTCGCAAGAGTGCCGCCGCTCCGGTCGCGAAGACGCATGCGAAATAGGGCGTTGCGAGCGTCGGGCCGGCCCGGCTGGGACGCCCAGGCGTGCGTGCGTCGCGGCTGTCCGGCGGGTCGTCCCGTTTTGAGGGAGCAAACGCGTTCATGGACGTCGCCGGGATTCGTTAAGGACAAGGATCGTTGAGGCGGCGCGAGGGCGTTGCGACCGTCGAGAAGTTTGGATGAGCGCAATGACACGGATGGGCCCGGACGCGGAGTCCGGCGCAGCAACTCGAGTGTGAAAGGGAGTGAAGTTCGATGCGTAGCCCGTTGCGGATGGAACGTAAGTTGGCCGGGGCGATTTGCCTCGCCGCTGCCGGCATTCTTGTGGGAGCGACGCTCGGACGGGCTGCCGCGCCCCCCGAACAAGTGCTCCCGGGCACGACTTTGTTTTTCGCGAAGTCCGACAACATGGCGAAGCTGCGCACGGCCTTCATGGCCGGGGGCTACGGCCAGGCCTTTAAGGATCCAGCCTTCAAGCCGGTACTGGACGAAATGAAGGAGTCGTTGAAGGACACAAGCAAAGATCTCAAGGAAAAGGTGGGCGTGAGTCTGAAAGAATTGCTCACGCTGCCCGAGGGGATGACGACCCTCGCGATCGTCGGTCGCGACGACCCGAAGCTGCCCTACGCGATCGTGATCATGGCGGACGCGGGTTCGAACGCCGCCAAAATGACGTCGGTGATGGAGAAGGCGACGTCGACGGCGAAAGAGGCCGACGCGAAGGTGCGGGTTGAGGAGTTCATGGGGGCGAAGATCACGATCGTCGAGGTGCAGGATCCCAAGAAGGAAGGCGACGACAAGAAGAAGGGCGACGACGCGCCTCCGCCTTTGATCTGGACCAGCCAGGGCTCGGTGTTCACGATCTCGACCGACCTCGCGACGATGAAGGACGTTCTGGCGCACCCGAGCGGTCGCGAGGACAGCCTGGCCGCGGGCGAGTCGTTCACGCTGGCGCGGAAGAAGCTCGCGGGCGAGTCGCACGTCGTTTGGTTCATGGATGCGAACAAGATTCTGAAGCTGGTGACGCAGGTGGCGTCGGCGCGCGCGGAGAAGGGGGGCGGCGCGCAGGCGCAGCAGATGGAGGCCCTCCTGCAAGTGAGCGGCATCAACGGCATGAAGGCGGTCGCGGGCAACGTGACCGTGAACGAGGGCAAGTACGAGCTCCTGACCAAGACCCTCTTTTTCGCTCCCGCGCCGGTGCAGGGCGTCTTGAAGATGTTCCAGATGCCTAACCTCGCGCTCAAGCCCGAGTCCTGGGTGCCCGCGACGGTCGCGACCTATCAGTCGGCGAGCTGGGATCTCGACGGCGCCTACGAGGCGCTCAACGACCTCGTGAATCAGTTTCAACCGGGCATGCTCGCGGTGTTCGAGCAGCAAATGGTCGGCCCGAACGGCGGCGCGCCGCTGAGCTTCAAGAAAGACATCTTCAAGCCGCTCGGCAACCGCATCTCGGTGATCACCGACTTCAAAAAGCCGTACACCGAGGACAGCCAGCGGGTTCTGCTCGGAGTCGCGCTCGAAGACCCGAAGGCGATTCAAAGCACGATGAGCCGGCTTATCGAGATCTCGAACTCGAAGCCGAAAAAGCAGGAATTCCTTGGGACCGACATCTACGAGTTCGAGATGCCCGACGTGCCGAATCCAAACGGCGCGGCGGCGGCCTCGAAGGGCCCGCTCAGCGTCGCGGTCGCGAAGGACACGCTCTTCCTCACGAACCAGCGGCCGCTCTTGGAGATGGTGCTGCGCGGCGGCGCGGGGCTGCTCTCCGACAAGCCCGACTATCAGGCCTACGCGAAGGAACTGCCCGAAAAGGTCGCGTTGATCTCGTACGAGGACGGCAAGGAAGCGCTCCGCGCCTCGTATGAAATGATCAAGAGCGGCCAATTCGAGAAGGCGGTCAAGAACTCGACCGGCCCGAACAAGCCCGACGTCTCGTTCCTGGCGAAGCTGTTCGACAAGGACAAGCTGCCGGCGTTCGAGCTGCTCTCGAAGTACGTCACGACGGGGGGCTCGTACGGTCAAATGGACGACGACGGGTTCACGATGACCCGGTTCAGTCTCCGCAGGACGAACCCCTGAGTTGTCCTTGAGACGCAGCGCGGGCCGGGGCTTGCCTCGACCCGCGTCGACGCTCACGACCGCCCCGAACCTCGTGCGAGGCGGGGCGGTTTTCGTTGCTCGCGAACGACGTTTCACGATGAGGCTGGGATTGCGATGCTGCGAACATTGCGGGTGCAGGCGCGACCGCTCGGCGACCTCCGGCCGCTCCGCGTCGTGCTGGTGGGGCTGGGGCCGATCGGCAAGAACGTCGCCGAGGAATGCCGGCGTCGCGGGCCCGAGCGGGTGCTCGTCGTCGGGGCAGTGGACCGCGACCCGAATCTCGTCGGCAAAACGCTCGGCGAGCTGTGGGGCGACGCCTGGAACCGGACGCCGGTGCGCGTCGTCGCCGCGCCCGATCAACTCGCCGCGGCGGCCGACGTCGCGCTGCTCACGACGACGAGTCGCCTCGATACGCTCGAGCCGCAGCTCGAGCCGCTGTTCGCGCGCGGCCTGAACGTAGTCAGCTCGTCCGAGGAGTTGTTTTATCCGTCGCTGTCGGATGCCGCGCGAGCCGCGCGGATCGACGAACTCGCGCGTCGACACGGCGTCAGCGTGAACGGCGCCGGCATCAACCCCGGCTTTCTTATGGATGTTTTGCCGACGGTGCTCGCGGTCGCCTCGGGTCCGCCCTATCGGGTGCGCTGCGCGCGTTACGTCGACCTCGCCAAACGCCGCGTTCCGCTGCAAATGAAGGCCGGCGTGGGGATGGACCCCGACGACTTCCGCCGCCGGGCCGACGCGATCCAGATCGGGCACGTCGGGCTGATCGAGTCGATCGCGTATCTCGCGGGCAGGCTCGGGTTCGCGCTCGGGTCGATCGAGGAGTCGCTCGAACCGGTGCTCGCCGAAGCGCCGTTCGACTGGCAGGGCGCGACGCACCCCGCGGGCCGCGTGATCGGCTTCGTCCATCAAGCGCGAGGTTGGTCCGAAGGTCAAACGCGCGACGACGCGCCGATCCAATTTTATCTACGCATGTCGTACCATCAACACGACCCGCACGACCGAGTGGTGCTCGACGGCACGCCGCCGATCGATATGACGATCAGGCCGTGCACCGCGGGCGACCCCGCGACCGCGGCGGTGCTCGTCCATTTGGCCGCGCGCCTTGTCGACGCCGCGCCGGGGCTCCGGCTCGCGCACGAGTTGGGACTGGTTCCGCAAGGGCCGGCCTATCAGATTGAACGCCTCTGAGCACGGCCGCAACCGACGTCCGCGACGAGCGAGCGACCGCGCGTCGCATCAACGCTCGCGGCCGTTTCGATATTACAAGTTGTTCAAACCGTACGGCGTGTTGTCGCGATTCCAAGACCCCGAGGGCCGGCCGACGCTCGCCGACTACGTCCGCGCCGCGGGGGTCTATCCGGTCGGCAGGCTTGACTTCGACAGCGAGGGGCTGCTGCTTTTGACCGACGACGGCACGCTCGCCGCGCGGCTCACCGACCCGCGCTTCGGCTGTCCGAAGGTCTATTTGGCGCAGGTGGAGCGCGAGCCTTCAGACGAGGCGCTCAACGCGTTGCGCCGCGGACTGACGCTCGCCGACGGTCCCACCCGGCCCGCCGAGGTCGCTCGATGCGCGACGCCTCCCGAGCTGCCGCCGCGACCCGTCGACATCCGCACCCGCCTGCACGTGCCGACCGCGTGGCTCCGCATCGTCCTCCGCGAAGGCCGCAACCGCCAGGTCCGCCGCATGACCGCCGCCGTCGGACACCCCACCTTGCGACTCGTCCGCGCCGCCGTCGGACCGATCGACTTCGACGGTCTCGACCCCGGCGCTTGCCGACCTCTCTCGCGACCGGAGATCGCCGCGCTCCGAGCTTTAACGCATACGTGAGAGCAGTATAAGACTTTACAGTGCAATCGCGTGACGACTCACGTCCGTATATGACCATCTCCGTAAATCACCCATTTCGTCGTGGTCAGTTCGCGGAGTCCGCAGGGGCCGCGGGCGTGAAATTTGCTGGTGCTGATGCCGATTTCCGCGCCGAGGCCGAGCTGCCCGCCGTCGTTGAAGCGGGTTGAGGCGTTGACGACGACCGCCGAGCTGTCGACCTCCGCGACGAAGCGGCGCGCGGCGTCGAGGCTGCGGGTGACGATGGCCTCGGTGTGACCCGAGCCGTGCCGCTCGATGTGCGCGACGGCGTCGTCGAGGGTGTCGACGACCGCGACCGCGAGAATGAGCGCGAGGTATTCGGCGTCCCAATCGTCGGCCGACGCGGGTTTCATCAGGGGCGCGATCGCGCGGGCGCGCGCATCGCCGCGCAGTTCGACGCCCGCGGCGCGGAGGGTCTCGACGGCCCTCGGCAGAAAGGCGTCGGCGATTTCGCGATGCACGAGCAGCGTCTCGGCCGCGTTGCAGACGCCGGGGCGCTGCGTCTTGGCGTTCAAAATGATCGCGACCGCGGCGTCGAGATCCGCCGACGCATCCACATAAAGGTGACAGTTGCCGCGGTCGTGCTTCAACACCGGCATCTTCGCCTCGGCGGCGACGCGACGAATCAGACCCTCGCCTCCGCGCGGAATCGCGAGGTCGATGAACTGCGGCAGGCCGAGCAAAAGGCCGACGGCGTCGCGGTCGGTCGTCGCGACCAGTTGCGTCGCGTCGCGCGGCAGCCCGACCTCGTCCAGACAGTCGGATAACACGGCATGGATCGCCCGATTGGTGTGGAGCGCCTCTTTGCCGCCGCGTAAAATCGACGCGTTGCCGCTTTTGACGCAGAGCGCGGCGGCGTCGGCGGTCACGTCGGGACGGCTCTCGTAAATCATGAATACAACGCCCATCGGAACACGTATCTGACTGACTTCAAGTCCGTTGGGACGTCGACTCGAGGTCGTCGTCTCGCCGAGCGGGTCCGGCAGCGCGGCGATTTCGACGAGTCCGCGCGCGACCTTCTCGATGCGGGCTTCGTCGAGCCTCAAGCGGTCGATCTCGGCGGCGTCGATCCCGAAGGCGGGCGCGGCCTCGACGTCGCGCGCGTTCGCCGCGAGCACGAATCCGCTCCGCGCGACCAATGCCCGCGACGAACGCAGCAGCCAGTCGTTCTTGATCGATCCGCGCGCCCTCGCGAGTGCGCGCGCGGCAGCTCGCGCCCGCGTCGCGACCTCGAGACAATACGCTTGCAAGTCATCGTTCGAAAGTGATGATGCTGTCATGATGTTCACAGGGTTTGCGAGAGATCGAATCCGACCGCCGCCCAAACGCGGACGGCGTCGGCGGTCGCGGCGACGTCGTGCACGCGCGCGACGTCGGCACCGCGCGCGATCGCGGCGAGCGCCGCCGCGACGCTCGAGGCGGCGCGTTCGTCGAGGGGGCGGGGCGCGATCTTGGCGAGAACGCCCTTGCGCGAGACGCCGACGACGCTCGCGCAGCCGAGTTGAGCGAAGCGTTCAAAACGGCGCAGGAGGCTGAGGTTGTGCGCCGATTTTTTGCCGAAGCCGATGCCGGGGTCGACGGCGATCCGGCTGATCGGCACGCCCGCCGCGACGGTCGCCGCGATCCGCGCGCGGAGAAAAGTCTCGACGTCGGCGACGACGTCGTCGTAGCGCGGGTCGTCCTGCATGGTGAGCGGCGTGCCTTGCATGTGCATCAGGATGACCGCCGCGCCCGAGTCGCGCGCGACGTCGAGCATGGCGGGGTCGTCGCGCAGCGCGCTGACGTCGTTGATGACGACCGCGCCGGCGTCGAGCGCGCGGCGTGCGACTTCGGCCTTTGTCGTGTCGATCGAAAGCGGCGTCGAGGTGCGCGCCGCCAGCCGCTCGATGACCGGCAAGACGCGCCGGAGCTCTTCGTCGAGCGGCACCGGAGCTGCGCCGGGCCGGCTCGATTCGCCGCCGACGTCGAGGATGTCGGCGCCTTCGTCGAGGAGTCGCCAGGCGTGCGCAACCGCGTCGTCGACGCGATTGTGGCGTCCGCCGTCGGAAAAACTGTCGGGGGTGACGTTCACGATGCCCATTACGAGCGCGCGGCCGCGCGCAGGCTCCACGATGCGAACTCGAGCGGATTCCCAAAGCGACGACACGAGCGGCTCCCGACGGAATGGATCCGGCGACACCCTGACCATCGCCGGGGGGTCACCAAGGATTCTCCATCATATCGACGATCTGCCTCGCCAGCGCCTGGCAGGCTCGATAAAACGCCGCGTACGAGGTCTCGCCGACTTCGGGAATGAAGTTCACCATCGCCGAGACCATGGTTGGCGGCCGCGCGGCCTCTTCCTCGGTCTTCTTGATATGCGTCCAGTTCACCGTCGCGGTGATCGTCGCGCTGAGCTGCCGCGGCAAGTTGTAAGGGTTCTCGACGATGATGTTCTTGTCGGCGAAGTTGATCTCGCCGTCGAGCACGGTGTCGGCGTGGTCGGGCTTGCCGACCAAATGGTACGGGGTCCGCGCCTGGATCTCTTTCTGGACGAGGTCGGTGAGCATCCAGTTCACGTCGCGGCGGAACGAGTACGACTTGAACACCGGCACGTAGATCGACTTCGTGTTTTCGTCGACCGCGAACGGCGCGCGCATCGAATAGCCGCAGCCCGCCGGAGCGAAGGCGAGCGCCGCCAGGCCGGCGCAGCGCTTGAGGGCGTCGCGCCGCGTGCATCTCGATCGATCGTTCGCATCCATGAGCGTCATCCTTGAACTCGACGCCGGAATCCTGCCCCGCGCGCAACGTCGCGCCCCGCCGCGATCACATCATCCCGCCCGGCCCCATCATCCCGCCCATGCCGGGGTTCATCATGCCGTTGCCGCCGAACGGACTGCCGATGCTGCCCGAGCCGACGCTCGCGAACGGGTCGATCAAAGCGGGCTGAATCATCGACGGCAGGCTCGACTTCCGCGGCTTCTTCGCGAGATCCGCCAGCTTCGTCTTCGACTTCGCGGCCCACTCGCTCTGCGGCCAACGCTGCGTCACCTTGCCGTAATAGAACTCCGCCGACGGCACATTTCCCGTGCGGTCGTAAAACTCCGCGGTCGAGTAATCCTTCTGCGCCTCGGCGTCGTTGATCACGTCGAGCGTGTGGATCAGCTTGTCCTGGCTCGACGCCGGCCGCTCCGGGAAATTCTTCAGCGTCTGACGGATCCGTTCCCGCGCCTTCTCCAGCCCGCTGATGTCATACCCCGGGCCCATATACGAATTCATGTACGCTTCGATCGCGCCCTGCTGCGCCCGCTGGAGGAATTGACTCTTCGGATGGCTCGCGATCAACTCGTCGTAGTGCATCGCGGCGGCCTCGTAGTCGCCCTTCTGCATGTAATAATCGGCCATCGTGATCAGCGCGACGTCGGCGAGCGGACCCGTCGGGTCGTACTGCTGAATCTTCTCGAGCGCCTGGATCGCGAAGCCCGCCTGATCGAAAACCGGCGCGCGGCCGTCGAAATGCGCCTGAAACGGCAGCTTGTCCTCGGGCTTCGCCTTCGGGTCGATCGACGCCAGCCACGTGCGCGCGATCGCGTACAGCTTCGCGGTCACCTTGTCCACATATTCCGAGACGTTGTTGTCCACCATGAGCTGGTTGTAGGCGTCGTACGCCTTCATCAGCTTGCCGTGCTCGTAGTACGACTGCGCGAGGTAAAACTGGCCTTTTTCGCCCCACGGCAGCCCTTTGTAGTCCTTCGCGAGCTTCGCGAAAATCGGCTCGGCCTCCTCAAACTTGCCCTGCCGGAACAGTTTTTCGCCCTTGCGGAATTCGGACTCGGCCTTCGGGTTCGGCGGGATGGTCGGCGGTTTCAGTCCGCCGGGACCGAGCACGAGCCCGCTGCCCTTGCCCGCGGTGGCGGTCGCGACCGACGCCTTCCGCGGTCGCAGCCAACGCTGCATCAACGTCCCCTGACTGCCCGCCTCCTCGTCGGTGATCGGGTGAATCATCGACTTGTCCATGCCCGCGCGCCAGACGTCCAGAATCCCCATGCTCTGGCAGCCGGAACCCCCGCCGAGCAGCGCGCACGCCGCCGCAACCCGCCAGGCGCAACGCATCCCCACGCGCGGGTTCAAGACTCGGATCGTGGTCGCCGGGACGAGCGTCATCAGTCAAACTCCGAGCCGACGCGCCAGCCGCGCCTGATGTCCGAGCGCGTGTGCGACCACCGCATCGAGCGCATCGCGGAGCGGTTGGATCGCCCCCGGCGTCGCATCGAGCACCCGCCACGAAGGCCCCGGCGCCGCCAACGACCGCAGCCCCGCCAGCGCGCCGCGACGAAGCTCAAACACGCCGGGCTGCCCCACGCGACACTCGCCGCACAGCAGGCCGCCCGTGCCGGGTCCAAATGCAACCATGTCCGCGTCGATCTCCAAGCCGCCCGCGGGCATCGCCGTATCGACGTCGCGCCCGCAATGTGCACACCTCTCCAACTCCAGCCCAAACCCGAGCTCCCGCAGACACGCGAGCTCGAATCGGAGCACCCGCCGCGCGCGAGTCGCCTCGTCACCGAGGCTGCGCAAAGTCACGACGGCCGCGTCAAACAGCCTCGGGTGCGGGTCATGGAAGTCGGTCAGATCCGCCAGCAGCTCCGCGATGTAGCAACCGGCGAAATAGGCCGCAAGATCGCGGCGCAGCGACTCGAAACGCTCGACGGGCACCGCCTCGGTCACGAGGTCGAGCCCTTCGGACGCCTTATGCAACAGCACGATATCCGAAAGCCCGAGCAGGTCAAGCCCGCCTTGCATCGGCGACTTCGCCCGCCGCGCCCCCTTCGCCAGCCCCGACGTCTTCCCCAGCGTACGCGTGAACAGCGTCGTCACCAGGCTCGTCTCGAAGACTTCGCTCGACCGCAACATCAAAGCGAGCGTTCGCACCGCGGGCAAGAGGTCACCTCGTCATCGCTCGATCGGGTCGGAAACCCGCGCGCGCGAGTCGATTCCAACCTTCTGTTCAACAGTATGACGACTCGTCGCACCCGACGCGACCCGACCCTGACGCGGTATCCTCGCGCCAATGAGATCAGGGAATCGGGACTCCTAGAAAAATCTTGAATTTGATCCCGGCGACGTCTTGACCGGACCAAGCAAATCCGGTTAGAACATAAAAGTCATGAAGCGTGCGTTCTCCCGGAACGGCATGATCGAGTGGCCGCATCAATGACCAATCACCTCGAACAAACCGACTCCTCGCAAGGTTTTGAGCCGCCCGCCGTCGCGGCTGTCGTCGTTGCGTCGCAATTCCCCCCCCCCCCCCCCCCCCCCCCCCCCCCGCGAAAACACACCCGCGAGCCCTCCGGGGCGCGCGTGGGTTGT
>JAJYDB010000020.1:9899-30770 GCA_021777845.1 Planctomycetota bacterium
CCCCCCCCCCCCCCCGCGAAATCGCGTCTGAAAATCCGGCGCGAGATCGCTCCGGGCCTGTGTGGGATTGCGACGGTGCTCGTGGGATTCTTCTCCTGGAGCGCGATCAACTTTGACTCGACGCGTGACGCGATCCTCTACCTGAAGGGCATGAAAATCGTCGCCGAACCCACGGTATTTCATGTTGCCGCCGGCCGCGCCGGCGAGGTCCGGAACGCCTCATTTCAAGTCCGCAACCTGACGAGCAAGCCGATTACCGTGCTCGGCGCGAGAACTTCTTGCTCTTGCGTCGCAACGGAGTCTCTCCCGATCCTGATCCCTCCCGGGAGCGAAAAGACATTTGGTGCGACTTTACGGCTCGACGGCGCGTCGAACGAGCGCATCGACCAATCCGTCCAATACGTGACTGACCTTACGGATCAGCCTCTCGTTAACGTGAGGATCACAGGAAGTGTATCCGAATAACTCGATATCGGGCCCGCAACTTGGAGAAGTCGCAGGTCCTTCCTCTCACCCGCGACTTTCGACCGTTGCCCAAGTTTCACAGATTGTCAAGGAGTGTTACGATGAGGTCGATCCTTCAATTCATCGGCTGGGGAAGCGTCACGTTCTGCGCCATGATCATCGCCGGGGCGGTCACGCAACAGGCCGCAACTGCAAATACGACGCTGCCGCCTGCAACGACTTGCACGCAGTGTTATTGCAGCCTCAGCAACCAGACTTGCCGCTCTCAGAACTACAGCGGATGCAGCGGTCTTTGCAACACCTGCGTGTTTTACACTTGCTCATCGACGTGAAGAGAATCGCGGGGATCTTGTGCGGGTTGTGCTCGGCTGGTTTGTGGAACATTCTTCACAAAGCCGACTGCGCGCCGCCCGCACAATTCTTCCTTCTGCGTCGCCTTCCGCAGGTGCCCGAGGGTTCTTCACTTTCGTGAAGTTAAGTATGTGCTGAGTTTTATGAGTACGCAGAACTTCGCGAACGATAGCTAACGCCAGGAGCAATTCCGATGACCTTGTCGACTCTTCCGCTCTTGCTTTGCTGGTACGGCCTTGTCGCGGACAATGCACAGGGAGATAGTGCCAAGGACATCATTCGATTCTACCTCAAGGGGGAGGATTTGATCGAGAACGAAACACGCAACTTCACCTGCGAAGGAGATCGAACGAGGGTGTCCGAAGGAGGGTCGCGAAGAGAGCATCTTGTGGTAGCACGCTCTAATCGATCCTACGTTTATTCAAGGGAAACCTTGGACAATGACGGCGGGAAGCCACCAAGCGGCTCTCTCGTTGTCTGTCAGGCCCCCGGCCGCTGGTTTATGCTAACACGGGCGGATAGGAAGCAGCCCTATGTAATCCAATCCATGAGCGACGGCACTTACCGTGACGACTACCAAATGTGGATGAACGAATACACAGGACGATTCGTAGACATGTTCCGTTTGCCAGGAGGAATGAAACTGTCTGAGCTAATGAATAAAAGTTTGGTCAAAATTGAGTCGATTCATCGAAAGCGTGTCTCAACGCATTCTGAAGCGACCATCGAATTCTCGGTCGGCGATGAGAAGATACTCGACGGCATGCTTAAAATCGATAGAATCAATGTAATATGTTTACCAGATTTCGGTTGGAATGTGGTTGAATTAGATACAAGCGGCAGAGCCGAGGGTAACGTGCCCTACCGCCTGCATCGTAAGCTGGATTATCGCCTTGATGACGATCGTATTACGCCAAGACAACTCGTGGAGACGACAACTTATGTCGTCGAAGGGAAAACAATCACGTCCACGGACACTTTTGTATTCAAGAAAGTTTCATTTGGATCCGCGACAGAGGGCGATTTCCGCTTGACCTCGTTTGGGTTACCCGAGATTCCTTCGACGCCCACTCGCGTTACGAGCTTTTTCTCCTTTCGGAATCCGTGGCTGTGGGCTGGATTATTGGTCTCGGTCGTTGCATTCGCGGTTCAGTGGATGATGAAAAGGCGCCTGGATCCTCTTTCATGAAATGTCTTGATCTTCTTTATGAACTTTCTCGAAGCGAGTTGTCCGTGCTTTGCTCGAAACCAAGTTTTGCATTTATAATGGAGGTTGATAATGCGTCGCGTATTAAACGTTGGGATGATCGTGTGCTTCCTTCTCGCGGGCTTATTCGTGACAACGGCGGCGTGGAATTCTCTTCTCTCCGGGCACATTACCACAGAGCCCGCGGCCGTTTTCCTCCACGATCTTTCACCCGGGCTCGAGTACCCTCAGATCGTCGTGGTTCGCAACGGCAATCGAGTTCCAGCCAAACTCGTAGGGGCGAACCAGTGGTGCGGGGCAAGCGGGTGCGTGGAACTCGAGGGGCTTCCCTTGGAGATCCCCGCTCACGCAAGTCGATCCCTCGTTATGAGGATTAAGGCGGGAAAACCCGGGATCATGGTCGCATCGATTCCAATTTTCACCGATGACCTTGAAAAGCCCTGGATAACCATACCCGTTAATGTTGCGATCAACGAACCACCAGTTGTTTCGTCCAAGCGATAGGAGTCCCCCGTGCCAGGGAAGCTCAATAACGCAAATGATAATTACTGTATAATGCGATGGAAAGTTGCCGGTTCGCTCACATTTCGTCTCCGTCCCGCCGCCTTCACACTCATCGAACTCCTCGTCGTCATCTCGATCATTGGTCTTTTAATTGCCTTGTTGCTTCCGGCGGTGCAGTCGGCGCGGGAGGCGGCGCGTCGCTTGCAGTGCGGCAACAATCTCAAGCAAGTCGGCATCGCACTGCACTCCTACATCGGGGCTTTCGAGAGTCTGCCGCCGGGACGAATGATGACGTACGACCCGCGCTTCGCGGGTTCAAACCCGCCGTGCACCTCGGTCATGGTGGATAAAAGTCTGTTTGTGCATATTCTCCCGTTCATCGAAGGGGGAACACTCTACAACGCCGTCAACAACAGCCTCACGATCTTCGGCTGGGAGAACCAGACGGCGCGAGTCGCGGCGGTGAACACCTACGCCTGCCCCGACGACCCGAGCGCGGGACAGATTCGCGCTGGTTACAGCCTCGCGAATTACTCCTACGGATTTGCGATCCCCAATCAGCCCTACGACGTCTATTACGGCAGCTATGCCGGTATGTATGGGTCGTTCTATCTGAATGCGGTTCCCACTCCGGCGACGTATTGCAAGATTCCCGACGCCGAGCTCGCGCAGGTGAACGGGGCCTTCAACGACCTCGCGCCGATCAGACTGAGCGCGTTCACCGACGGCACCGCGAACACAATCATCGTCGCCGAGCGCGCCCTCAACCCTCTGCGCGACGCTCTCGACGGCAACCAGAACCCGCTGTCCGCAACCTACGGATGGACGATCTCCGGGAATTGGGGCGACTCGCTCGTGACGGCCTTTTTCCCGCCGAATATGTTCCGCAAGGTCACGCCGCCGGGGCAGTCGCACTTCTTCGCGGCGTCGAGCCTGCATCCCGGCGGTCTGAACGTCTTGATGGGCGACGGCTCGGCGCGATTCATCAAAGAATCGATATCCACCTGGCCGTTTAACCCGTCCGACGGCTCGCCGCAAGGAATCCAGTCGAGCCCGACGGGCGCTTGGATCAACATTCCCGCCGCCGGCGTCTGGCAACAACTCGCAACCCGCAACGGCGGCGAGGTCGTCGCCGGAGACTCGTTTTGACGAAAGTGGAGTAAACTCTACGAGCCCTTCACTTCCTTCTGATGGTAGAGCTTAAGGTAACTCTCATACCGCGCAAGGTGGATCTGCCCCAGCCGCACCGCGTCTTTCACGCCGCAGCCGATTTCGTGCGTGTGCGTGCAGTCGGGAAAGCGGCAAAGCCGCAAATAAGGACGAAACTCCACAAACATTCCGGGGATCTCGGTCCGCTCCAATCCCCACAGCTCGAACTGACGCAGCCCCGGCGTGTCGATGACCTCGCCGCCGCTTTCGAGACGGATCAACTCGGCGGTCGTCGTCGTGTGCTTGCCCTTGAAAGTCCAGTCGGACACCTCGCGAACGCGTAGACCCAACCCGGGCTCCACTGCATTCAAGAGTGAACTTTTTCCAACTCCACTCTGCCCCGAAAGCGCCGTCGTCCCGCTCGCCAGCAGCTCTCTGATCCGGCCCAAACCGCGGCCGTCGCGCGCCGAAGTCGCGATCGTCTCGTACCCGAGCTGCGCATACAACCCCACCACCCACTGGAACGGACCGACGTCGACCAGGTCGGCCTTGTTGAACACCACCACCGGCCGGACACCGCCCGACTCCGCCGAAATCAAGTAGCGATCGATCAACGCGGGCTTCAAACCCGGCTCCGCGAAGGCCGAAACGATCAACACTTGGTCAATATTGGCCGCAATGATATGTTTGTGATTGCGATATCCGCGCGTGATCACGCCTCGTCGAGGCTCGACGCGTTCGACGACGGCCTCGCCGCCGCCGCCGGGCTCGGGGCGGATCCAGACGCGGTCGCCGGGGGCGATGACGTTGCGGGCGTCGATCGAGAGGCTCTTGAGCAGGCGTCGCGTGCGGCATGCGAAGGAGCGGCCGTCGGCGGTCACGACGCTCGAAATCAGGCCGTGGACCCGCACCACGCGACCCGCGAGACAGGCGGACAGGTCGATCGAGCGCGACTGCGAGGCATCGTCGTCGGGCTCGTCGCGCGCTT
This sequence comes from Planctomycetota bacterium, assembly GCA_021777845.1. GTDB lineage: Bacteria > Planctomycetota > Planctomycetia > Isosphaerales > Isosphaeraceae > JAJYDB01. Next base: position 14,564 of record JAJYDB010000020.1, read on the forward strand.
CCGAGGCCGTCGTCGGCTCGGCCTGCATGATCGTTCGATGTCTCGACAGCTCGCCCTTCGCGCGTACGCGCTCGTTCAGCGCGGCGTCTTCGACGTCGTCGTTGCGCGTGCCGGCGCGAGCCTCGGTCTCGCCGTCCAAGAAAGCGCGCGTGAGGTCGTTGTCGCGGGCGCGATGCCCTCGATTTTTCCGCAATGCCACGCGCACTTTCTTTTTGCTCGACAACCCGCGCCTCGCTCACTCGGCCTTCTGCAACCACAACATCGCGCGATCAAGTGACTGCGTCGACAGTCCGACGCGCTGGACTTCGACGCCGATTTTCTCGAGGGTGCGCGCGCTCCGCTCGATGTCGGCGCGCGCCTCCTCCACTCTCCACTCTCGTTGTTCCGCGCGTCCGCGTTCCGTCCGCAGCGACGATTCCTGCTTCTCGAGCTCCGCCAGCCGCGCCTCCGCCGCCGCGACCGCGTCGCGCTCGGGTTCCAAGGCCGCCGCGCCGGGCTTCGCTTTTGCCTGTTCGTGCCTCTGGAGCGTCGTGCGCAGCGCCGCCAGATCAACTTGCAACTCGCGCGAAACTCGACGCACGCGGTGGAGTTCGTCGTCGATCTTGGAAGTCGACTCGACGCCGTCCCGCTCGCTTAATTGGCGATCCGCCAGTTGTCGACGCTGCTCCGCGTGTCGCTCCGCGAGCTGTTGGTAGAGTTCCTTGAGGTTCCGCAGGCGTTGCAATTTCGTCTGGGCGCGCGCTTCGACCCGGGTCGCGAGATACGTCTCCACGATCGCGTTCACCAGCCGCGCGGCTTCGGGCGTCGCATCGCCTTGCCAACTGATTTCGATCAAACGGCCCTCGCGCTCGACGCGCAACTGCCGTCCGAGCCACGCCGGCGGGTCGGGCTGCGACTTCAAGATCGCCAGGCCCGCCACATCCTTCGACGCCGTTGCCGCCGACAGCACGTTCCGACTCCGCAAGACGCCGACCTCGGTCGCGAGGTCCGTATCCGTGAACGGAACCGGGTCGGTTGCGGCCGTCGCGTCGAGTTCCGTCAGCTCCAGAATCGCCGTCGGGACATGCCGCGCGGGAGCCGAGCGGCTCCGCGACCCGCCAAGTTGAGCAAAGGACGAGCGCGGGCCCGCGAGGATCAAGATCCCCGCTCCGGCGGCAAGAACGGCCGCGGATGCAGTTATTGCCAAAAACCGGAGGCGTCGCAACCAACTCGACGGGAGCAGTTTCATGATCAGCGTCCCCTGAGAAGTCGGAACGGTCGGTGCGGATCTGAGGTCGCAATCCATTGTGGCGAAGTGCGCAGTCGGGGGCTAGTCCAGACGACTCGATTGCGCCGTAGTGCGCGCCGCAAGTCCTTATGATAATTGGTCACAAGCCACTTTGGCTTCGTTTTGTCAAAGCGCAGCCTGGGCGGCGACTCCGGTCCGCAATCAAACCGCGGCGAGGAAACGAAGCCAACTTTAGTTTGGGTAATTTGGGCAAGATAGAGAATTTGGATGATTCACGCCCCGGCACCGGGTCGGCCGATGACCTCGCGCGGGGTGTCGCGTTCGCGTCGCGTGGCAATATGATTGACGGCGTTTAAATAAGCGAGAGCGGAAGCCTCGATGATATCGGTCGAAGCGGCGCGGCCGCGGAAGCTGCGGTCGTCGGATTCGACCTCGAGTTCGAGGGTGACCTCGCCTTGGGCGTCCTTGCCGGCGGTGACGCCGCGGACTGAGAAGTCGCGCAGGTTGGCCGCGATGCCGGTGACCCGCTCGACGGCCTTGAAAATCGCGTCCACCGGCCCGTCGCCGATCGCCGCGTCCTCCACGATGACGCCGTCGGGCCTTTTAATGCGGACCATGGCTGTAGGCGTAAGATGTTTTCCGGCCATGGTTTGCAGTTCGAGAAGTTCCCAGTGCGCGGGGACGTCGGTCATGTATTTCTCGATCAAAACGATGAGATCCTCGTCGTAGACCTCCTTTTTTTTGTCGGCGAGGGTCTTAAAGTCTTCGAAGAGCGTTTCGAGCTGTTCGTCGGTGAGTCGATAGTTGAGTTCGGCGACGCGGTCGCGGAGCGCGTGGCGTCCGGAATGCTTGCCGAGGACGAGGTCGGTTTTCGGGACGCCGACTTCCTCGGGACGCATGATTTCATATGTGGATCGCTCTTTGAGCATGCCGTCTTGATGGATGCCGGCCTCGTGCGCGAAGGCGTTGCGTCCGACGATGGCTTTGTTGCGTTGGACGGAGAGTCCGGTAATGGTGGAGACCATGCGGCTGACGGGGTAGAGTTTCTCGGCGTGGATATTTGTGGAGAGTCCAAAGTAATCGAAGCGGGTGCGCAGCGCCATGACGATTTCCTCCAAGGCCGCGTTGCCCGCGCGCTCGCCGATGCCGTTGATTGTACACTCCACTTGGCGGGCGCCGACGGCGCACGCGGCGAGACTGTTCGCGACGGCGAGGCCGAGGTCGTTGTGACAGTGGACGCTCACGACGGCGCGGCCGATGTTCGGTACGCGGTCGAAGAGCGTCTTGATCGTCGACGCGTATTGCGCGGGGACGGCGTAGCCGACGGTGTCGGGGATATTGACGGTGGTCGCGCCGGCGTCGATCGCGGCGGCGACGACGTCGCAGAGGAAGTCGACCTCGGTGCGGGCGGCGTCCTCGGGGCTGAATTCGACGTCGGCGCAGTACGACTTCGCGCGGCGGACGCTCTCGACGGCACGCGTAATCACCTGCTCGCGCGTCATTTTAAGCTTATGTTCACGATGGATGGCCGAGGTCGCGAGGAAGACGTGAATGCGCGCCGACTTCGCGAATTCGAGCGCCTCCCAGGCGCGGTCGATGTCGCGGTCGTTGCAGCGGGCGAGGCCGCAGACGGTGGCGTCGACAACCTCGGCGGCGACGGCGCGGACCGCGTCGAAATCGCCTTTCGAGGCGATCGGGAAGCCTGCTTCGATGATATCGACGCCGAGCGCTTCGAGTGCGCGGGCGACTTCGACTTTTTCGGCGATGTTCATGCTCGCGCCCGGCGATTGTTCGCCGTCGCGGAGGGTGGTGTCGAAGATCCGGATGCGGTTCGCGTCGGACATTGTTCGGCCTCTGAGCGTCGCGGCGGCGTCGAGCGGGTAGTGGAGTCGACGTCGCCCGGATTGGAGTCTTGAATTAAAAAAACAAACCCCGACGACCGCCGGCGGGCAGGTCTCGGGGCTTCGCGTCGTGGCGTGAACGAGTCGTGAACGTGCCGCGGTCCGCAAGCCCCCTTTAGGTCAGGAGCAAGTCCGGAATCAAGGTCTGAAGTCGAAGGTTGAACCCGATTCGCCGCGACATTACTGGTTCGCCTCGAAAGTTAGAGTGCAATCCGCCTTTAGACATCGTACGCCGGGCGCTGGTTCGGGGTCAATCGCGAGGAAGCCGCGCCGGTTGCGCGGACCGAGCCGAATCGTAACGTCGTCCTGAAAGGTTAGTCGATCACGTGGATCGGGATGCGTCGCGCGCGGCCGGAGGCGCAAGGGTCGAGAGTGCGGGTCGTCGCGGAACGAGAACGCGGCGCTCTTTGCTTGACCGCATCCCGCTTTGCGAAGTAGGATGCGATTTGGGTTGTGACGGCCGGGAGCGCGGCCTGATTTTCGATTTGATTCGAGAGTGTCTATGAAAAACGAGCCGCACGTGCCGCCCAAGCATCAGTTCGAGCACGCCGCGCCCACGGTGATCCACCACCCCGAGGAGGATCTGCCGGTCCTGGCGAAGTGGCTGAAGCACGGGCTCGACCAGGGGCCGCGGTTCTGGACCGCGTTGATCGGCGGGATCGCGGTGATACTCGCGATCGTCGTCCTCATGAACATGTGGGACAGCGGCAAGTCCGGCGAATCCGAGGCGTGGCTGCGGCTCGAGACCGCGAAGACGCCCGGCGAACGCGTTGACGTCGCGAAGGAATTCGCGACCAGCAAGGCGTCGCTCTGGGGCGTCTATCAGGCCGCGGGCGACTATTACAGTCAGGGGTTCATGGATCTGCCCCGCAATAAGGACGCGGCGCTGCCGCTCTTGCGGAAGGCGCTCGACCTGTTCGAGGAAGTCGCCGAGGATCCCAAAGCCCCCGCCGAGTTGGCCCGCGCGGCAAGCTTCGGCAAGGCGCGCACGCTCGAAGCGCGGAACGAGCTTGATAAGGCGATCGCCGCGTATGATAAAGTCGCGACGACCTGGCCCAACAGCGACGAGGCGACGCAGGCGAAACAACTCGCGGCGACGCTCAAGAAGCCGGAAACGGTCGCGTTTTATAAAGAGTTGTACAGCCTGAAGCCCACCAAGACCGAGTTGCCCGCTCCCGGAAGCGACCTCCTCGGCCTGCCCGCCGGTCACCCCGACCTCGACGGCCCGATCAGCCCCGCCCCCGCGTTGCCGGGCATGATCAACCTCAAGCCGGGTGCGACCACCTCGCCGACGACCGTCGACCTGCCGCCGGTGATCCCCGACCCCCCGGCCACCGATACGAAGAAGCCCGCCGGCGACGCCAAAAAAGCGGAGCCGCCCGCGAAACCCGCCGCTCCAGCCGCGACGACGCCCGCGAAACCCGCCGCGAGCAAGGTCGCGGAGCCGCCGTCGAAGCCGAATTCCACGGTTCCCGCGGCCCCGAAGGCAACCCAGACCGACGCGAAACCAAAGTAAGTCCGCTCCGCCGAGACGTTTTTCACACGCCGTTCCACCATCGACCCTTTGACGAGGCCCGCCACTGTCATGCGCGTCAGATCAATGCTTGCCGTCGGATTGGTGCTCGCCGCGGCCACCGTCGTCGTGCTCCCAGCCGCGTGTCCAGCCGCTCCCGGGTCGGCCCCGACCACGCCCGAGTCGCGCACCGGCTGGTGGATGGAGCTACACGCCAAATTTCTAGAGCGTGCTAAAAAAGGCGACGTCGATTTGCTCTTTTTAGGCGATTCGATCACGCAAGGCTGGGGCGGCAACGACGTTTGGCAGCGTTATTACGGCGCGCGGAAGGCGGCGAATTTCGGGATCGGCGGCGACCGCACGCAGCACGTCCTGTGGCGGATCGATCACGGCGAACTCGACGGGATCAAGCCGCGGGTCATCGTTTTGATGATCGGCACGAACAACATTCACTCCGATACGCCCGACGAGATCGCGGCCGGCGTGAAGGCGATCGTCGAACGCATCCGCAAGCAGTTGCCGTCGACGAAAGTCCTGCTCCTGGGTGTGTTTCCGCGTGACGAGAAGCCGAGCCCGACGCGCGAGCGGATCAAGTCGCTGAACGCTTCGATCGCGAAGTTCGACGACGGCAAGCACGTGAAATACCTCGACATCGGCGCGAAATTCATGAACGCCGACGGCACGCTCTCGAAGTCGATCATGCCCGACTTTCTGCACCTGAGCCACGCCGGCTACATGATCTGGGCCGACGCGATCGAGCCGACGCTGTTCGAGATGCTGAGCGCCCCGGCAGCCGCGGAGGGGGGCAAGATCGAGGCGCTGCGGATCGTGCCGGCGGTGCCGGCGTGGGCCTAACCCGGCTTATTTAAGATTCGGGCCGCCCCACATGGTCGACTCGTCGGCGAACGGGTGGGCGGGACCGGCGCGCTTGGGTCGCGGCATGGCCTTGAGCATGGCCGAGGCGAGGCGGAGGTCGGGGCCGGTCGTGATTTTGAGGTTAAAGGGCGAGCCGTCGACGAGCGCGACCGGTTGGCCGAGTGCTTCCACCAGCCGCGCGTCGTCGGTGGGGGCTTCGTGGAGGGCGCCGCGGGCGTCGTAGGCGCGTTCGAGGAGATCGCGAGCGAAAACCTGGGGCGTCTGGGCAAGGTAGAGCCCCGCGCGGGGGACGGTTTCGGCGATCGAGCGGTCGTTGGCGGCGCGTTTGATGGTGTCTGCGACCGGGACGGCGGGGATTGCCGCGCCGTGGTCGCGGGCGGCTTGGAAGACGGCGTCGATGAGCTCGGTGGTGACGCAAGGTCTTGCGGCGTCGTGGATTGCGATGAATTTCGCGTCGGGTCCGACGGCGGCGAGTCCGCGTGCGACGGACTCCGCGCGGTCGTTGCCGCCCTCGACGAGCTTGATGCCGAGGAAGGCGACGTTGGCGCGGAAGCGGCGTTCAAAGAGCTCGGCGTCTTCGGGAGCGATGACGACGATGGTCTCGGAGACGTCGTCGCGGTTGATGAAGGGCTCGACGGCGCGGAGCCAGACTGCGCGGCCGTCGAGGTCGGCGAAGATTTTCTTTTGTTTGGGGTCGCCGAAGCGGGTGGAACGCCCCGCCGCCGGCAGAATGACCGCGACGTCGCCCATTTTGATTTAGCCTCCACCGGTCGTTGAAAGCGGCGGTCGAACGTGGCCCGCCTCAGTTATGCGATGTTCACGAGGGCGGGCCGGGCTGTCAACTCCGGGCTCGGGAGGAACGGTCGCGTCGCGATGCGGGTCGGTCGCGTCTTCACGTTGTGCGGCGGTCGACTTAAGATGCGTTTGCATCCGCCGGGGGCGACGCGAAGGGAAGGGGGATCGCGATGAGAGCGTGCATTCGCTGTGCGGAGGATCGCGACGCGGGCGCGATCGCGGCGATCTACGCGCCGTTTTGCGCCGCAAACTCGCCGGTGTCGTTCGAGGTGGTTCCGCCGAGCGCCGAGGAGATGCTCGGCCGCATGCACAAAGTTCTAAGTCGTTATCCATGGCTGGTTTGCGAGCGCGACGGCGAGGTATTGGGTTACGTCTACGCGGGGATGTTCAGCGACCGCGCGGCGTATCAGTGGTCGGCGGCGGTGTCGGCTTACATCAAGGAGGGGATGCGGCGGACGGACATCGGCCGGGCGCTTTACGAGTCGCTGTTCGAGTGTCTGCGGGTGCTCGGGCATTACAACGCCTACGCGGGGATTTCGCTGCCGAACGCGGGCAGCGTCGGACTGCACACGGCGCTGGGGTTTGAGCTGGTCGGCACGTACCGCGAGGTCGGCTTTAAGGGCGGGCGGTGGCACGACGTCGCCTGGATGCAGCGCGCGCTCCGCCGCAAGGCCGAGGAGCCGGCCCCGCCGCGGTCGTTCTCCGAGGTGCGCGACGAGCCTGAAATCGCGACCGCGATCGCGCGCGGGCTTGATTTTTTGCGGGTTTGAGGGCGATGCGCAGTTTATTCGGGGGAGGCCGGCCCGCATTTGGGTTGATCCCGACGAGGCTGCGCGCCGATCAAAACAAGAGGAGCGGCGGTGCGCGCGGGGCGGGTTCGCGGCGCGCGTTGCGGTCGGCGCGGGGGTTGATTCGACCTTGACAGCGCGGGCATTGCCGTTAGAGTCGCATTTACACCCCGCCGCTTAACCTGTCGTACGATCGGACTTCGGCCGTGTCGCACCCTTCCGAGACGCCCGAGTCGGTTCATCGCCCCGTGCTTTTGAACGAGGTGTTGGAGTGGCTTGCGCCGCGGCCCGGGATGGTGTTCGTGGACGGGACGGTGGGGGCGGGGGGGCATGCGCGGGCGCTAGCCGAGCGGGTTTTGCCGGGCGGACGCGTGCTTGGGCTCGATCGCGACGCGTCGATGTTGGCGCTGGCGGAGCGGAACGTCGAGGGGCTGCCGGTCGAGCTTTTGAAGGTGTCGTACAGCGACCTCGAGCTGGTTTTTCGGGAGCAAGAGCTCGATGTCGTGGACGGGATCGTGCTGGATTTGGGGCTTTCCTCGGATCAGTTGTCGTGGTCGGAGCGCGGGTTCAGCTTTAAAGCCGACGGGCCGCTCGACATGCGGTTCAACTCACGATCGGGGGCGGGCGCGACGGCGGCGGACGTCGTTGCGCAGTTGGACGCGGACGAGTTGTCGAAGATTTTTCACGAGTACGGCGAGGAGCGATTCGCGCGTCGGATCGCGCGTCGGATCGTTGAGGAACGAGCGCGGGAGCCGATCAAGACGACCGGCCGGCTGGCGGAAATTGTCCGCAAGTGCGTGCCGGGGAAGCACGGACCGATCGACCCCGCGACGCGTGTGTTTCAGGCGTTGCGGATTTATGTGAACGACGAGCTGGAGCAGCTCGACCATTTTTTGGCGATCGCCGCCGACTACGTGCGGCCCGGCGGTCGGGTCGCGATCATCAGTTTTCATTCGCTGGAAGACCGCAAGGTTAAATGGGCGTTTCGGGACGACCCGATCTGGGAGGTCCTGACGCGCAAGCCCGTCACCGCCGGCGACGAGGAGTTGGCCGCCAACCCCCGTGCCCGGAGCGCGAAATTGAGGGTTGCCGAGCGATGTCCGGATCTGATTGGACCGCCGACGCCGCCGGGCCTGCGGCAGAACACCCGACCGACGTCGAGGCCGCGGGGCTATTGAACAGCCGGGACGCCGACCCGCCCGACGCCGTCGACGAGGTGGACGTGGTCGCCGGTGCGCGCGTGTCGCTCTTGGGACGAGCGCTTGGCCTGCTCGCGGACCGGCCGGAGCTGAGGTACATCTTTGCCGGCGTTTTGTCGGTCCTGACGCTCGTTGGGGTCTTCGTTTTGAAGGGGGGCGGCAAGGCTGCGCGGGAGACGACCGAGGGCAAGTCGCCGCCGGTCGCGAGCATTCCTCGCCGCGGCGACGGCGCGAACGAGACCCCTGGACCGAAGGTCGCGGAGACGGCCCCGGCGGCGTCCGGATCGCCTGAAAGTCAGACCAAGGAGCCGAGCGCGGTCGCGTCGAACGCAAGCGACCCGGCGATCCCCTTCACCGACGAGGAGGCGCGGGCGGCCTCGGCGAAAGTCATCCCGCCGGCCGACGAGCCGGTGCAAATCGCGCTCAACGATGACCCGCCGAAGCCGGCGATCCCGCCCCCCGTCGACGCCAAAGACGACGGCCTGCCGCCGATGTCGCCCGCCGCATCCGCCGCGATTACGCCGCCGCCCGCCGAGCCGAAGTCGAAGGAGGAGGCGTCGAAATCGAAGGAGCAGGCGTCGAAGCCGAAGCTGGACACACCGAAGCCGTCGCCGCCGCCCGATTCGAAGGGCGATCACCCGGCGGAGTCGCCGCTCGACCGCATCAAGAACGCGCTTGCGAAGGCCGCGGCGGCGCAGGCCGGGCAGGGAGATCACGCCAAATCAGGCGAGAAGTCGTCTTCGACCACGGCTCCGGGCGCTGCGAAAACCAACTCGGCCGCCGCGCCCGCCGTTGTTGCGCCGCCGGATCCGAAAAAGTCGGACCTGCCGGTGATCGCGACTCCCGACGACGTCAAAACCGAGCCGAAGGCCGCCCCCGGGTCGACTCCCAACCCGGCCGCCAAGCCTGCGAACGACGCCCCGTCGGGAACGTCGCCGAGCCCGTCGCCGCCCGCGCACGCCAAGGAGCCCGGCACGTCGAAAGCCGACGACCACGCACCCAAGCCGCCGATCGAACCGCCTGGGAAGCCGGTCGAACCGCCCGTGACCACTGCGCCGCAAACCGTCTCGCCCGCCGCCAAGCTCCCCGACGCGGACCTCGAGGCGAACGCGCCGCCGACCGATTTCCCCGACCTCCTGCCGCCCGCGCCGGCCGCCGCCAACCCGCCGATCGACCCGAAACCGGCCGCCGACGAGGTCAAAGAGAAGCCGAAACCGGCCGCGATCGCCCCGAAGGCGGTCGAAAAGCCGGCACCGCCGCCCTCCCGCACCGAGACTCGCGAGCAACTGAAATCCGCATCACGCGGTGCCGACGAAGGCACGAAGCTCGAGCGCTCGCGGAGCGTCCTCAACGACCCGGCACCGGTGCCGAGCATGCCCGATTTAGGCGGACTCGAGACGCCCGGTTTGGGATCGAGCACCGCCGCGAAGCCAAGCGTCCCGCGACCTGATCCCGTCGCGCCGCGTCCTGATCCCGTCGCGCCGCGTCCTGATCCCGTCGCGCCGCGTCCTGATCCCGTCGCGCCGCGACCCGCGGATTTCAATCTCCCGGCGACCGGTGTCGTGAAGCTGCCGCGAGCGGGCCGGCTTGAACTGGGAGGCGCGAGCGTGCGCGACGAACTCAACCACGACCTCGACATCGCTTCAAATTTTGAGGGCGGGTCGCGGGCTTCGCGGGCGGAAGAGCGGTTCGACGAGTCGGTGCGCGACCAGGTGGAGCCTGTCCCGCACGTGGTCCGACGCGGCGAGACGTTTTGGACGATCTCGCGGCTTTATTACGGGACGCCTCGGTATTACAAGGCGTTATGGTCGGCGAATAAAGATCGCGCGCCGAGTTTGGAGCAGCCGTTGATCGTCGGGATGACGGTACGTGTGCCGCCGCCGGAGTCGCTTGAGGCGGCGTTGATCGAGCCGGCGTCGTCGGGATCGCGCGGGGTTGGGCCGGGACGGGTGCGGAAGACGGCGCGGCCGTCGTCGCATACGAGCGACGACTTCGACGATGCGATTCCGCCCGCGGAGAGCGACACTTTGAAGTCGAAGCCGCGCGCCTCGACTCGGAATTCGAACGTGGCGTTGGCGCTGCCGAAGGTTGACGAATTCGCGGCGGCGCGGGCGCGCGAGCGCGACCTCGACCCGCTCTACGGCCCGGAAGAGACGCCGAAACCGATGCACCGGGTGGGGCGTTACGAGACGCTCCGCGGCATCGCGCGCGACTACCTTGGCGACAGCCGTCGCGCCGACGAAATCCTCGAGCTGAACCGCGACGCGATCGACGACCCGAATCACCTGATCACCGGTCAGTTGCTGGTCCTCCCCGACGACGCGCGGCCGCGGCGGTCTTCCCTCGGGGCGCGTCGGCCTTTATATTAAAGGGGAGAAACGGCGCGGACCCGTTCGCGCCTCAGGTTCCAAACGGGCGGGGGCGCGCCGATGAAGTGCTTGATGGTGTATTTCGTCGACAATCAGTGGTTCGCCGAAGAGGTCGAGTGGAAGCGCTCGGGGAGCGGTTTCTATCGTGAAACCTCGCGGATCGAGATCCCGCAGACGAAGCGCGAGATCGAGAAGTTCGCCGCCGAAAAACGCTACCGGATCGAGTGGCAAGGCGAGATCCCGGTCGAAGCGGCGTAAACTCGACCGCGGCCTGGCCGCGAAACAGGTGTCGCGATGGCCGCCAGCACGCGGAAGGTTTCGCCGCGCGACGCTCCGGCGCCGGCCGACGCGTTGAAGCTCGTCTTCGACGCCGGCACGATCGTCGTCGAGGGTTTGGCCGAAGGCGACCCGCGCGGGATCCCCGGGCTGCGCTTCGACCCGCGCACCGGGACGCACCGCGCCGAGGCGATTTGGTATCGCGCCATTGTGGAGTATCTGATCGGCCACAACATTCCGCGCGTCGACCTGGCGCGCGGTTACGAGCCGATCGCGTGGGAGCTGCGGGTCGCGAAGCAGCCGTTTCCGCATCAACAAGAGGCGCTCGAGGCGTGGTGGCAGGCGGGGAAGCGCGGCGTCGTGGTGTTGCCGACCGGCACCGGCAAGACGCATCTCGCGAGCCTCGCGATCGCCCGCGCGGGGCGGCCCGCGCTCGTCGTCACGCCGACGATCGACCTCATGAATCAGTGGTACGACGAGCTGACGCTCTGTTTCGAGACCGAGGTCGGCATGATCGGCGGCGGCAGCCGCGAGCCGCGCCCGCTCGCGGTCACGACGTACGACTCGGCGTATCTTCATATGGAGCGGCTTGGCAATCAATACGGCATGATCGTCTTTGACGAGTGCCACCACCTGCCGGGGCCGACTTACGGCCTGGCCGCGACGTGCTCGATCGCCCCGTTTCGACTCGGACTGACCGCGACCCCCGAGCGCGCCGACAACGCGCATATGCATTCCGATCTGCTCATCGGACCCATCGTCTATCGACGCGAGATCCAGCAACTGCGCGGCCGCTTCCTCGCCGATTACAGCGTTGAAACGTTGTATGTGCACTTGTCTCAAGAAGATCGCGAGGCTTACGAACGCGCGCGCGAGACCTACCGCGGCTTCTTGCAGCAGTCCGGCATCGACATGCGGCGTCCGAACGCGTGGAGCCAGTTTCTCTTCGCGGCGGGCCGTTCGGCCGAGGGTCGCGGCGCGTTTCAGGCGTATCGCGAGCAACGACGGCTCGCGCTCGCGGCGCCGGCGAAGCTGCGTCTCTTGGCGCACCTGCTCGACAAGCACGCGCGCGACCGCGTCTTGATCTTCACGCACGACAACGCGACCGTGTATACGATCGCGCGGCGGTTTCTGGTGCCGGTGATCACGCACCAAACGAAGGCGAAGGAGCGTCGCGAGGTGCTGCGGCGGTTCAACGAGGGTGTTTATCCGATCGTCGCGACGTCGCGCGTTCTGAACGAAGGCGTGAACGTCCCCGAGGCGAACGTCGCGATTATCCTGTCGGGCTCGGGCTCGGTGCGCGAGCACGTGCAGCGGCTCGGGCGCGTGCTGCGAAAGTCGGGCGACAAGCACGCGACCCTCTACGAGGTGATCACGCGCGGCACGAACGAGGAATTCACTTCGTCTCGGCGTCGACAGCACGGCGCCTACGACGGCGACTGACGGTGCGGCATCGCGCCGGCATTTGAAGACGCGGCGGTCTGTTCGCGCGAGAGGATACGGCAACTGCGCGCCTTCACGATCATCGTCACTTCAACCCCCGCGCGCAATCCGAGCGACTCCACCGCCGCCGCGACGACGCTCACGATCCAGCGCGCCGCGCCGGTCGTCACGATCACCTCGGCCTCGTCGCCGCGCGCGACGACGCGCTCGACGCGTCCCGTCGGCAGGTTCCGCGCGCTCAGGCCCGCGACCGGCCCCGCCGCGAGCACGATATCGTCGGACTCGACGCCCACGAGCAGCGCTTCGCCGCGACGCAAGTCGGCCTTCGGCACGTGCAAGGTCGGACCCCCCGCGAGACGCGCGACGAACGCGCCGCCGGCGTCGGTCTCGACGGTCGCCTCGAATACGTTCATAAACGCGTGTTCGTGCGATAAGCTTGGGCGACGGCCCGCGGCGAGCGCATCGAGCGGCGCGGCGTCGGCGACCACCCGACCCGCGTCGAGCCTGAGCAGACGCTCGCCGACGAGCACCGCCTCGGCGGGGTCGTGCGTGACGTGCAGAAGCGGCACGCGCTCGCGCTCTTGCGCCGCGCGCAGTCGATGAATCAAGACGTGCCGGCTCTCCCAATCGAGCGCCGCGAACGGCTCGTCGCACAGCAACAGCGCGGGCCGCGGCGCGAGCGCCCGCGCCAACCCGACGCGCTGCCGCTCGCCGCCCGACAAGCTCGCCGGACGCCGCCGCAGCAGTGCCTCAACCCCGCAGAGCGCCGCGACTTCGCGCGCCCGCTCGCGTGCCGCCGCGCGCGGACCGCCGCGCAACCCGAACGCGATGTTCGCCGCGACGTCGAGGTGCGGAAACAGCAGGTCGTCTTGGAAGATCATGCCGATCCCGCGCGACCGCAGCGGCGCGTGCAACCCCGCCTCGACATCGCACAAAACCCTGCCCGCGAGGCGCGCGCGACCGCTGTCCGGCCGTTCCAGACCCGCGATCAGCCGCAAGAACGTCGTCTTCCCCGCGCCCGACGGACCGAACACGACGACCCGCTCGACGCCGACCCGCAGCGCGACGTCGACCGTCAGCCCCTCGTGCACGTGCTTCGTCAGCGACGCGTCCAAAACCACGCGGCCCGAGGCGGCCGGATCCGCGCACCTTTCGAGGCGCGACTCGACGCCAAGCCCGCTCATCGTCGCGAACCCAGGAGCGTCGACGTCGAACGTTCGACCACAAGGAGCACGGCGATCGCGAGCACGCTCGTCGCGCACGCCAGCCAGGTCGCGGTCGCGAGGTCGCGACGCTCCCACGCGGCGTAAATCGCCAGCGGCGCCGTGCGGGTGCGGCCGGGGATGTCGCCCGCGACCATCAACGTCGTCCCGAAATCACCAAGCGCCCGCAAAAACGCCAGCGCGGCGCCCGCCGCCAGTCCGCGACGAGCCAGCGGCAGCGTCACGTCGAAAAAAACCGAGCGCTCGCCCCGCCCCAGCAGCCGCGCCGCGTCCTCGAGCGCCGGGTCGATCCCCTCGAACGCCCCCTTCGCCGGCAAGAAAAACATCGGGAACGCCGCGCACGCCGCCGCGATCGCCGCGCCCGTCCAGTGGAACACGACCGTCGCGCCGAACAGACGCTCAAGCACCATCCCCAGCGGCCCGCGACGCCCCAGGATCGACAACAACGCGATCCCCAGCACCGTCGGCGGCAACACGATCGGCGAAATCAAAAGCCCCGTGATCAGCCCGCGCGCCCGCATCCGCGTCCGCGCCGCCCAAAACGACAACGGCGCACCCGCGGCAATCACCAAGAGCGTCGCCGCCGCCGACACCCGCAGCGACAGCCACAACGGTCCGTATAGAGCGTCGTTCATCGCGATCAAAACTCCACTCTATCGCGACTTCCGTTCCGTTGTGACTCCACTCCACGCCTTGCGCGAACTCCACTCGGTCGCGATCAACCCCGCCGATCGACGCGCTCGTCGACCGCGGCGCTCAGTCGTCGTCCTCTTCATATTCTTCGTCGTCTTCGTCGTCGTCCTGGTCGGGGTGCAGCGGGTCGTCGGGGTCGAAGAACAAGTCGCCCAGCCCGATCGGCGCGCGCGCGCCGCCGAGCGACCCGCGCTTCCGACGCGCGGCCGCCTCCAAGTCGAGCGCCTCGTCGCCCAAAACGCACTCGAGCGCCTCGCGCCACGCGGCGTCGCGCGTGAGCGGGTGCTCACGCTCCTGCGCCAGTCGCTTGAGCGCGAACCGCAGCAGATTCAGACCGTCGCGCGGCGAATAATCGAGCTTCAGCGCATGCGCGGCCTGCAAAAACTCGACCGTCAGCGCCAACAAATCCGCGGGCGCGAACGGCAGATGATACTTCAAGATCCGCAGCTCGTCGTCGCGCTCGGGAAACCCCAGCGTCAACGTCGGCTGCAATCGCGACAACATGTAGTCAGGCACTTCAAACGTCGACTCGTCCTCGTTCATCGTGACGCAGACGCGAAAGTCGTCGTGCGCGGGGATCGTCAGGCCGGCCACCACGCTCTCGACGTACCGTCGATGATCGAGCAGGGGGGCCAGGCTCGCCCACGACTTCTCGTTCATCCGGTTGCCTTCGTCGAGCACGCAGACGCCGCCGGTCACCATCGCCGACACCAAGGGCGAAGCGTGGTACGCGATCCGACCCGACTCCGCCAGCACCGGCGTCACGATCAAATCCTCGGGGCGCGTGTCGGACGTGCACTGGTTGATGAACAGCGGGCGTCGCAAACGCTCCGCCGCGGCGCTCGCGAGCGTCGTCTTGCCGATCCCCGGCGGACCGACCAGACGCGGCGACAACGGCCGGTCCTTGGCATCGATCACCAGCCAACACGCCAGCAACTGCCGCAGCAACTCGTCCTGACCGATCCACTCCGGACCGGTCGCGTCGGGCGCGCACAGCCGCAACGTCACGCCGCCGATTTCAACGCTTTTTGGTGCCATCATTCCATCGTTCGCAAGGGTCGCGAGGGAACCCTTCGCCCTCGTCCTACTTATGATACCGTACTCTCGGCCCGCGGCGGCAAAAACGCGAGCATCATCGCGCGGTTGGCTTGATATCCCCGCGGCGTCAACACCACGAGATCCATCTCGACCAGCTTATTCAAATCGCGCGTCAGCGTCTTCTCGCCGCACCGCGCGTAGTCGCGCGCCGTGCGCGGCGTGATCATCGTCAGACTTTTGCGGGGCACGACGATCCGAGCGACGTTGAGAGGTTTCGATTCTCCCGCATCGATTTCAATTCCAATGCGATTGCACGCCTCCACCAAGTTGTCAACCTCGCGGCCAAGATACCCGCGCGACTCCGGCCGCGCGCGGATTGATCCCGAGTCGGAACCGAGCCCGACGGCGGGATCATCGTCGTTTCCAACCGCGCGGGGGATCAGTGCAGCGGGTTGAGCACCAAACCCGTGAGCAGTTTCGGATAAAAGTACGTGCTCTTGGGCGGCATGGTTTCGCGGTTGAGCGCGATTGCCTGGACGTGCTCCATGGTTGCGGGGGGGACGAGGCACGCGAGGTCGCAGCGCCGCGCCGCGACGTCGTCCTCGACCTCGCGCAGCAGGTGCACGTAGCGGCAGCTCGCGATCCCCAAGTCGCCGAGCAAGTGCTTGAGCACGAGTTCGTGCAGAATGCTGACGCCGAGCGAGCGCCAGTCGGCGCCGTGCTCGGGGCAGAGGCGGTCCATGGTCGCGTCGGAGCGCAGCCTTGCCACGACGGCGACGCCGTCGGCCGGGGTGACGAAGCTCAAAACGTCCTGCGCGCCGTGCGACTCGACTTCGTCCCACGCCGCCGCCGCGGACTCGACCCG
>JAJYDB010000257.1 GCA_021777845.1 Planctomycetota bacterium
GTCACGGGTTGGGGCGGCCGGAAATTGTACAGAAACATTGGCGCGGGTCGATTCGAGGACGCGACGGCGCGTGCCGGAGTGGAGTCAACCTTGTGGAGTACAGGCGCCGCGTTCGCCGACCTCGATGGCGACGGCGATCTCGATCTGTTCGTCGCGAATTATTTGGCGTACGACGCCGCGCTCGCGCCTTATTGTGCCGCTCCCGACGGACGTCGCGACTACTGCGGGCCGGAGGACTTCCCCGCGCAGCCCGACGTGTTGTACCGCAACAACGGCGACGGGACGTTCACCGACGTCGCGCGCGCCGCGGGGGTGGACCTGCCCGACGGCCGCGGTTTAGGCGTGTTGGTTGCCGATCTCGTCGGCGACTCGGCGCTCGATCTTTATGTTGCCAACGACGGCACGCCGTGTCGTCTGTTCGAGAATCTGGGCGGGCTGCGTTTTCGAGAAGTCGCGATGGAGGCGGGAGTTGCGCTCGACGCGAACGGCGTCGCGCCGGCGGGGATGGGCGTGGCTCTGGGCGATATCGACGGCGACGGCCGGCCCGACCTGGTCGTTACGAATTTTTATGCGCGCGGCACGATTGGGTTTCGGGCGCGCGGCCGCGGCATGTTTCTCGACGAGTCGGCGGCGCTGGGGATTTCGGGTCCGACTCGGAAGGCGACGGGGTTCGGCGTCGCGCTCGAGGATTTTAACGGCGACGGGCGTCTCGACCTGATCGAGGCGAACGGTCATGTGGTCGAGCGTGCGCGGCTGGGGGTGCCGTTCGCGATGCGGTCGACCCTGCTGCGAAACGAGGGCGGACGGCTCGTCGACGTCTCAAAAACGGCGGGGCCGGCGTTCGGTCGCGCGATGCTTGGACGCGGGCTCGCGGTCGGCGACCTCGACGACGACGGCAAGCCCGACGTCGTGCTGGCGGCGCTCGACGCTCCGCCGCTTTTGCTGCGCAACGAGTCGAAAGGCGGGCGTTGGGTTGCGGTTGAGCTGGTGCCGCGCGGCGGCGGGGGCGTGTTTGGAGCACGCGTGACGGCGCGCATCGCGGGTCGGCTGATTCTTCGCGATCGGCCCGGCGGCGGGAGCTATTTGTCGAGTTCGTCGCGGACGGTCTGGTTTGGGTTGGGCGCGGCGCGCGGGCTGGAATCGTTGGAGGTTGCGTGGCCGTCGGGCCGGGTTGAGCGTTGGGAACAGGTGCCGGCGGGGATACGACTGATCGTGCGCGAAGGCGAGGCCCGTCTGGAAACCGGGCCGGCACGTCGCTCTCGTTGAACCTCGGCGCCGTCGATCCCTGTTATTCGGGGCTCGGAGCCGTTATTTTAGGGGTGTCGTGCGGAAAAGTGACGGGAAGCAGCCCAGACGGGGAGTGGTCCGCGATGTTACGAGTCGTGCCAAGTGAGTTGGCGAAGGGTGTGGTGATGTGGTGTGCGTTCGCGCTTAGCGGCGTCGCGGCGAGCGCGGCCGAGAAGGCGATCCCGCGTCCCGAGCATCCCCGACCCGACGCGGAACGTGCTCATTGGTCGAATTTGAACGGCTCTTGGCAGTTTCGCGTCGACCCGAAGGACGAAGGGCTGGCCGCGGGCTGGTTCAAACCCGACGCCGCGGGCTTTGAGAAGTCGATCAACGTCCCGTTTGGTTGGGAGAGCGAGCTTTCGGGCGTGCACGACCTGAAATATCGAGGCGTCGCGTGGTATCGGCGGACCTTCGAGGTTCCGAAGGACTTTCCGGCGACGGAGCGGGTGTGGCTGCGGTTCGAGGCGGTTGACTGGCAGTCCGACGTGTGGGTGAACGGGAAGAAAGTTGCGTCGCACGCGGGGGGGTACACGCCGTTCGAAGCCGACGTGACCGACGCCGTCGCGCGCGGCAAGCCGAACACCGTGGTTGTGCGCGTCTTCGACCCGACCGACCCGAGCCTGCCGACCGGCAAACAAGTCGGCTGGTACACGTCGACGTCGGGGATTTGGCAGACGGTTTGGCTCGAGTCGCGCCCGAAGACGCACATCGCGTCGTTTGCGATCACGCCGAAAATCGACCCGGCGTCGGTGCGCGTCGAGGTGACGTTCGCGGGCGAGGTGGGCGCGGGGATCACTTTGCGGGCGACTTCGAGCGACCCGACGGTCGCGACCAAAGAGGCGAAATACACGAACGTGCTTGGCAAGCGGCAGGCGAATCCGCTCGGCGTGCCGCAGCCGAATCTGGTGCTGGACCTTCCGGTCGACGACCCGAAACTCTGGTCGCCCGAGTCGCCGCACCTGTATGAATTGACGCTCGAGTCGAAGGCGGCGGACGGCTCGATTGACCTGGTGAAGACGTATTTTGGGCTGCGGACGTTGACGCGCGGCAAGTTGGCCGGCGAGGATTTCGAGCGTCTGTTTTTGAACGGAAAGCCGGTTTATTTGCGGACGGCGCTCGACCAGTCGTTCAACCCGAAGGGCGTGTACACGGCTCCCGACGACGCGTTTTTGAAGCGCGACATCGAGCTTGCGAAGCGGATGGGTCTGAACGGCCTGCGAATTCACATCAAGCCCGACGAGCCGCGGCGTCTGTACTGGGCGGACAAGCTCGGGATGATGATTCTCGAGGACATGCCGAACGCGTGGCGTCAGAACGCACAGTCGCGGTCGGCGTGGGAGTCGACGATGCGCGAGGTGATCGCGCGCGACCGCAGTCACCCGTCGATCGTCGTTTGGGTGGCGTTCAACGAGACCTGGGGCCTCGCGAACCGCGACTCGGGCGAATACAAAAAGAGCCGCGACACGCAGGATTGGGTGACGAACATGGTCGACGTGATGCGGGCGCTCGACCCCTCGCGGCTCGTCGAGGATCAATCGCCGTGCAACTATGATCACGTCGAGAACACCGATCTGAATAGCTGGCACTTTTATATCGACGACTACGCCGACGCGAAGCGGCACATCGACGACGTCGTGAAGAACACGCATCCCGGCAGCGAATTCAACTACTGCCCGGGTCGGAAGCAAGCGACCGCGCCGTTGATCAACTCGGAATACGGCGGGGTGTCGGCGGGCGGCGGCGACCGCGACGTTTCGTGGTGCTTCCGCGATCTGACGACGCTTTTGCGACGGCAGCCGAAGATTCAAGGGTACGTCTACACCGAGCTTTCCGACATCGAGTGGGAGCACAACGGCTTCGCGGATTATGACCGAGGCCCGAAGACGTTTGGATATGACGCCTTCGTGCCGGGGATGACGCCCGCCGACCTGCAAGGGGCGGATTTCGTGGGGTTCGACGCGCCGCCGGTGGTGGTTGCGAAGCCGGGCGAGGTGATTTCGCTGCCGGTTTTCGTGAGTCATTACTCGGATCGGAAGGCGCCTGCGAAGTTGAAGTGGTGGGTGACCGGGGTTGACGAGTACGGCGAGTCGGACGCGATGCCGGCGCGCGAGATGCCGGTCGAGTGGACGCCTTACGGTGTGAAGACGCAGGCGAAGCCGGTCAAGTTCAAGATCGGCGGGACGTTGGTGGGGGCGGTGGCGTTGGTGCTCGAGGACGCGGCGACGGGGGAGCGTCTGGCGGCGAATTTCGTGAACGTGGTGGTGCGGCCGGAGGCGGCCGCGGCGCGGGTCGAGCGGTTGGGCGATCACGAGGTTGCGCTGCGGTTCGACGCCTCCGAGCACGCGCGGAAGCGTTGGACGGGCAACTCGGTCGACCGGCCGGGCAAGTCGTGGGGGCAAGGCCGCGGGCTGTTCGAGTATCGGCTCAAAGTGCCCGCGAGCGTGGCGAAGGCGAGTCCCGAGAAGATCAAGCTCGTGTTCGAGGTGTCGTCAAAGGCGGGCCGCGACCAAGTCGACTGGCCGAGCCGGGTGAATTCGCAGGATTATCCGCAAACCGACGCGCGGAAGTGGCCTTCGACGCTCGACGTGATGTTGAACGGCACGAAGGCGGCGCGAATCGATCTGGAGGACGACCCGGCCGACGCTCGCGGCGTGCTCTCGCACCTGGCGAGGGTTGAGCACGGGAGCTACGGGACGCTCGTGAAGCTCGAAGCCGACCTGACCGAGAACGCGCGCCGTGAATTGAGCGCGGGCAAGCCGCTCGTGATCGACCTCAGCGTTCCCGACGACGCGGCGCACGCGGGGGGTCTGGCGCTCTTCGGCGCGACGATGGGACGTTATCCCGTTGATCCGACCGTGATCATTAAGACGCGCGACGCGTTGCCGGCCGATTTGGGCGTGAAAGCCGCCGACTCGATCGCTCTGGACGCCCCGGCGACGCGTCGGAGCGTACTGTTGGCGGCGGGCGACGCGCCGAACCCGGCGGAGTGGGATTACACGACGACCGACCCCGGCTCGGGCTGGAACGGTCCCGCGTTCAAGAGCGCAGGCTGGAAGCACGGCCGCGCGGGCTTCGGGACCGACGGCACGCCGAGCATTCGCGTCCACTCGGCGTGGTCCACCCCGACGATTTGGCTGCGGAAGACGCTCGACCTGCCGAAAATCGGACCCGGCGACGAGCTGGCCCTGCACGTGTTTCACGACGAGGACACCGAGATCTACGTGAACGGCAAGCGCTTGCTCCGGTTGCGCGGATACTCGCAGTCGTATTTGGATATCACGCTGAGTCGCGAACAGGCGGCGTTGTTCGCGGAGGGTCGAAACACGCTGGCGGTGGTGTGCCGTCAGACGGGCGGCGGGCAGGGAATCGACCTTGGCCTGGTGTTGACGCGCGGTCAGTGAGCCGCCTCGGCGGGTCGCGAATCCGTTCGTAAGCCGCGGCGGGCGACCCGCGCGATCACTTGACGTTGAACCGAACCCGGACGGCGAAGTGGTCCGAGGGACCGCGCAGGCCTTTGAAGTTGGGGCCGCCGAAACGTTTTGGATCGCGGTCGAGGATGCGGTTCGAGTTGATCGCGACGATCCGGGCCGACTCGGGCGCGATGCTCCAGCCTTTGTCGTCGAGCAGTCCCGGCGCGGCGAGAATGTGGTCGGTCATGATCCGGCGCCCGGCTGCCAGGTAAGTGGCGTGCGACGGGTTTTGGAGTCGATGGGTGACGTCGAGCAGCGTGAATTCGTGGTCGCGGTGTCGTTGCACGAGGCGGTCGTCGACGCGCGGCGAAGCGTGCATCGAGACATCGAGCGGCGGGTCGCCGGGCCTGTCGTTGAAGTCTCCGACGAGGACGAGGTCGATATCGAGCGAGGCGGCGTCGAGCTCCTTCGCGACATTAAAAAGCGTGTCGGCATATTCGCGGCGCGATGGCTCCGAGCCGTCGCCGTCGCGCTCGGGCCAGCGGCTCACAAGCACGACGAGCGGCGCGCCCGAGGGTGTCGGGGCGTCGACGTGCGCCTCCAGAATGCGCATCGAGCCGAAGGTCCGCGTGAGGTCGTCGTGGATCGGCAGACGCGTCAGGATCGCCGGGCCGAGGTCCCCTCGCGCCGCGCTCTCTCGGAAAATCAGGCCGTCGTAATGATCCTTGTCCGCGAGCGTCGCGTTGAGCGAGTCGCGCAGGATTTCCAGCGCGCGGCGGCTCTCAACCGCGACGAGCGCGATAATGTCCGGCCCTCGCCCGCCGTTTTGAATCAAGAGCGTGCGCGCCAGCGCATCGGCCTTCGCGCGCACCATGTCGGGGTTCGCCGCGAACCAGTCTTCCAGAAGCTCGCTGTTCTTCGGGTCGTTAGCGTCGTCGTAGAAATTTTCGGCGTTCCAGAAGCACAGAATGACGCCCTGGAGGTCTTCCTCGACCCACTCGGGAGCCGCCAGACCGCGCTGCGCGGAACGCTCTCGCTTCGCTGATTCGAGCGGCAGCCCGCCGCGCGCGATCAAAACCATCCCCAACACCAGCGCCAAGAGCGAAACGACGGCCGACGACACCCATTCCAGGCGACGCTGGTCACTCTCGGCAAGCCTTACGCCCCACATGGCTCACCATCGCCTTGTGAATATCCTGAACACGCGCATTGCCGGTGAACGGCGCTCTCGAGTCGCTCGCACCCGACCGCTATCGATAAAAGCCGTCGACGCGGTAACGATCCCCCTCGCCGGTCAAGAGCCAGTGCGGCTCGGTGCCGGTGAGCGTGATGAAACGCAAAATCGTCTCACCGGGAATCGTGCAGCCGCGCTCGTAATTCCACCACGTTCGAAACGGGATCGCGAGTTCCTGCGCGAGCAACGGACCGCCGTGCTCGCCGTAAAGCTCGAGACGGACCTCGCGGAGGCGCCCCGCGAGTGCGAGCTTGACCGAACTTGCGGACGAAGGCGACAGCGATCCGTCCATCGTCGCGTACCCCATGATTGCCTACGATCGCCGTACGAGAAGACCGGGCGTCATCGAACACGCCCATCATGGTCACGAACCATGTTAGGATAGCGAGCACTGGTTTCGAAGTCCAGAATATTCAACGCGGTTCGACGCGCGACGCCCGCCGCGCTACAATCAGGGTGGTGCCGTTCAAGGAGGTCCAACGTGCCAAGATGCTCGCGTCGTGCTGTCGTTATCGTTCTGTCCGGAGCGTTCGCGGCGGGCGTCGCGCGCGGAGACGAGCGACGCGCGGAGTTCGACCGCGCGGCTTTGCGTCCGGCCTACACGCTGACGTTCCATCGGCCGGATCTGCAGGTGGACAGGGTCCTGAAGTCCTTTGAGGGGGCGCGGATGCCGAGCCCTCCCGCCGCGCTCTCGGCCTGGCTGCGCGTTCGTCCCGACGCGCATCTGAGCCAGCAAACGCGGGCCGCGGTCGCGCTCTTCAACCCCGAGACCGCGTCGGAATTACGCCGTTTTGACGAGGCGACCTTCGAATTCGCGGGGGCCGACCGCGGCGCGTCGAGGCGTTGGCGA
>JAJYDB010000258.1 GCA_021777845.1 Planctomycetota bacterium
TTGCGGCGGGCTGAACGCAAATTCGGGGACATTTGTGTGTTCATCGACAAGCTCTAAACCTCCCGGTTTATTGCGCCGGGAACAATTGCGCGGTGTCCGCGTTCAAGGCAAAGGCGGCGCGTCGAGGGGGACCGAGCGTGGATCGCGAGCGGGGACGCAACCCGGCCCGGCGAGTCCTCTTGAGGGCGGTTGCGCGCACGTCGGATTTCACATTCTGATGAGATTCGTGTAAAACATTAGTGCCTAAACCGATCTCGAGACGGACCGCGGACGCGGTCAAACGGGCATGAAACGATCGACATGACACTCGACGACCCCGTAACGATCCGCGACCGGATCGACGATCTCTACCGCTCCGACTCGCGTCGCGTGTTTGCTTCGCTCGTCCGATTGCTGAAGGATTTTGATCTGGCGGACGATGCCATGCACGAGGCGTACGCGGCCGCCGTGGAGATTTGGCAACGCGACGGGGTGCCGGAAAATCCGCGAGCGTGGTTGATCTCCACCGGAAGATTCAAAGCGATCGACTCGCTGCGTCGGCAAGGCCGCCTGAAGGCGCTCCAGCCCGAAATCGCAGCGCGCGTCAACGAAACGACCGACGACAACGCGGCCCGAGCCGCCGCGGAGATCGAAGACGATCGCTTGCGTCTGATCTTCACCTGTTGTCATCCCGCGATCGACCCGGCGCTGCAGGTGCCGTTGACGTTGCGCGAGGTCTGCGGACTGACGACCGAGGAGATCGCCCACGCGTTCTTGACTTCCAAAGCGACGATGGCCCAGCGCATCGTACGCGGCAAGTCGAAGATTCGCGACGCGCGGATTCCCTTTGTCGTTCCGTCTCTGGAGGAGCTGCCCGCACGGCTGGACGCGGTACTTTCCGCCGTCTATTTGGTGTTCAACGAAGGATATGCGGCCTCGCGGGGCACATCGCACCTCCGGGTGGATCTCACCGCCGAGGCCATTCGGCTGGGTCGGCTGCTGCTCGAGCTGCTTCCCGATCCGGAGGTCAAGGGGCTGCTGGCCTTGATGCTGCTCCACGAATCGCGCCGCGAGGCGCGCGTTTCCAAAGACGGTGAAATCATTCTGCTCGAGGAGCAGGACCGCTCGCGTTGGGACTCTCAAATGATTACCGAGGGCACGGCTCTGGTGGAGCAAGCCCTGCGGTCGCGAGAGTTTGGTGCGTACACGCTGCAAGCGGCCGTTTCCGCGGTCCACGCCCAGGCCGCCGCATCCTCCCGGACCGACTGGAATCGGATTGTCGCGCTTTACTCCGTATTGCAGCGAGTCGATTCCTCGCCGGTCGTCGAACTCAATCGGGCGGTCGCGGTCGCGATGCGGGACGGACCGGAGGCGGGACTGGTCCTGATCGATGCGATTCTCAAACGCGGGGACTTGGTGGACTATCACCTTGCCCACGCGGCGCGAGCCGAGTTGTGCCGTCGCTCCGGAAAAATGTCCGACGCGAAGCACTCGTATGAGCGAGCACTCGCGTTGGCTCGGCAGGAACCCGAGCGGAGGTTGTTGAGTCGACGACTGTCCGAAATCTAATTTCCGTCCGCGATTTCCGATGCGGAGCGCATTGGTCACGGAGTTCCGTCAAGATTTTCGAGATCCTTGTCGATTGCCGGGATTCTCGTTCGACTACTGGTGAAAGTCGGAACATGAGCGACTTTCGGAGCATCCCCAACCGCCAAATTCAGGAGTTCCGTCATGAAAGTCATGGTGATTGCCAGAGCGTCCAAGGCGTCGGAAGCAGGCGAAATGGACCCCGAGGCGTTCGAGGCGATGGACAAGTTCAACGAAGAATTGATCAATTCGGGAATCCTCCTCGACGGTACCGGACTGAAGCCGACGTCTTGCGGCGCCCGTGTCCGGTTCTCCGGCTCAACTCGCACCGTCATCGACGGGCCGTTCCCGGAGACAAAGGAACTCATCGCCGGGTTCATGATCTGGAAGGTCGCTTCACTCCAGGAAGCGATTGACTGGGTGAAGAAATTCCCGAACACGTCGACCGAGGACTCCGACGTCGAAATTCGTCCGCTCATGGAACCGGAGGACTTTGCCGGGGTGGTCACCCCCGATCGGCTGGAGGAAGTTAAAGAACTCGAAGCCCGCTCGGGGGATCGTGACGGTTACGGCCTGGCCCGTTTCAAATAATGAACGTGAGCCTGGCCGGGTGCGGGCCAAGCAATTTCAGCATGGTAGTCCCCGAACGGAGCTTCGCATTGAGATACGTCGTTTTGGGATTCATCGACGAGGCGGTGTTTGCGCGGCTTCCGCCCGCGGACGCGCAGAGAATGATGGAGGAATGCTTTGCCTACGACGACGTCCTGCGGCGAGGCGGGCATTTCCTGGGGGGCGAGGCGCTCGATTCCGCCCGTAACGCGGTCACGCTCCGGATGAAAGACGGCGAGGTCCAAGTCACCGATGGTCCGTTTGTGGAGACGAAGGAAACGCTCGGCGGCATTCTGCTGCTGGAAGCCCGCGACCTGAACCACGCCATCGCGCTGATGTCGAATCATCCGGCGGCGAGGATGTGGCCAACGACATTCGAGATCCGACCGGCGAACGAAGAAATGAACCGCCTGGTCGCCGAGCGGAGTGCGGCGGTCGCTCCAGAGGCATGATCGAACGAAGGGGAAGACGCGGGAAACTCGGTGTCGGTTCCTTCAATCGTCCGCGGGAGCGATCCGCGCCCGTGGTTGTGAAGCGGAGCTGACGCCGACTTTTCCCGCCGAGGTGCTAGGAAGCCCCGCGTCGCGCGGCCGCGAGGCAGACGTGTTGCCTTGGCCCGCGCCCGCCTAGATCATCCGCCGTCCGCACTCTCAAGACCGCGCGACGACTACTTCTCTCCCTTCTGCCTTTTGCCCTCGATATCCCACTCCCGCTTCTCGCCTCCGAACTCCGCCGCGCCCTTCCCCTTGAACTCATCCCCGTCGACCGTCAGCTTGTACTCGACGGTGAAGGCGTCATCCATCCCCGGCAACTTCCGCTCGGCGGAGAAGCTCAGCGTACCGTCCTTCAGCTTCAGGTCCTTGAGCTTCGTCTCGTCCTGGTCCGGCCAGGTCATGGTTCCGGTGATCTTGTCGCCGTCCTTTTTGATCTTCAGGGTGGACGTGCGTTGCTGTCCGCCGATCTCATACTCGCACTTCCAGGTCCCGACCGGATCGACCGCCTTCACCTCCGCCGCGCGTGTCAAGCCGCATGCCCCGAGGACCAACGCCATTGAGAGAATCGCCTTCATGGTCGCCTCCGAGATGGTGTCGCAACGAACGCAGTCCAACGTAGACCGCCGCCCGCCGTCGGCGACGATTATACCGATGCCGCGACCGGTAGTCAGGTGTATGGGAATAGTCGGCGTCGGTTCCTTGATTGAGCCTCTCGCCGAGCGGGGGTGAGGGTGCGCTGCGTGTGATGGAATCAGTGCCCCTCATCCGCCCTGAGGGCATCTTCTCCCGCAGGGATAAGGCGTAAACACGGCGCGGCCGGCCTCGGTGGCCGGCGAGCGGGGCGGGCCGCGGCGGCATGGCGGTTGACACCGAGTTTTGCGCCGAGTTTTGCCGCGCGTTGATCACCGGCGGTCTTACCGTCTCCTTACCCGCGGCGCGCAAGGTCGCGACGTTGAGTTGCGCGAACTCTCGCCGGGAGGTTGCTTTGAACGCGCGCGGCGGTTAGATTAAATGATCTAAAAGGCTCGGCGAGGCTGCGAAGATGACGATGGTGGTGATCCCCGCGATCGACTTGCGCGGGGGGCGTTGCGTCCGGCTGGTCCGGGGTGATTTCGCCCAAGAGACGATCTTTGGGGACGACCCCGCGGCGACGGCGCGACGTTGGCGCGACGACGGAGCGGCCAGGATTCATCTGGTCGACCTCGACGGCGCGAAGTCGGGCCGACCCGTCAACGTCGACGCCGTCCGATCGATTCTGGACGCCGTCGACATACCTTGTCAGCTTGGAGGCGGCGTGCGCGACGACGCGACGATCGCGGCCTGGCTCGACGCGGGCCTCGACGCGGTGATTGTCGGCACGCAGGCGTTGCGCGACCCCGAGTGGTTTCGGCGGGTCGCGCGTCAATTCCCGGGTCGCATCATTTTGGGGCTCGACGCGCGCGACGGCTTTGTCGCGGCGGAGGGCTGGCTGGAGGATTCGACGGTCCGTGCCGTCGACCTCGCGTTGCAACTCGACGACCTGCCGCTGGGCGGGATCATTTACACCGACATCGCGCGCGACGGGACGCTCGAAGGGCCGAATCTGGCCGCGATCGAGGCGCTCGCGACGCGCATCAAGACGCCCGTGACGGCGTCGGGAGGCGTGGGAACTCTGGAGGACATCGAGCGTTTGTCGCGGCTGCCGGTGGCGGCATGCATTGTCGGCCGCGCGTTGTACGACGGTCGCTTCTCGCTCTGCGAGGCGCGGAAGCGTGCCGGCGAAACCGTGTTGACGCCCTGACTCGGCGGGCTTGTCCCGTCCCCTATCGACTTGAGTTTCGGCGTGCGGCGCGGTCGCCAGGCGAAGGCATTGGCAGCGTTCAACCCGGATTCAATCACTTCACCAAGGGGGACGAGTGCGATGACCGCAACGTATCATCTGACCGACATCAGGAACATTGTCCTCGCGGGTCATGGGGCGTCGGGCAAGACGAGTTTGGCCGACGCCCTACTTTACACCGCCCGCGCCGTCGAGCGCCGCGGCTCGGTCGACGACGGCACCAGCGTTTGCGACAGCGACGAAGAGGAAAAACGCCGACACTTCAGCATCGATTGCCACCTCACTCATCTCGAGTGGAACGACAAGCAGATTCATTTGATTGACTCGCCGGGGTATCCCGACTTCATTGGGAACACGCTCGCCGCGTTGGCGGCGGTTGAAAACGTGATCGTGACGGTGGCGGCGGCGTCGGGCATCGAGGTGAACACCCGCCGCGTTTTCCAGGAGGCCGAGCGCTTGGGGTTGGGGCGGATCGTCGCGATCACGAAGATGGACGCCGACAACGTCGACTACGCGCGCGTTTTGCAATCGATCCGCGAGACCTTCGGCGCGCGTTGCGTGCCGTTCAACCTGCCGATCGGTCAGGGGCCGCGGTTCGTGGGAGTGTTCGAGGTGCTCTCGAGGCGTTCGCAGCTTCCCGGCGGCTGTCCGATCGACCCCGCCGAAGCCTATCAAATGGTGGTCGAGCAGATCGTCGAGACCGACGAAAACCTGATGATGCGCTACCTCGAGGGCGAAACGCTGCCCGCCGAAGAACTCCGCGGCGCCGCGCACACCGCGATCGCCGCCGGCAAGCTCGTCCCCGTCGTCTGCGTCTCGTCGCGCAAAGACATCGGTTTGACCGAGCTGTTGGATCTGGTCGCGAGCTGCGGTCTGACCGCCTCCGAGGTCCATCGTCACGGCCACACCGCCGATCGCGTCGATGACGACGTCGAACTCGACCCGCACGAGGACGGCGAACTCGTCGCGCAGGTCTTCAAGACGACCAACGACCTCTTCATGGGCAAGCTCAGTTACCTGCGGATTCACTCGGGCCGGATCGGCGGCGACACGACTTTGCTCAATCTGCGCACCGGCAAGACGTCGAAGCCGGGGCACATTTATCGGCTGCAAGGCAAGTCGCAGGAGGAAGTGAAGGAGGCGATCGCGGGCGATATCGTGGTGCTCGCGAAGTTCGACGACCTGCACGTCTCGGACACGCTCACCTCGACCAACAACGGCAGCGTCGGCCGCGTGATGCTCGACCCGATCCTGTTCCCGAAGCCGATGGTGCCGCGCGCCGTCGAGCCGAAAACCCGCGAGGACGAGCCGCGGATCTCGGTCGGACTCGCGAAAATCGCCGACGAAGACCCGACCTTCACGTTCCAGCGCGACGCCCGCACGCACGAACTCGTGATCTCGGGCATGAGCGAGCTGCATCTCGACGTGATCCAACATCGGCTCAGGAACCGCTACAAACTCGACATGAACACGCACGTCCCGCACGTGCCGTACCAGGAGACGATCCTGAGCGAAGCCGAGGCGAGCCACCGTCACAAGAAGCAGACCGGCGGCCGCGGCCAGTTCGCCGAGGTGCACCTGCGGGTGCGTCCGACGCCGCGCGGCACGGGCTTCCGGTTCGTCGACGCGGTGAAGGGGGGCACGATCCCAAATCAGTTTATCCCCGCGGTCGAAAAGGGAGTCCGCGAGCAGATGGAGAAGGGGGTGATTTCGGGCAACCCGGTGATCGACGTCGAGGTCGAGGTGTTCTTCGGGAAAGATCATCCGGTCGACAGCTCGGAGCAGGCGTTCAAGATTGCGGGGGCGACGGCGTTCCGGCGCGCCTTTGAGAACTCGCGGCCGGTCTTGCTCGAGCCGATCGTGACGATCGACATCAGCGTGCCCGGCGACAAGTTCGGCGATATCTCGGCGGATTTGTCGACGCGTCGCGGCCACATATCGGGGATGGAGGCGTTGCCCGGCGGGATGCAGTCGATCCAGGCCGTGGTGCCCTTGAGCGAGGTTCTGCGGTATGCGACCGACCTCAAGAGCATGACCGGCGGCCAGGGTTCGTTCACGATGGAGTTCCGCTCCTACGAGCCCGTGCCGCCGAACGTGCAGCAGCCGATCTTGGAACGTTGGGCGAAAACGCGCGGGCACGGCGAGGACGAGTGAGCCTTCGCGAGTTAAGATTGAAGAGGCGAGGCGGACCGTCGGCGCGAACCCGGCGGTCCGCGCGCCGGCCTTCGCGACGTCGACGCAAGCGTTGTTCAGGGCGGACGCTGTCGAAAGGAGCGTTGAT
>JAJYDB010000259.1 GCA_021777845.1 Planctomycetota bacterium
CTCGAGCCGTCCGTAGCGCGCGAGCGCCGTCGGGTCGAGCGCGGTGTCCGCCGGCGTCTGTTTGTCGGGCATGGGGAGCGGATCCCGGTGTTCGGACGGCCTCGTTTTACTGGTGCGGATGCGGATGCGGATCGCGGGCGCGGCGACGGTCCGTTCAGGCTTTGATCAAACGTCCGGCGGCGCGTTCGGTCGGGGCGGGGATCGCGGCGAGCAGGTGCTCGACGACGCGGTCGGGGACGACCCCCTCGGCCTCGGCGTGAAAGGTCGTCATCACGCGGTGCCGCAGCACCGGCGCGGCGACGTGCCGGATGTCGTCGATGGTCGCGTGCACGCGGCCCTCGAGCAGCGCCCGCGCCTTCGCGCACAGAATCAGGGACTGTCCCGCGCGCGGGCCCGCGCCCCACGAGACGAACTTGCGCACGTACTCGGTCGCCTCGGCTTCGTCGGGCCGACTCGCGCGCACGAGGTCGCGCGCATAGGTGAAGACGTACTCCGCCGCGGGCACGCGCCGGACCAGCTTCTGAAAGGCCGTGATCTGCGCGGCGGAGAGCGTCACGCTCGGCGTTTCACCCTCCTCGCCGGTCGTCCGCGTCAAGATTTCCAGTTCTTCCGCCGCCGACGGATACGGCACGCGCACGTTGAGCATGAAACGATCGAGCTGCGCCTCGGGCAGCGGGTACGTCCCCTCCTGTTCGATCGGGTTTTGGGTCGCGAGCACGAAAAACGGGTCGGGCAGGGGATAGGACCTGCCGGCGGCGGTCACGTGCCGTTCCTGCATCGCTTCGAGCAGCGCCGCCTGCGTCTTCGGGGGCGTGCGGTTGATCTCGTCCGCGAGCACGATATGCGCGAACAACGGACCGGGGATGAACGTGAACTTGCGTCGGCCGGTCTCGGGATCATCCTGCAAAATGTCGGTGCCGGTGATATCCGAGGGCATCATGTCGGGCGTGAATTGGATGCGGCGGAACGTCAAACTGAGGATCCGCGCGACCGTCGCGACGAGCAACGTTTTCGCCAATCCAGGCACGCCCACGAGCAGCACGTGACCGCGCGCGAAGAGCCCGATCAGCAGTTGCTCGACGACCTCGTCCTGACCGATCACAACCTTCGCGATCTCGGCCCGCATCCGGCGATATGCCTCGGCGAGGTCGGCCGCCGCGGCGAGGTCGTCGCGCGGCGCGGTTTGAAAGGTCGACATCCGACGGCACTCCTGATGGGTTGGCATCGAACTTCCGCGGGGGGACTCAATCACACGGCGGTGTGCGCGGCGAGCCGTGCTTGATCGACGAGCCGGAGGCGGAGGTCGGGCACGGCGGCGGTTGCGGGACGGTACGCGTCATCGGCGGCGGCCGCAGGTCAGAATAACACGCCGCCGAACCGCGAACCAGGCGTCGCGCGGCGGGCGGTCTGATTCCCGTCGGCCCCGCAACCGACGCGCCGGCGTTCGGACGATCAGATAATGATGACTAACTCATCCTCGACTTCAAAAACGTCGAGGCCGCGCTCCGAACCACGTGGAACACCCCGCGCCGCCGCGGCTGGGCCCGCAAAATCGCGTTCACTTCTCTTTCGTGCAACGACTCGAACCGCCTGGATGGGAAGCCGGCTGTTCTGGAATAAGTACGCGCGTTCGACACCCGCCGCGACCCGCGCGCTCCGCTTCCACGTCCAGGGCCGTCGCTGTCGAAAACTCGGCGAATCCGCCTCGGCCCGCTCGTTCTTTCAAGAGGCCCTCGCGGACTCGCCGCCGGATTCAAGCCTCGGCAAATAAACGCGGGCCGCCCTCGAGACGCTCGAATGAAAACAGGCCGCGCCCAAGGTCGGTCGGACCAAGGGCGGGCCTGGATCGGAGCGGAGATTGGCGATCGCGTCGAAGTTCGACGCCTCGGCGTCAGTCCTTCTTCTTGCTCAGGGTCACGAAGCGACCCCCGCTTTGCAAGCTCTTGACGAACACCGCGACCTCGTCGGTCTTCTGGAGCGCGGACTCGAAATCCTTCAGCGTGGTGATCGCGCCGATCTTGTGGTCGCGCACGACCTGCGTGATCACGTCGCCGGGCTTGATGCCCGCCGCCGCGGCCGGGCCGTCGTCCTTGACGTTCGTGACCAGCAGCCCGCGCAGCGATTTATCGAGCCCAAACTGACCCGCGAGCGCCGGCGTCAGCTCTTGCAGCTCGAGACCGAAGTCGGCGAGTTCCTTAGGCGTCTCGGCCTTCGCGCCCGGCTTCTCGCCCCCTTCCTTCGCGGCGGTCTCCTGCGGGAAGACGATCTTCTCGTAGGGCGCCGGGGTGATTTGCGTCTCGCGCTTCTTGCCGTCGCGGAGGTACGACAGCTCGTACGACTTGCCCGCCTCGGCGCTCGCGACGCTCATCCGGAAGCTCGGCATGCTCGTGATCGAGACGTCGTTGAAGCCGAGGATCACGTCGCCCGACTTCAGGCCGGCCTTGTCGGCCGGGCTGCCCGGCAGCACGTCGTTGATCAGGATGCCCTTCGTGCCCGGCGGAAGCCCGAACTGACGCGCCATCGAGGGCGTCAAGACCCCCATCTGAACGCCGATCCGCGCTCGCGACACCTTCCCTTTCGCGATGAGCTGGTCCGCGACCATGCCCGCCATGTTCATCGGGATCGCGAAGCCGACGCCGTCGTTGCCGCGGCCGCCGGTGACAATCGCGGAATTGACGCCGATGACGTGCCCGTTCATGTTCACCAGCGGACCCCCCGAGTTCCCCGGGTTGATCGCCGCGTCGGTCTGGAGGAACGACTCGAACTCGTTGATCTGCACGTCGTTGCGCTCGGTGGCCGAGATGATGCCCGTCGTCACCGTTTGCGAGAGTCCGAACGGCGAGCCGACCGCCATGATCAGGTCGCCGACCTTCAACTTCGAGCTGTCGCCGCGCGGCAACGCCGGATAGGTCGTCACGTCCACTTTGATCACCGCGACGTCCGACTGCGGGTCGCGGCCGACCACCTTCGCCTCGGCCTCGACGCCGTCCTGGAAGGTCACGCGAATCTTGTCCGCGCCTTCGACGACGTGGTTGTTCGTGACGATGTGCCCTTTGTCGTCAAACACGAAGCCCGAGCCCGTCCCCTCCACCCGAGGCGTTTGCCCCGGCGAAAATTGCTGCGGCTCCGCGTTGAAGTCAGGCCCGAAGAACCGCTTCAGCATGTCCTCGAACTGCTTCGGCGTCAGGTTTCCGCCCGGATTTTGCGGGCCGAACGGGTTCGGCGACGGCGTCCCGCGACCAGGCGCTCGCACCGTCGCGCCGGCGGTGCGCCGGACGCTGATCTGCACCACCGACGGCCGCGCAAACTCCGCCACCGACTCGTACGCCTGCGATAACGCTTTCGCGACCTTGATGCTGTCGGCGGGAATCCCGCGCGCCGCCGGCGCAACCTTCACCAACCCGCTCGAACTCACGAGCGCCAGCGACGAGACCGCCAACGCGCCCCATGCGACCACGTTCCGATTCATGATGGTTCGATCTCCTTTTTGGCCTCGATCGACGCGCAACCCGCCGCGCGCTCCCCTTTGAAGTGCGTCAAGACGGGCTCGGTCGCTCCGTTTGCAAATCGAAATCGTTCCGAACACCGCCGGCACGCATGAGACAAATCGTCTGAGGTTATCCTCAAATGCCGCCGGTCGGTCGCGTCGGACTCCCTCTCTCTACGATCGAACGACGCGAATGGTTGTCGCGATCGTCGTTTATTTTACAAATTTTCGGCCGACCCCGCCGGCGGTCTTGAGGCTGCGCGCGCAGCGGCGCGGACTGCTCGACTCGAGGGGTGTTCGAGGTCGGCTCGTGATTATTGCGGCGAGCGCGTCCGCGCGATCCGTGTACTATCCTTCTCTACGGATCGACGTTGTTCCCGGATTGTCGCGGGCCACCACCCCATCGAGAGACGGCTCCTCATGAAGCTTCGAATGCCGGCGGTATTGCTGTTCGCGGCGGCGGGGATCGCGACGAGCGTGGCGTTCACGACCCGGCTGAGCGCGTGCTCGCGCGTGCTTTGGAACACAAGCGGGCGGGAGGTGTTGGTCGGACGCAACATGGACTGGTTCGACGCGATGCCGATCGACCTGTACGTCTTGCCGAGGGGGCTCAAGCACGAAGGCATGACCGGCCCGAACACGCTGGTCTGGACCTCGAAATACGGCAGTTTGGCGGCGGCGTCGCCGGTCGCCGGGGTGGCCGACGGCATCAACGAAAAGCGGCTCGCCGGGCACATGCTCTGGTTGAGCGCATCCGAATACGGCAGTCTCGACGCCGCCCGACCCAGCCTCGCGGTCGGCTACTGGCTGCAATACTACCTCGACAACTTCGCGACCGTGCGCGAACTTGTCGGCTTCACCCGCGCGCATCCGTTCCAGATCGAGACGGGGACCTACGACGGCCTGAAAGTCGGCGTCCATCTTGCCTTTGAGGACGCTTCGGGCGACTCCGCGGTGATCGAATATCGCGACGGCGCGGCGGTCGTTCACCACGGCCGCGCCTTCACCGTCATGACCAACGACCCGCCCTACGACGAGCAGCTCCGCGGCCTGGAGCCATACAAAGGGTTCGGCGGCGACAAGCCGCTCCCCGGCACCACGCAGGCCGCCGACCGCTTCGTCCGCGCCGCGTTTTACCTCAACGGACTGCCCGCGCCGCACTCCGATCGCGAGGCCGTCGCCGAGATCATCAGCGTGATGCGCGCCGTCGCGCAACCCTACGCCGACACCGACATGAAGGCCGTCGCGGCAGGGCGTCCGCACAACAGCACGACCCGCTGGCGCACCGTCGCCGACCTCACCCGCGGCACCTATTTCTACGAGTCGAGCACCAGCCCGAACATCATCTGGGTACGGCTCGAGGAGCTGAAATTCGACGCCGGCTTGCCCATCCGCAAGCTCGCTTTGAACGACGGGCTTGACCTCGTCGGCGATTGCTCGCGGCGGTTCGCGAACGCGCCGAGCTTCGAAGTCCTGAAGCCCGACGCGCCCTGAATCAGCAAATCATGCACGAGGGCCGCGCCGTGCGGTGCCCGCGGCATCGCGCTCTCGTTGTCAGACCGGCAGCATGCGGATCTCAACCTTGCGGTAGAAGATCTCGGCGCCCTCGGATTGGAGCCCGATCCTGCCGCGGACGACGCTCGCGCGGTCGCCGCGGTTCACCACGATCCCGTTCACGATGTTCGTGATGTGCCCGTTCAGGCAGACGACCTCGACGGTGTTCCAGTCGGCCTTCTTTTCGGCGTCGACGCGCTTCTTGTGGTAGCGCCGTTCGATCTCGCCGTCGATCGTGATCGAGGTGCCGTCGACGAGCCAGAAGTCGCCGCAGTCGTGTTCTTGGATCTGGCACTCGATCGACTTCGTCCAGATCTTTTCCGGCCCGACGCAGTGGATCAGGATGCCCGAGTCGCGCGGCGCGGTCTGGCGCGGCGGCCAGCGCTTCTCGCCCCACTTGAACTCCACGGTGAGGTGATAGTTCGCGTACTCTTTTTCCGTGGTGATGAGGCCGAATTCCTCGCCCGAGACCTGAATCACGCCCCCCTCGACCCGAAACACGCCGCGCGGGTCCGACCGCGGATTCGACTTGTCCTTGTGATCGATGTAGGTGGTCCAGCCCGTGAGATCCCTGCCGTTAAAAAGCGGGATGACCGGCCCTTCGCTCTGCGCCCGGCCGTTCTGAGCCTTCGGCTCGTCGTCGGCGAGCGAGCGCGCCCCCGCGACGCGGGACCAGGCCGGCACTCCGGCCAAAAACAGAGGCAATCCTCGCAAAATGTCACGACGCCTCATGGTCGCCTCCAGATCCGCGGAGGGGGCGCGGCATGATCTTCGGAATACGAATCAAGTGTCGCGCATCGTGCGCGACGGGCGCATAACAGCGACGGCGGCGATCAGGCGAAGAACCCGACCGCGGCCGTCCCCCGCCTGATCCTAACCGACCCGGAGATCGGACTCAACCGCATCCGAGACCATTGTCGAGGAACCGCCGAGGGCACGCTCGTTCAAGGGCGAGCGGCGTCGTGCGTTTACGACTTCGACGAACGCGTGCGGCGTATCTGGTCGCGACGGAGCGCGGCGAGCAGCTCGAGCGTCGGCTCGAGGTAGGGGAGCAGGTCGGGCTGCGCGGCGACCCACGCTTCGGCGTGCTCGACCGGCTCGAACGTCCGACGTCCGCCGCGCGAGAGCCGATCGACCACGCCGCGGTCAACGAGGTACAACAACACCGAGACGCGTCGCGCCAGCGGGGCCTCCGACCAATAGCTCGACCGCGAGAGGTCGTTCTCAAGCCGGAGGCCGACGTAACGCGCCGTCTCCTCGATCAACGCTTCCAGGTGCTCTTCATGCAGGTGGCGTCGATACGACGCAAGACGGGCGACCCACTGTCGGGCGATTTCGCGGAGGCTGGTGGCGAACACGGAACACATCTGCCTTATCGAAGGAGATACAAATCGTGGCGAGGACGACCGATCCGTAATCGTCCCGAAGCTCTTCGGCTGTCTAAAAGGATTGTAGCTTGCAAGGCAAGCCGCCTCCCCAAAAGTCCTCGCGACGCCCCGGTCGAAGCGTCCGGGACGGCTCTTCAACCACCCCGGCGGCCGCCTCGCCCCCCCCCGCGCCGCGCCGCAACCCCCGCGTCGCACGACGATCGGCGCTGATCCGCACGATTTGCGCAGTCGTCGTATTCGCTCCAGATTGACGCATTGCCGCCGGATTGTGAGTGTGATTGCTCGCACGGTTGCGACGGTCGGCGGCGCGGCGGAGTCGCGGCGCGGGCCGGAGGGCG
>JAJYDB010000021.1 GCA_021777845.1 Planctomycetota bacterium
TTTGGGACGACGAGGTGGGCACGACGATGATCGCGCTGCTCGACGACAAGGATCCGGTGATCCGCAGGCTGGCGGCGCAGGCGCTCGATTGGGACGCGCCGCACGAAATGAAGGCCGCGGTCGGCGCGCTCACGAAGCATCTCGACGACCCCGACGGCCGTGTGGCGCGGGATGCGGCGCTGTCGCTGGCGCGGCACGGCGCGACGCACGCGGACGCGACCGTGAAGTCGCTGTTTCAGTGGCTGACGTCGCACCCGCAGGAGGACGTCGTGACCCGCGACGGCTTCATCCGCGCGCTCGAACGGCTGGGCAAGGACGGCGTGGAGATCGTCGCGGACGCGATCCGCGAGGGGACGGCGGAACAAAGACGCGAGGCTGTGAACATTTTTATCGCGATGCGGTCGAAGGAGGCGGCGCTGGTGTTGCCGTCGCTGGCGACGCAGGCGGGTTTGACGGGTGCGGAGCGGCTGGCGTTGGTGCGGCAGTACAAGGACATTCCGCTCAATATCACGTTGTCGACGGAGTCGCTGGCGGCGTGGGTGGCGGCACACAAGGACGTCGAACCGGCGGTGAAGGCGGCGACGCTGGAGGTGTGCCGGTTGGCGGGGAACCCGGCGCACGCGTTGGTGACGGCGTTGCTCGACGACGTCGACGAGTCGGTGCGGCTGGCGGCGACGGAGCTGGCGGGTCAGTCGCGTCCGGCGGGTTCGATGGAGAAGTTGGCGTCGCGGCTGAGCGAGCGCGGGCGGTCGTTGCGCGAACGGGTCGCGACGGCGCACGCGTTGCGGGGCGGGGGCGCGCCGGCGGCGACGGCGTTGGCGCGCGCGTTCAACGCGGCGGGCGACGAGCCGGCGTTCCAAAAGGAGGCGCTGCGGTCGCTTGCGGAGGCGGACCGGGCGGTCGCGAACCCGCTCGCCGAGGCGGCCTTGAAGTCGAAGGCGCGCGTGCTGCGGTCGGAGGCGATCCAGGTGCTGGGCGAGACGCCGCAGTCGGCCTTGACGCTCGGCAAGGCTTACGAGGCGGGCGTGATCGGCGCGGCGGATCGTCCGGCGGTGCTCGCCGCCTTGCGCAAATACAACAGCAAAGAGCACGCCGAGCTCGCGCACGCGATTGAGGCTGCGGCCGACAAGAACATGATTAAGGCCGACGAGCTGAAGAAGCTGGTCGCGACGGCGGACGCGTGGCGTGGCCTGCGTCTGTTTTTGCGCGAGGACTCGGGCGCGCGCTGCTACACGTGCCACAAGATCGAAAACGTGGGGGCGATGACGGGTCCGGCGTTGACGGGGGCGTATCAGGCGTTGTCGATCGACAAGGTGATCGAGTCGGTGCTCGACCCCTCGAAGGAGATTAAGGAAGGTTACGAGGCGTACAAGGCGGCGCTCAAGGACGGGCGCGTTTTGAGCGGGATCAAGGTCGCGCAGGACGCGAACACGCTCGTGCTGCGGGACGCGAACGGGCAGGAGACGCGTCTGAAGATGAGCGACGTCGAGGAGCTGGGTCGCGACAAGGTCTCGCTGATGCCGGCGGGCCTGTTCCGCGACTACGCCCCCGCCGAGGCGGCCGACGTCGTGGCGTTCTTGCTCTCGAAGCCCGCGCAGGAGACGCTGCGGACCGCGGCGCGGATCGAGCATTTCGTCGCGGTCGGGCCGTTCGCGAGCGGGACCGATCGCGCCGACGTGCCGCTCGACAAGATCGACGCGGCGGCGACGTTCCGCGGGCTCGACGGCCACACGCTCTCGTGGACGAGGCTCGACGCCTCGAGCGCGGGGGCGATCAACATGCGCGGCCAGGCGGGCTTGGGCGCGGGGCGGGTCTATCTGGCGACGCGCTTGAAGTCGCCGGTCGCGCAAGACGCGTCGCTGCGGTTCGGGATCGACGCCGCGGCGCGCGTCTATTTGAACGGCAAGCCGGTGGGCGCGCTCGCGTCGAAGGGCCGCGTGCACAAGGACGCCGCGCTCGTCCGGCTCCCCTTGCAGGCGGGCTGGAACACGCTCGTGTTCGCGGTCGACCGCAACAACGTCAACGAGCGCCCCGAGGGGACCTTCGAGCTCGGCGCGCCGACGAACATCGAGGTCGCGGCGGGCGGACAATAAGGCCGCGGAAAAGCAAAGTCGAGATCCTGCCGATCCCGGCGGCCTGGGCAACTTCACGCGGTCCAGGCCGCCCCTCGGACGGAATCCCGATTCCCGCGGGCGCGGCGTCGCCGGAGAACATCGTTGGACTCCACAGAGTTGCTCCACTCTCGGACGGGCGCGCCGACAACCGGCGCGCGGATGTTGAACAATCCTCAAATCGACGGTATAGTCTGAGGTGCGGCAAAGCCTCTGCAGAGTGCGGGCGGATGCGAGGGGCGACGATGATCCGAGTGCTCGGCGGTCCGAAACGACTGTGCGACGGCGTGACGCGGCGCGACTTGCTGCACGTCGGCGCCTTGGGGGCGCTCGGCGCGGGTCTCTCGGGACGCGGGAGCGCGGCGGCCGCGCGGGAAGCGTCGCACGCGCCTAACTCCGCTTTGGATAAAAGTTTCGGTCAGGCGAAGGCGTGCATCCTGCTGTTTCTCTACGGGTCGCCGAGCCAGCTTGAGACGTTCGACCCCAAGCCCGACGCCCCGGAGCAAATCCGCGGCGAGCTCCGTTCGATTCGCTCACCCGTTCCCGGGCTGGACGTCTGCGAACTCCTGCCCTGCCTGGCACGCGTCATGGACAGGACCACGGTCGTCCGGACGGTGTCGCATCCCTATCCGCTGCATGGAGTTGCGTACGCGACCACCGGCATCCCGCGGATCGAGGCGCCGCTCGAGCTGAGCCCGCGCGACCCCGCGCACTGGCCGTACATCGGCTCGGTGATCGACTATCTCGACGCGATCCGGCCCGCGCACACGCACGCGAGCGTCGCGCCGCGCGACGGCCGCTCGCCGGTGCCGGGCAACCTGGTTTTGCCGTGGGCGTTCAGCAGTCAACGCGTGGGCGAGGTGCCCCGCGCGGGGCCCTACGGCGGGTTCCTGGGCCAGGCCTGGGACCCGGTTTTCGCCGAGTTCCACGGCCGGGCCACGAAGAAGTCGCGGAAAACGCTCGCCGAAAAAACGTGGGACGACCTCGAACCCTACCGCGGCGTCACGCCCGAGAGCCGGTTCGGACTCTCGACGATTTCCGACCTCGGGCCGGATTTGACGCTCGACCGGCTCGATCGCCGACGGACGCTGCTCGAACAGTGCGAGCAGGCCGCGCGCCGGCTCGACGCAAGCCCGTCGACGGCCGGTATTGACCGTCAACGCGCCCAGGCGTACCGCTTGCTCGGCAGCGATAAGTTGAGGCGGGCCTTCGACATCGGTGAAGAACGGCCCGCCACCCGCGAGCGTTACGGGATGACGTTGTTCGGCCAGGCGTGCCTGACGTCGCGGCGTCTTGTCGAGGCCGGCGGCCGCTTCGTGACGGTCTTTTGGGACGAGTACGGCCTCGCGGGCACCGGCTGGGACACGCACTGGGATCACTTCCCGAGGATGAAGGACGAGCTGCTGCCGGGGCTTGATCGCTCGCTGGCGGGGCTGCTGGTCGACCTCGACGCGCGCGGGCAGCTTGATGAAACGCTCGTCGTGTGCTTGAGCGAGCACGGCCGGACGCCGAAGTTGAGCAACGGCAACGGCGGCGGACGCGACCACTGGTCGCGCTGTTACTCGGTGTTGATGGCCGGCGGCGGCATCGCCCGCGGACGCGTCGTCGGCCGGTCGGACAAGTTCGCCGGCGAGCCTCTCGAACGCGCCGTCTCGCCCAAAGACATCCTGGCCACGATCTACCACCTCATGGGCATCGACCCCGCGACCACGCTCACCGATCGCCAGGGCCGCCCGATGGCGCTCGTCCCCGACGGCGCCGTCCTCCGCGACGCGCTCGCCTAAATCGCCCAAGTTCACGGCTCCGCGCCGCGACCCGCGCGCGGAGCGATCGACCCGCGTCGTTTTCGCGCGCGCCCTCCGTCCCCGGCGCAAGTCCTTTTCATTCAGTATCTTACAACAAAGCATAGCGAATTGACTGTTTTTTCTTGACAACCAGGTTGTGCGATCGATATTCTTTCAAGACCTGGTTTCACTCAGACCACAAATCTCCAATCCCATTCGGGCGGAGATGTCGCATGGGCGGTTTATCGCGAGTGAGTTCTCTCTCTCTCTCTCTCTCTCTCTGAGCCTGCGCGCCGAGGGCGCAGGCACTTCGGCGTGCGGATTTGCCTCGTTGCGCTTGCGATGATCATTTCATGCGTCGGTTGTGATGTCGTTCGAGTCGGGCCTCCCGGCGAGGTGTTCGACGCCGGGCCGATTTTCGCCGGCGCGAGAGAGCCGCTCACGCATCGATATCAGGTGACAAACACGACGGGCCGGACCGTGCGGATTCTTGACGAGTCGCACTCGTGCACGTGCACGAAGGTTGAGGTCGAGAAGAAGACGCTCCAGCCCGGCGAGAGTTGGTTCGTTTCCGGGTTTCACTACACCGATTACAACCACTGTCAGACGCCGAACGGCCCCATCCCCGACTGCGCGTTTATGCCGTTCGACGACATCAACTTCAAGCGAATTCAAGAGGGGGTCTTCACCGCGACGAGCCGGCATCCCGGCGGCGTGAACACGCTCTTCATGGACGGGAGCGTCCACTTCGTCAAGGATTCGGTCGCGCTCGCGGTCTGGCGTGCGCTCGCGACTCGCTCCGGCGGCGAAGTCGTCTCGGCGGACGCTTATTGATCGCGGTTGCGGCGCGGCCCCGCCCGCGGTTGGACTGGTCAAACGCGTCGCGGTTGCGATATTTTAGGGTGACACAACTTCCCGCGGGCGGAATCGGCGCGTCGCAAAGCGGCGGTCGCGACCCGTTTGCGGCGACGACACAACCA
Source organism: Planctomycetota bacterium (assembly GCA_021777845.1). Taxonomy (GTDB): domain Bacteria; phylum Planctomycetota; class Planctomycetia; order Isosphaerales; family Isosphaeraceae; genus JAJYDB01. The sequence continues at coordinate 4,876 of JAJYDB010000021.1, forward strand.
GCAGCCGGGAACCCGCAACCGCCATGATGATCAAGGCCAACGACGTCCGACGCGGCATGGTGATCACGATCGACGGCACCAACTTCGTCGTCGTCGACTTTTTGCACCACACGCCCGGCAACCTCCGCGCGATGGTCCAGACCAAGCTCCGCAATATGAACTCGGGCGCGCTCGTCGAAAAACGGCTCCGCTCGGTCGACCAGGTCGAGGTGCCGTACGTCGAGACCAAAGAGTACGAATACCTCTACTCGTCGGGTGACGAGCACGTGTTCATGGATGTCGAGACGTACGACCAGCTCAGCTTTCAGCCCGAGATTTTGGGCACGGCGATGCAGTATTTGCTGCCGAATTCGAAGGTGATCGTGCAGTACGTCTCGGACAAGGCGGTGTCGATCGACGTGCCGGCGTCGGTGGATTTGGTGGTGACCGACACGCCGCCGGGGCTGAAGGGGGCGACGGCGACGAATCAATACAAGGAAGCGACGCTCGAGACCGGGCTCAAGGTGCAGGTGCCTCCGTTTATCGGACCTGGGGAAAAGGTGCGGATCGATACGCGGACGGGCGAGTACGTCGAGCGCGTGAAGTAAGGGTTTTGCGGGGTTGAGAACGACCGCGCGGCGGAGACCGCGGCCGGCGGTTTGAAGATTTTCGAAAGAAATGACTGCCGCGAGCCCGATTCGCGACGTAGAATCTTTTAATGCGGGTTTCGTCGGCGGTGGCTTGGAAGTTGGGGGAGGTTTCCCCGTGCGCGGTCTTTTACGTGCGTTGAGAGCGTTGCCGCTTCTGATGGCCGGGCTGGTGGCCTGTCCGTGGAGCGCTGCGCTGGCCGCGCGTGACGAGGGACCGGGTTTGGACGCGGGGTCGGTATTGCGCCGCGCGGCGGGGCGTTGCGGGCGACCGCTCGGATCGGGGAAGTTGAAGCCGATCGCGCTGGCGGCCGACGCGAGCGATTACGACGACACCGACGACGCCGATCTCGACGCCGGATCGGCCGCGTGCGCCGCCTTTGATTTCGCGATGATCTCGCCTCGCGGGGCACTTCCCGAGGGGTTCGACGTCGACGGCGCGGCCTTGCCCGCGAGGTCCGGCGGACTCGCGCGGTTGGGCGTTTGTCGCCTGCGCTGTTAAGCGAGAGGCGCTGCCGGCGCGCGCCGATCGTCTGATCGAGGCGCGCGCGGTTTTGACCGAATGACGATCGCGGCGCCCGGCGCGCCTTCCCGTCCCACCCTATACGTTCGCTTTTTTTGCCCAAAATCCGGCCTCATTCCGAGAGAGGACCACGCGTCCATGGTCCGCGCGATCATTACGTGGAGTTTGCACAATCGCTTTCTGGTGATTGTGGGTGCGCTCGCCTTGGTGGCGGCGGGCGTGTATTCGATGATCAACCTCAACGTCGAGGCGTACCCCGATCCGACGCCGCCGCTCGTCGAGGTGATCACGCAGAATCCCGGCGCGAGTCCCGAGGAGATGGAGCGCCTCATTGGGATCCCGCTCGAGACCGCGCTGCGCGGGATCCCCGGCCTCGAGGACATGCGGAGCACGTCGATCGCGGGGCTGAACGACATCAAGTGCCAGTTTTCGTACGGGACCGACTATTACAAGGCCCGGCAGGAGGTGATCAACCGCATCACCATGGTCGACAACCTGCCGACCGGGATCACGCCTAAACTTTCGCCTTGGAGCCCGACGGGCGAGATCGTCCGGTACGTGCTCGAAGGGCCGTCGTACACGTTGAACCAGATCAAGGCGGTGCAGGACTGGGTGTTGAACCGCGAGTTGAAGAAGGTCGACGGCGTGATCGACGTGACGGGTTTCGGCGGGACGACGAAGGAATATCAGGTTCTGATCGACACGCGTCTGTTGCGTCAATACAACGTGACGCTGCAACAGGTGGAGGACGCGATATCGCGGTCGAACGCGAACGTGGGCGGCAACATCATGACGCTCGGCAGCCAGGCGCACGTGGTGCGTGCGATCGGGCTGTTGGGGCGGGGTCGCGACGCGCTCGACCCGAACTCGATCGGCCAGTCGATGGTGATCGAGGCGGAGAAGCTCCAGGACATCCAGGACGTCGTGGTGACGGTGACGAACGGGATACCCGTGTATGTCCGTCAGGTGGCGACGGTCGAGGTCCGACACCGGCCGCGGCTGGGGATCGTCGGGCGGACGCTGAAGGACGAGGCCGGCACGCGCGCCGAGCTGAAGAGCGAGGACGACGTCGTCGAGGGCATCGTCCTGATGCGGAAGTACGAGAAGTCGCTGCGGGTTTCGGAGGACGTCGCGAAGAAGATGGCGGAGATCGAGGCGTCGGGGCTGTTGCCGAAGGGGATGCACCTGCGGGTGTTCAACCAGCGGACCGACCTCGTGCACGTCACGACCGAAAACGTGCTCCACAACCTGGTGATGGGCATGGGGCTGGTGATCCTGGTCCTGTTCGTGTTCCTGGGCGATTTGGCGAGCGCGGGGATCGTGGCGATCATGATTCCGCTGGCGCTGTTGTTCTCGGTGACGGTGTTGTTCATGCAGGGGAAGTCGGCGAATCTGCTCTCGATCGGCGCGGTCGACTTCGGGATTATCGTCGACAGCTCGGTGATCATCGTCGAGAACATTTATCGGCACGTGACGGCGCACGGAGTCGACCGCTCGCGCGGGCTGATCGACCGGATCATCGAGGCGTCGTCGGAGATCGAGCGCGCGCTCTTCTTTTCGACGACGATCATCGTGTGCGCGTTCATCCCCTTGTTCTCGATGAGCGGTCCCGAAGGCGCGCTCTTCGGCCCGATGGCGAACACGTACGCGTTCGCGATTTTGGGCGCCTTGATCTTGGCGTTGACGCTCGCGCCGGTGCTCTGCTCGTTCTTCTTCCGGAACAAGCACGAAGAGGCCGACACGTTCGTCGACAAGATGATGAAGCGGAGCTATCTCCGCGAGCTGAGCCGGGTCTTGAGCCACCGCGTGCTGACGGTGGTGGTGATGATCGGCCTGATCGTGTTCACGGCGACGCTCGTGCCGGGGCTTGGCGGCGAATTCATGCCGCAGCTCGAGGAAGGGAACCTCTGGATTCGCGCGCTGTTGCCGCGGACGATCTCGCTCGAAGGGGCGGCGCGGCAGGCGCCTCGGCTCCGCGAGATCATCGCCGCGCAGCCCGAGATCCGCGCCGCGATGTCGCACATCGGCCGGCCCGACGACGGCACCGACGTCACCGGCTTCTTCAACATCGAGTTCAACGCCCCCTTGAAGCCGATGGACCAGTGGCGCAAAGGGATGACGCGCGAAAAGATCCAGCAAGAGCTGATGGAAAAATTCCGCGAGTTCCCGAGCGTCAACTTCAACTTCTCGCAGCTCATTAGGGATAACGTCGAGGAGGCGCTTTCGGGCGTGAAAGGGGCGAACTCGGTCAAGATTTACGGCGACGACCTCGAGACGCTCGAAAAGCTGGGCCAGGACATCGCCGTCGTGCTCAAGAAAGTGCCCGGGATCACGAACGTCGGCGTCTTCCACATCGTGGGCCAGCCGAACCTCGAGATCGAGATCGACCGCCGCGCGTGCGCGCGCTACGGCGTGAACGTCGCCGACGTCGAGACGGCGGTGCAGGTCGCGGTCGGCGGGCGCGCGTTCTCGCAGATGGTCGAGGGCGAAAAGGTCTACGACATCGTGCTCCGCCTGCCGCTGATGTTGCGCGACGACCCCGACGCGATCAGCCGGATTCCGATCGACGTGCCGGCCTCGGCCGACGGTCAGTCGGGCTTGCGGATCCCGCTGGCGCAGCTCGCGACGATCCACCCGCACAAGCCGGGGGCGTCGTACATTTATCGAGAAAACAGCCGGCGGTTCATCCCGATCAAGTTCAGCGTCGAAGGCCGCGACCTCGCGTCGACAATCGCCCAGGCCAAGAAAATGGTCGACGACCCGAAGACCGGCGTGAAACGGCCGAGCGGATACACGATCGACTGGTCGGGCGAATTCGCGCAAATGCAAGAGGCGAACGGCCGCCTGATGTGGATCGTCCCGCTCTCGATCGGCCTGATCATGGCGCTGCTCTACACCGCGTTCAGCTCGTTCAAGGACGCGCTGCTCGTGATGGCGAACGTCGTCGCGGCCACGATGGGCGGCGTCTGGGCGCTGCGCATCACCGGGACGCCGTTCAGCATTTCGGCGGCGGTCGGCTTCATCTCGATCTTCGGCGTCGCGGTCCAGGACGGCGTGCTCTTGATCTCGTATTTCAACCAAATGCGCGCCGAGGGAATCCCCGTCCGCGAGGCGGTCATGCGCGGCGCAGAACTCCGCGTCCGCCCCGTCGTCATGACCTCGCTGACCGCGGCGCTCGGCCTCTTTCCCGCCGCGATCGCCGACTCGATCGGCTCGCAGGCGCAAAAGCCGCTCGCCATCGTCGTCGTGGGCGGGATGCTCGTCACGCTCTTCCTGACGCGCTACCTCATGCCCGTCCTCTACAGCTTCTTCCCGGCCCCGCTCGGCCACGAGCACGTCCACGGCGACCTGCTCGAAGGCTCGCACTTCACCGACGAAATCCTCGGCAAGCTCGACAACCTGCACGGACCCGAATCGACCGCGCTCGAGCCGCCGGGCGCAACCCGCGACGACGACTCCGCGGATCCGCGCTCCGGCGACCGCCTCTCATGAACAAACCTAGGACCCTACACGCTTTGGAACTTCGGCACGGCCGACCGCGACCCAGCGGCCGCGGCCCTTCTGATCGGGGGATCTCTCAATGATTTGGCGCGTCTTCATCGCAGTCGCCGCCGCCTCGTGTTTGGCGGGTCTGGCTTATTTTGACGTCTATTCGGGCGGCAAGGTCCGCGCCGCGGTGGTGCAAATCGCGCAGCTCGTGCCGATCGCGAAGTCGGAAAGCAAGACGCAGGTCGAGCCCGCGAAAGTCGAGCCGCGCGCCCCCTGGGACGGCACCGTCACGCTCACCGACGACGAAAAGAAGGCGCTCGGCTACAACGCGGCGGTCGTCCTCAAACAGACCAAACCGATCTCGCTCGAGCTCACCGGGCGCACCGACTACGACCAGGACACGCTCACCAAAGTCCGCCCGCGCTTCGACGCGCTCGTCCAAAAAGTCCACGCGAAAATGGGCCAGAAGGTCCGCAAGGGCGATGCTCTCGTCGACCTCTTCAGCACCGAGCTCGCGGCCGCAAAGACCGACCTGCAAGTCAGTTACGTCCAGTGGCGGCACGACCTGCGGCTCTACAACGTGCGCGTCGACCTGGAAAAAACGAAGGCGATCGCGCGGCAGGTGCTGGTCGATACCGCCAACGACCTGATGAAGAGCCGGCTCGCGTACACGACGGCGCTCGGCAAGCTGAAGATCTTCGAAGTGCCCGACGAAGACGTCGACGTCCTGCTCGTCGACCTCGGCGACGAAAAGATCTCCGAGGAAAAGTTTGGCAAGATCGCCGACAAAGCCAGAATGACCCTCCGCGCCCCCGCCGACGGCATCGTGATCACCCGCGAGGTCGTCCCGGGCAACTATTACGAGTCGGGCAGCCTGCTCATGACCACCGCGCCGCTCGACCACCTCTGGGTCTGGGTGAACCTGTACGAAATCGACCAGGACAAGGTCCGCCTCGGCCAGATCATGGAGATCGACTTCCCGTTCCTCGACGACAAAATCCGCGGCAAGGTCGAATACATCGCGAACGAGGTCGCCAAAGACACCCGCGCCGTCCGCGTGCGGGCGTCGATCCCGAACCTCGACGGCCGCCTCAAGTCGGACATGGTCGTGCGCGCGTTCCTCGAAATCCCGCCGCTCGACGGGCAAACCATCGTCCCTCGGAAGTCGGTGATCGCGCTCAACGGCGAGGAATACGTCTTCGTCCAGTCCGAGAAGAACGCGAACAAATTCGAGCGCAAGCAGATCCGGGTCGCGCAGGAAAAGAGCGACTTCGTCGTCGTGGCCTCGGGGCTGAAGGCCGGGCAGGTGGTGGCCACGATGGGCGCCCTGATTCTCGCACAAATGTACGAGGACGAGGGGATGATCGAGACCGGGCTGCCGACGCAATGACGTCGCCCGGCGCGTTTTTTTTGGCGGCGAGGTCGCCCGCAATCGTCACGAACGGGTCGAAAACCGCACGCCGGCGGGGACCGGGTATTTGACCCGCCCGCGGCTCGGGTGTACGATCGCGCATGGAGGCTGTCCGCGGCGTGTAACATCGAGCGTCGCGGACCAACTCGCCCCTGTCGATCATGTCCAGACGAGAAAGGGGTTCAAGCACATGCCGCTTTTTGAGGTGGAAACGACGTCACATATCATGATCGCGTGCGTTGACGACGAGTCGGCGGCGCGCGGCTTCGCGCAGTCCAACTATCCGCGCGAAGAGGTCTTGCGCGTGACGCATCGGCCGCGCGACGCGTGGGTGATCTCGAAAAACTTGCTGGGCATTCAAGCGAAGGTCGACCCGTGCGCGACCGCGAGGGAATGTCTCTCGAAGTCCGCGGGGGACAAGCTGCACGCGATGCGGCTCTACATGCAACAGACGGGCACCGACCTCGAAGGCGCCCGCAAGGTGATCGAAACGAACATGGCGCTCGGCTGGTAGCCGGCGTCGGCGAGGCGGATGCGGCGATTACGTCTTGAGATCGGGCGAACAGGTTCTTCGGATCTCAAGACGCGGCGGGCGGCGCGGGGTTGCGGCGGATTCGACAGGGTCCAGCCGCGGACGTTCGCGTCGTGCGCCGCGCCGTCGGCACTCGGAGTGTCGCCCAACGCGACGCGGCCCGAGCGGACGCGTCGGCGATTCCTTATTTAAACGCGATTCAAGGTCTGTGTGGGGGTGGATATGCCGAAGGTGTCGTGCGTGATCCTTGGCGGCGGCCGGGGGACTCGTCTTTATCCGCTCACCAAGTCGCGCAGCAAGCCCGCCGTCCCGATCGCGGGCAAGTATCGACTGATCGACATCCCGATCTCGAACTGCCTGCACTCGGGGATGAACCGGATCTTCGTGTTGACCCAGTTCAACTCGGTGAGCCTGCACCGGCACATCACTCGGACGTACCACTTCGACGGCTTCTCGGGCGGCTTCGTCGAGGTTTTGGCCGCCCAGCAGACCATTCAGCACGATACCTGGTATCAAGGGACCGCCGACGCCGTTCGTCGCAACATGCTCTACATCAGCGAGTTGCGCGACGACCTCGTGCTCATCCTCTCGGGCGACCAGCTCTATCGGATGGACTTTCAGGAGATGGTGGCGGCGCACCTCCAAAGCAACGCCGACGTCACCATCGCGACCCTGCCGCTCGCCGAGGCCGAGGCCCGGAGCTGCGGGATCATGCGCGCCGACGCCCACGGACGCGTCACCGACTTCGTCGAGAAACCCAAGACCCGCGAAGCGCTCGAACGCATCCGGACCGACCCCTCGTGGTTCCTGGCGCGCGGCTCCGAGGTCGGCGAGCGCGTTTATTTAGGCAGCATGGGCATTTATTTGTTCCGGCGTTCGACGCTGGAGCAGATGCTGTCGTCGAGCGAGGCGACCGACTTCGGCAAGGAGATTTTTCCGCAGTCGATCGAGAGCCACCGGGTGCAGACGTATTTGTTCGACAGTTACTGGGAGGACATCGGGACGATCGGCGCGTTCCACAAGGCGAACATCGACCTGACGCGCGAGGCGCCGCCGTTCGACTTCATGTTCGGCGACCACCCGGTGTACACGCGTCCGCGATATCTGCCGTGTTCGCGGCTTTCGGGGGTGATGGCCCGCGACAGTTTGATCGCGGACGGCTGCGTGTTGGGCCGCGGCTCGGTGGTGGAGAATTCGGTCATCGGGGTGCGGGCGCAGATCGCCGAGAACGTGACGATCAGAAACTCGTATCTGATGGGGGCCGACAGTTACGAGTCGGCCGCGCAGATTTTGCACAACGAGCGCGAGGGGCGTCCGTGCATCGGCGTGGGGGCGGGGAGCGTGATCGAGAACGCGATCATCGACAAACACGCGCGGATCGGCCGCGACGTGCGGATCCAGAACGCCGCGGGGTTGGTCAACTCCGACGATCACCCCGACTTTGTGATCCGCGACAAGATCGTCGTGATCCCGCGGCACACCGTCTTGCGCGACGGGACGATCATCTAAGCGGGCTCGCGGCGTACGCTGGGCTGTCCCGCGGGCGCTTGCGCGGATAATATGGAGAAGGCCGGCATTCTCGCCAAAGATTCTGGTCGAGGATGTTCGCGCCGCGCCTTGATCAAGGGGGTCTCGAACGTGTCCATCGAGTCGAACATGGGTGGGGCGACCCCCGCGGCCTCCGAGGACCGAATCGGCGAATACCGCTTTCTGAGGATGATCCATCCCGGGGTGAATTCGTTGATCATGGAGGTCGTCCACGAAAGCTCGCAGCGGCACTACGCGATGAAGCAGCTGCTCGCCTCGCGCGGCGAGGACCCCTCCGAGCGGAAGGCGTTCGAGTTCGAGGCGAAGATCGGCCGCGAGCTGCAGCATCCGTGTCTGTTGCGCGTCCACGACTTCGTGAAAGACCCGCTCCAGCCTTACTTTACGATGGATTTCTTTCCCTCGAAGCACCTCCGGCTGCCGATCTCCGCGCCCGCGAAGCACGAGATGCCTCGGACGCAGTTGCACAGGATCATCACGCAGGTTGCGACCGCGCTTGCCTACATGCACGACCTCAACTGGATCCACCGCGACATCAAGCCCGAGAACATTATTTTCAACAAGTCGGGCGAGGCGAAGTTGATCGACTACGCGTTCGCGATGCATCCGATCGGCGGGCTCTCGAAGCTTTTCGGCGCGAAGCCGAAGCGTCAGGGGACGCCGAGCTATATGTCGCCCGAGCAAATTCGCTGTCTTTCGCCGACGCCGGCCGCCGATATTTACAGTTTTGGGATCACCTGCTATGAAATAGCGTGCGGACGGCAGCCGTTCCGGGCGAATTCGCAGAACGAGTTGCTCAAGAAGCACATCGGCGAGAAACCGACGCCGCTGGCGTCCTTTAATAAGGACGTGACGCCGGAGTACGCCGACCTGGTGATGAAGATGATCCAGAAGAAGCCCGCGGATCGGATTCCGGACATGCACGAGTTTCTGAGCAAGTTTTCGCGGATCAGGATTTTCAAGGACGACGCCCCGCCTCCCGGATTTCAGGCCGGCCTCGGCATGTGACCGGAGCGTTCGTTCCGGTCGGAGTGGAGTTCGTCGCGTCGTCGGGCCGCCCGCTTGACGGCCGTCGTTTTGTTTTCAGGACTGGCCGATGTCAACCGCCGGCGATAATCGTCGACTCTCATTCGACGCCCCCATTCACGAGATGGAGGCGCGTCTGGGGGAAATGCAGGCGGAGTACGCGCGATCGCGCGCCGGGGGCGACGCCTCCGCGGTCGCCGAGCAAATCCGACGTCTCCGTCGCGAACTCGCCGGCCTGAAGCAGACGATTTACGCCAATCTCGAAGCCTGGCAGCAGGTGCAGGTCGCGCGGCACGTCGAACGGCCGCAGTCGCGCGAGTACATCGACCTCGTCTTCGACGAATTCATCGAGCTGCACGGCGACCGGGCCGTCGGCGACGACGGCGCGATCGTGACCGGACTGGCGCGGCTCGACGAGCATAAAATCATGTTTGTCGGCCATCAAAAAGGCCGCAACCTGAGCGAACGCACCGCGTGCAACTTCGGCATGCCGCATCCCGAGGGATACCGCAAGGCGATCCTCAAGATGCAGACCGCCGAAAAATTCGGTCTGCCGATCGTGACCTTCATCGACACCCCCGGCGCCTACCCCGGCATCGCCGCCGAAGAGCGCGGCCAGGCGCTGGTGATCGCCGAAAACCTTCTCAAGATGAGCATGCTCAAGACGCCGATCATTTCGGTGGTGATCGGCGAGGGGGGATCGGGCGGCGCGCTCGGGATCGGCGTCGCCGACCGTCTGGCGATGCTCGAACACGCGTATTATTCGGTCATCACGCCCGAAGGCTGCGCGACGATCCTCTGGAAGTCGAGCGAGCACTGGAAAAAGGCCGCCGAGGCGCTGCGGATGACCAGCCGCGACCTGCTCGGCTTCGGCATCATCGACGAGGTCGTGCCGGAACCCCTGGGCGGCGCGCACCGCGATCACCGCGAGGCCGCCTCGACGCTGAAGTCGTTCCTGTTAAGGGCTTTGCGCGAACTCGTCGAGATCCCTCGCGACGTCGTTTTGCAGCAGCGCTACGAGAAGTACCGGCGGATCGGCGTCTTTTTCGAGGGGGTCGACGCGGCGGCCGCCGAGGTCCTGGAAGCCGTCGTCGGGTCCGCGTCGGCAACCGAGACGACGGCCGCAACGCTCGCCCCCGCCGACCAACAGCGGCCGACGCGCCCGCCGATCGCGGCGGTCGACGTTGATCCCACGCCACACGGCGTTGATTCTCGCGCCGGCGCATTGGAAACCGCGCCGACTCGGGACTAAGGTTCTTTTGAACCCGCCGATGGATGGGCAGGAGACGTGAGACGGAGTGCTTCGCGCGGTCGAAGGGCGAGTCTGCGCACACGCGCCGCTCGTGAACGCGCCGCGCGTCGCGATCAGATTCCCACTCCGAAAGGCTCGACCTCCAATGTCCCGCGCCTACATGGTTTTCCGGCTCTTTCTTGTCGGCGAGGACGCGGTGACGGCGGCCGAATACGCGATGTTGCTCGCGCTCATTTTGATCGGCGTGATCACGGCGGTGCGGGGCGTGGGGTCGGTCGCGGAGGGGTTTTGGGGCAGCGACGGCGCCAAGATCGGCTCGGCGCTCTCGGGGCCCGACTCGCAGTAGATTCTCGAAGGGGCATGAGCGCGTCGAGGCGCGTGTGCGAATCGCGGCGCTCGCGTCGGCGGGGTGCGGCTCGCTATGATGGTCGGATGCCGCGTCCGACGCCCGGAAGGCCGCGTCTTAGGTATCGGAACGGAGCGACCGGGGCGGACCTTTCCGAACGATGAAACTGAAACGATTGCCTGAAGATTTTCGCGTCGAGGAGCTGCCGCTCGTCGAGCCGGGGGCGCGCGGCCGGTACACTTTCTATCGGCTCGAGAAGCGCGACCTCGGCACGCTCGAAGCGATCGACCAGGTTCGATCGCGGTGGGGGATCGAGGCGCGACGGCTGGCTTACGGCGGTCTGAAGGACCGTCACGCGCACACGATTCAATATCTGACGATCTTCGAGGGGCCCGAGCAGGCGATCAAGTTCGCGAAATTCGAGCTGCAACCGCTGGGGCGGCTGGATCGTCCGTACGGGCCGACGGAGTTCAGCGGCAATCGTTTCGGGATCGTGATTCGCGACCTCGCCGCGCCGGCGCTCGAGCGTGCGTTGCGCGCGGCGGAGACGCTCGAACACGACGGCCTGCCGAACTACTTCGACGACCAGCGTTTCGGCTCGGTCGGGCCGGGAGGGGCGTTCACGGCGCGGGCGTGGCTGCTCGGCGATGCCGAGACCGCGCTGCGGCTGGCGATCGCGGAATCGACGGCCTCGGACCGCACGACGAGCCGCGCGGAAAAGGCGATCCTGAGCGAGTGCTGGGGCAACTGGGCGGAGGCGAAGGCGCGGCTGGGGAAGTCGCACGCGCGCAGCATCGCGACGTACCTCGTCGATCACCCGACCGACTTTCGCGGCGCGTTTTCGAGGCTGCGGCGCGACCTGCGGGGCCTCTATTTCTCGGCGTTTCAGAGCCATTTGTGGAACCAGATCGTCGGCCGGCTGATCGAGATGACAACCCGGCCGGATCAGCGCGTCTCGTATCGATTCAAGGTCGCGACGCTGCCGATTCACTTCAATCTCGACGACGATCAGGCACGGCTGTTGCGGTCGGCGCAGGTGCCGCTGCCGTCGTCGCGGAACGCGCCGCCCGAGGGGCCGGTGGGCGTTGCGGCGCAGGCGGTGGTGGCCGAGCAGGGGCTGACGTGGGAGGCGCTGCGGGTCCGTTGGCTGAAGGACGTCTTTTTCTCGAAGGGGACGCGGCCGGCGCTGGTGTTTCCGACGAATCTGAAGTTGAGCGACACCAACGACGAGCTTTATCCGAAGCGACGTCTGCTCCGGCTTTCGTTCGAGCTGCCCCGCGGCGGGTACGCGACGTTGCTCGTGAAGCGGCTCACGAACGCGGCCGCCGAGCACGAGTCGCGCGCCTCGACGGCGCTCGACGACTCTGATTTTTCGGGCGTCGAAGACGCGGCCGACGACGATCGCGACCCGGCCGATGATTGACGTGCTCTACGAGGACAACCACTGCCTCGTCGTGAATAAGCCCGCGGGCATTCTGAGTCAAGGCGACGCGACGGGCGACCTGTCGGTGGTCGACTGGGCCGCCGACGACTTGAAGCGTCGTTACGCGAAGCCGGGCGCGGTGTACATCGGTCTGGTGCACCGGCTCGATCGGCCCACGTCGGGTGTTTTGCTGCTGGCGCGGACGAGCAAGGCGGCGGCGCGGCTCGCGGCGCAGTTCGCGGACGGGAGCGTCGAAAAGCGCTACTGGGCGATCATCGAGGGCGGGTTCGACACCGACTCCGGCGAGTTGATCGACGGCCTGCGCAAAGATGCGGCGCGGAACGTCGTCGACGTTGTTCCGGCGGGGACTGCGGGCAGCCTGGAGGCGCGGCTCGAATTTCGGGTGCTGGGGCGCATCGGCGCGCGGACGTGGCTCGAAGTGCGTCCGATCACGGGTCGGAGCCACCAGATTCGCGCCCAACTGGCCGCGCGCGGCCGTCCGATCGTCGGCGACCGCAAATACGGGGCGAAATCGAGCATGCGGGCGGTCGACGGCGGCGCGCGGATCGCTCTGCACGCGCGCGAGCTCACGTTCGAGCATCCCACGCGCCGGGTGCCGATCACGATCGTCGCCCCGACGCCCGACGACTGGCCCGACGACTGCCGCGAAACTTGACTTTAAGTCGCAGTTTTGCGGGCGCGAATGATCCACCCCCCCGCGCGCAGCGACGGCAAGAGTCGGGGCAGGGGGATGGTCGCGGCGGTCGCCTCGTGGATTGGCTCGACGTGCTCGATGACGAAGCCGGCGGCGTGGAGTTCGCGACGGAGTTCGGGGAAGCGGTACAGGTGGACGGCGAGGTTCGGAATGCCGCGGTAGGTCATGCGGCGGTCGGCGGCTTCGGGGCGTCGCGCGAGGATTCGGGGGATTTCGACGAGCAGCCAGCGTAAACCGGCGGGGTTGCGGGCGTTCAGCCAGAGGTTGTGCGCGTGGATCGCGAGGCGTCCGCCCGGCCTCAGGACGCGCGCCGCCTCCGCCAGGACGCGTCGACGCGCGGCGGCTCCGCGGACCATCCCGAGCGTGCTGAACATCAGCAGCGCGACGTCGAACGAGGAGTCGGCGATCGCGCCGAGGTCGCAGAGGCCGGCGTGGATCAGTCGGATGTCGAGCCGCTCGGCGGCGGCTTTTTGACCGACCTTCGCCAGCAAAGCCCGCGAGAGATCGACCGCCGCGACTCGGCAACCGCGCCGCGCGAACGCAACCGCGTGCCGCCCCGCGCCGCAACCGAGGTCGATCACGTCGGCCGGCGCGGCGAACCACTCGGCGAGCAGACGGGCGTCGGTCTCGAAGAGCGGGTGGCCCTCGAAGTACGCGTCCTCGTCGTCGGCGAGGCGGGGCTCGTGCGCGTATTGCCAGAGCGGCGCGTCGACCCCCTCGGGCAGACGCCACGCGGGCGTCGACGTCGCTTCCCGATCACTGTCGGAGGACATCATGTCTTCACGACGCCGTCGACAAACACGAGGCCCGAGCGCGGGTCGAGGTCGAAGCCGCGGAGCTTGCCCCCTTCGACGCGAATCACGTCGCGCGACCACGCGCCCTCAAGGACTTCGCCCTCTTGGCAGCCGGGCGGGGCGTCGATTTCGAGCCGCTTCGAGGACGTCGAACCGTTGAGCGCGACGACGACGACCTCGTTTTCGTGACGGCGCGAAAACACGATCAAGCCGGCGTCCGCGTGCAGCATTTTGAAGTCGCCGCGGCGGAGCGCGACGAGTTTTTTTCGGAGATTGACGAGCCGTTTCGTCTGCCGTCGGAGGTCGTGATCCCACGACTCGGGACGTTCCCACGGGAAGGCGCGGCGATTGTCGGGGTCGTGCCGGCCGAGCATGCCGATCTCGTCGCCGTAATAGATCGACGGCGCGCCGGGGTAGGTCATCTGGAACATCGTCGCGAGCAACATCGCCGAGCGATCGCCCTGCGCCAGCGTGAGGAACCGCGCCATGTCGTGGCTCGACAACAGGTTGAGCTGCACGGCGCAAATGTCGGGGTGATAAAGCGTCAACAGGCGTTCGACCTCGCGCGCGAAGCCCGCCGCGTCGGTGTTCGGGGTGCCGCGGAGACTCGATTTATCGAGCTCGGCGACGTCGAGGCTGCCGTCGATAAAGAACGAGATACAGGCGCGCGTGAACAAATAATTCATCACGCCGTCGAACATATCTCCTTGCAGCCAGCGTTGGGCCTCGGTCCAGATTTCGCCGACGATGTAGGCGTCGGGGTTGGCGGCGCGGACGCGGCGGCGGAACTCGCGCCAGAAGTCGTCGTCGTCGATTTCGTTGGGGACGTCGAGCCGCCAGCCGTCGATGCCGAAGTCGATCCAGCGGCGCGCGACGCCCCAGAGAAACTCGCGGACGGGGGTGTGGCCGGTGTTGAATTTGGGGAGTGCCGGCAGGCCCCACCAGGCCTTGTAGGCGGGGGGTTTGTCGGGGTCGTAGGCGTTGAGCGGAAAGCCGAAGACGGTGAACCAATCGAGGTAGGCGGAGTCGTTGCCGCTTTCGAGGATATCGTTGAACGGGAGGAACCCGCGCGAGGCGTGATTGAAGACGCCGTCCAAGACGACGCGCAGGCCGCGGCGGTGCGCCTCGTCGACGAGCTTGCGCAGCGCGGCGTCGCCGCCGAGCATCGGGTCGACCTTCTCGTAGTCGTGCGTGTGGTAGCGATGGTTCGACGCCGACTGGAAAATCGGCGTGAAGTAGAGCGCGTTCACGCCGAGGTCGCAGATGTAGTCGAGCTTCTCGAGCACGCCGAGCAAGTCGCCGCCTTGATAGCCGAACTCGGTCGGCGTCGCGCCCCACTTTTGCAGTCGCGTCGGCTTCGGCACGGCGTCCGAACGCGCGAACCGATCGGGGAAAATCTGGTAAAACACCGCGTCGCGCACCCATTCGGGAGTCTTGACCTCGACTTCGGACACCGCCGCCCCCCTCTCAATCACCGACGTCCCCGGAAACCCCGACGCGGGACCCTGTTCGAAATAATGATCGGCTCACGCCGTGATCCACACTTATGTCGACATTCAACCGATCGAGACTTTCATCCAGTACATCCGTTTGCGGTCGCCGCGGATGCGCAGGTCGTCGAGGACCGGTTCGAGTTCGAGCTTCGGGATTCGTTTGTAGAAGGTGCGGCCGTTGTCGCGGATCTCCATTTTTTTCGTGAAATCGATCCAGGCGGGGCTGATCCAGAGGTCGAATTTGCGGATGCCCTCTTGGCGGATCTGGATCAGGTTCGAGAGCCGGCTGGTGCGGAACTTGAGGATCGCGGGCTTGAGGTTTTGACCGAAGGCCTCGACGGCCTCGGGGGCGACGGTACGTCCGGGGGCGAACTCGCGGATAACGACGCCGTAGTAGCGTTCGTCGGAGTCGCGCGCGGCGACGACGTCGAAGGTTTTCGGCAGCGGCTCGCGTTTGCGGTTGTCCATCCAGTCGAAGACGGGTTGGGTTTCCTCGGGGAAGTCTTCGAGACCGCGTCGATAGTAGTTGACGTAGGTGACGTCGTAGTTTTTGGCGATGAGCGGCTTGACGTAGCGGGTGTAGACGGCGTCGTCGACGAGCGGGGCCATGTCGCCGGCGACGAAGTAGAGCGGGAGCCGCTCGTGATGCGGGAGGTATCTCGGTATATATTTGAACGGGAATCCCGAGAGGTCGAAGACGCCGGCGAAGAGGTCGGGGTGCGAGAGCGCGAAGTCCCAGGCGAGGGTGCCGCCGCCGAGGACGCCGCCGATAAACACGCGGTCGGGGTCGATCGCGAAGCGGCGGAGCGCGTCGCGGAGCGAGAGCACGAAGGCGGCGTGTTCGCTGGGCGAGAAGGCGTAATCCTTGGCCTTGCCGGCGAGGTTGTACTCGGGGGCGACGACGATGTAGCCGCGACGCGCGGCCTCTTCGCCCCAGCGCGCGATTCCCTGCGCCGGCCCGCCGCCGGCGTGCGGCGCGAGCAAGGCGGGATAGCTGCGCAGCGGGTTGTATTCGGGGGGCAGAACGACGGCGTACTCGGTCGGCTCCTCGTTGGGGTCGTCGCGGACGCGGAGCGTTTTCGGTTTCGAGGGGGGGATCGCGCCCGAGACGTCGCGCAACGGGGGCGGCATACGTTCGGCGAGCCGCGCGATCAATTCGGGATCAACCTTGCGGGTGCCGACGGACCGCTCGGGGTCGGCGACGAACTCGAGCGACTTGAGCTTGTCGAGCGCCTCGCCGCGGGTCACTTCGGACTGCGCGGCGAGATAGGTCGCGATGAGGTCGCGCGCGGTCCAGAGCGCCCGCGCGGCGTCGAGGTCGGCGGTGGCGGCGTCGGGGCCCGCGACGTACGCCGAAAGCGCCAGCGCGAGCCGTTGGTCGTTGCCGCGGCCGGGCTCCTTCTCGGCGGCTCGCCACGGCTCGAAGCGGTCGCGGACGGCGTCGGGAGCCTCCTTGAGCGCCCGCAGGATCTCCAAAATCGGCTTCTTCCAATCTTCGCGGACGGCCTCGGGCAGCTTCCGCGCGGAGGCGTCGACGGCGTCGGCGAGTTTTTGGTCGTCGGCGTGTTGGGTATCGATCGCGCGGAGCTGGTCGCGGACCTTGACGAGCAGCGCGGCGTCGACCCCTTGCGTCGGGAACCCGCGGAGCATCCGCTCGACGCCGCCGAACTGCAGCGCCTTGCGTCGGATCTCGACCTCGTCGAGACGCCGCTGCGCCTCGAGCTGCGTGATCGACAACGAAGCGTTCGCGACCTGCTCGCGGATCTCGGGGAAGTCGCGCGCGACGCCGTCGAGCTCGGCGCGCGCCTCGGGGTACCACTCGGCCTGGATCAGGAACCGCGCCGCGGCGAGCCGGGCCTCTTGATTTTTGCGGTCGAGCTTCCCGAGCAGCCCGATCACGACCGAGCGCGGCACGGTGTCGGTGAGCGCCTGCCCCTGCCAAAAGCCGTCGATGCCGCGGAACTTCACGAGCTTTGGGCCGAGCTCGTTGATCGCCTGCTCCATTTTGACGGGCTTCGTGGACCGCGGCCCGACGTACTGAAAGAAGCGGCGGCCGCGCTCGTCCCACTCGGTCGACTCGACATAGACGACCGCCTCGGGAAACTTGCCGCCGTGGACGATCAACGGCTGGTCGAGCTGAAACTTCTCGTAAGGACGCGGGCCCTCGGGCTCGACGCGGAGGATCTTCGTGTCGCGGACGACGACGCGCTTCATGCCGTCGAAGATATAAACGAGGGTGTTGTCCTTCTCAATCTTGCCGCGATGGATCTCGCCGTTTTTCATGATCACGATGTCGCCGCGCGCGGCGGGAATCGCGGTCGACGTCGCGACGAACGCGGGCGCGGCCGTCATCAAGAGCAGCCGGAGGGCCGCGTTGCGAATTGGACTCGGCATGACTGTGCGTTTCCCCGTCGCGGGCTCGCTTGATCGCCTGCGTCCGCCGCTCGACCTCAAAAGGCCGCGCGCCTCGATTTCATTCTGACAAAGCGTCGCGGCAGGTCAAGCGTCCGACCCGCCCCCCGCGCGCCGCGACGGCGTTCCACGCGTCCGATCGCTTGCTGTACAATCGAGCGGAGTCGCGCCCCGACGAGGCTTTTCGCCGGGCGTCTCGATCGCGCACGACCGCCGCGGTCGAGTCCGAAGGCTCGCGACGACCGCCCAGGGAGGTTGACCTCGTGCCGATCAAGCTGCGTTGCGGGTCCTGCCGCCAATTGATGGGGGTGTCGCGCTCGAAGGCCGGCATGCTCGTGAAGTGCCCCAAATGCGGCATACCGGTGCGCGTGCCCGAAATCGAGCCGATCGAAGGCGAGCTCGCGCATCGACGCGCCCCGTCCGGCGCCGCGACGACCGACTCCGTCGAGCGCGACGTCACGGCCGCCCCCGCGAAACCTCGCGAGCCGCAAACCGGCTTCCTCGTCGGTGCTCCCTTCGAAACGATCGACGACCTGCGTCCCGAGGATATTCGCGTCGAGCCGGGGATCGAATACATCCCGCCGCCGATCGAACAGGTCGGCGAGATCGAGCTTGGCATCACCTTCGAGCCGACCGCGCGCGGCCGCGTCGAAGCGTCGGGTTCCGGGATCACGCCGTCTCCGACCGCCGGCCGCGAATTCGAGGCGCAGCACATCGAGCCGATGCCCTTGACGCCGGCGAGTTCCCAAACCACCGCGCCGACGCACCTCGAGCCGACTCCACAGGCCGACCCCGTCTCCGAAGTCGAACGGATGCGGGAGTCGATTTTCACGCCGCGCGGCGCCGACGTCGACACCGAGCTGCCGATCAACGTCGAGCCGCCGCTCGAACGCGACCGCCCGATCGACCGCGACCGCGCGATCGCTCCGCGTCCGCGCGACCTCATCCTGCCGCGTTCGGTGGTGATGGCGTGGTCGCTGTTCGTGCTGCTCGCGCTCGCCGCGACGTTCCTCGCCGGCCTGCTCGCGGGCCACTTCATCTGGCGGGTGCACTAAAGGGGCAGGGTGGGCGCGCGCCGCCCCGCACGCGATTCAAAGACGCACGCTTTTGCCGCGCGCGGTCAATTGATGTTAAGATCGAGGCGTCGTGCGACCGCGCGGCGCGGTCCGCGCCGGGTCGTCGGGTCCAGCGGGGTCGAGTTCGCGCAACGTTCGCAATCGAGGCTGCAATGTCCGAGGGTAACAACGCCGGCGCTCCCGGCTCATTCGTCCGCTCCGATACCATCAAACGCGGCGACTCCCGCGCCGGCCACCGCGGCCTCCTCCGCGCGACCGGCGTCGGCGAGGGCGATTGGGACAAGCCGTTCATCGCGATCTGCAACAGCCACGTCGACATCATTCCGGGACATGTTCACCTGCAAGAGGTCGGCAACTTCATCAAGGAATGCGTGCGCGCCGCGGGCGGGGTGCCGTTCTTGTTCAATACGATCGGCGTCGACGACGGCATCGCGATGGGTCACGCGGGGATGAAGTACTCGCTGCCTTCGCGCGAGCTGATCGCCGATTCGGTCGAGACGATGATCGAAGCGCACCGGTTCGACGCGATGATCTGCATCCCGAACTGCGACAAGATCGTGCCGGGGATGTTCATGGGCGCGCTGCGGGTGAACATCCCGACGATCTTCGTTTCGGGCGGGCCGATGGAGGCGGGCAAGACCGAGGACGGCCGCACGGTCGACCTGATCGACGCGTTCGTGGCCGGGGCGCAGCGTCAGAGCGGGCAGATCTCGGCGGAGGAGCTCGACGCGATCGAGAAGGCCGCGTGCCCGACGTGCGGCAGTTGCTCGGGGATGTTCACCGCGAACAGCATGAACTGCCTGGCGGAGGCGATCGGGCTGGCGCTGCCGGGCAACGGCACGATTTTGGCAACCTCGCCCGAGCGTCGGACGCTGTATCGAAACGCCGCCGAGCGCGTCGTCGCGATGGCCCGCGCCTTCGGGAAGCTCGGGCCTGGGCACGGGCTCTTGCCGCGCGAGATCGCGACCCGCGCCGCCTTCGAAAACGCGATGATCCTCGATATGGCGATGGGCGGCAGCACGAACACGGTCCTGCATATTCTGGCGATGGCGCGCGAGGCGGGGGTCGACTTCGACCTCGCGGCGATCGACGCTTTGAGCAAGCGAACGCCGAATCTGTGCAAGGTCGCGCCGTCGAGCGGGTATCACGTCGAGGACGTCGCCCGCGCCGGGGGGATCCACACGATTCTCGGCGAGCTGACGCGCGGCGCGCCGGGCCTGCTCGACGTCTCGTCCCCGACCGTGAGCGGCGCGACGTTGGGCGCGAACATCGA
This sequence comes from Planctomycetota bacterium, assembly GCA_021777845.1. Classification (GTDB taxonomy): domain Bacteria; phylum Planctomycetota; class Planctomycetia; order Isosphaerales; family Isosphaeraceae; genus JAJYDB01. The sequence goes on from JAJYDB010000021.1 coordinate 24,812, forward strand.
GACCTTCGACGTCCGCTCGCACGCCGCGAGCGCGACCGCGAAGCGTTGGGCCGGCGTCCGGCCCGGCGGCGTCCGATCGACCCGCGGCGGCGGCTTCGACGCCTGCGACGACGACTCCGACGTCGCGGTCCTCACCGACGAAACCTACGGCGACCGCACCCACGCGCGTTATTCCGAGTCGTTCGTGCCCGCCGCGCACGACGACGGCTTCGACGCGTTCGACGTCATTCGGACCGTCCCGAACGCCTATTCGCAAACCGGCGGCCTCACCGTTTTGACCGGGAATCTGGCGCCCAAGGGCGCCGTCGTGAAAACCGCGGGGGTGTCGCCGAAGATGCTCGTCCACACCGGGCCGGCCGTCATCTTCGAGAGCGAGGAGGACGCCTACAACGGCATCGTCTTCGGCAAAGTGAAGGCCGGCGACGTGATTATCGTGCGTTACGAGGGGCCGCGCGGCGGGCCCGGCATGCAAGAGATGCTCGCGCCGACGACCGCCGTGAAAGGGGTCGGACTCGGCGAGCTGTGCGCCCTCGTCACCGACGGCCGGTTCTCCGGCGGCACCGCGGGCGCTTCGATCGGGCACGTCAGCCCCGAAGCCGCCGTCGGCGGGCCGATCGCCTTGATTCGCGACGGCGACCTGATCGCGATCGACATCCCGAACGGCCGGCTCGACGTCCGTCTCTCCGACGACGAACTCGCCGCTCGACGCGCCGCCTGGACGCCTCGCCCGCTGAAGTATACCCGCGGCTGGCTGGCGCGCTACGCGAAGCTCGCCACCTCGGCCGACACCGGCGCGGTTTTGAGCTGCGACTGAAGCGCGACGCTGTTCCTTGACGCCGGCTTCCGGCCCGGCAACGGCTTCGGGTCGGCGTCGAGGGGCGCTTTCTTGAGCGTCTCGAGGTCGTCGCGCTCGCGCTTCAGCATCGACTCGGCGTCGGCGAGCGCCTCGGCGACCGTGCGCTCGTCGTCGCGGCTCATCACCCCCGCCTCGACGCGCCCGGCGGTGTAGGCGAGCCGTTTCCGCCAGGTCTCGACCGCGGCCTCGGCATACGCGACCCGCAGATGTTGGTAGCCGACCGCCATCTGTCGATAGCGCGCCGTCTTCGGGGCCGGGTCGCCGGCGCGCTCGGCGATTTCGATTCGGACCCGCGCCGTCCGCGTGCGACTCAACGCCAGCGTCGCCCGCGCCTGCGCCTCGTTGATCGCCACGATCTGCGCCTCAACCCGACCGACGGCGTTCCGCTTCAGCAGGAACAGCTCGCGCTCAAGTTCGTACGCCCTGTGCTCGGCGTCGACCCGCGCGATCTCCTCCGACCCTTCGAGCCACGCCAGCACAAGCCGAAACGACTCGCGATCGTCGACCGCGCGCTTCCCGATCAGCACCTCAAGCTCGTACTGCTTCAGCTCGCGAAACGCTCGCGTCTCGGCCAGACGCGACTCGTCGAAACGGAGGTCGGACTCCTCGCGCTCAACCTCCGCGTCGCTGACCGCCCCGCGCCGTTGCAGACGCTTCGACGCCGCGAGGTGCGGCCGCTTCATCTTCACGCCGTCCTCAAGCCGCTGGATCTCGCGCTCCAGATCCTCAACCTCGACCAACCTCGCCAGCGCCAGCGGGTTCCTGACCAGCCCTTCGTCGCCCGGCCCGGCCGCCGCGCGCGCGGGCCATCCGCAGCATCCGAGCACGACGACAATCACCCCCAGCCTGCGCATCGCTCTCCGCCTCCCTGGACGCAACGCCCTCTCGACCGCGGCGCGTCACGCGGCTTTCCGCGCGGCCGGCTTCTCCGACTTCGGCTTCAGACCCGGCGTTTCGCTCTTCTTCGCCCGTAACGCCGCCTCGATCAGCTTCGACGTCGCCTCGGCCGGGAAGCCCTCGACGATCGCGACGTCGACCCCTTTGCGATCAACCGCGTACGACGCCCCCTTCGACGCGCGACGCAGCGAAAGCTGCGCCTTCGGGTCGAAGTCGCCGAGCTCTTGGCCGATTTTGCCCGACTGAAACCGCGCGTACGCCTTCGCGAACACGCGCGCGTCGCGCTCCGCGTCCCAGGTCACGAGCCAAACGAGGCCGAGCTTGCCGTCGGGCCCCTCAAAGACCGCGTAACGATCGCCGTCCCAACCCTCCGCGACCCGCTTCCCGCTCTGTTTCCGCAGCAGGATGCCCAGCTGAAGCTCGCCGACGACGTTCCGTCCGATCTCGCGCCAGCCCGCGGGCGCCTCGAGCTTGCCGAGGTCGATCGACGTCGGCGGGTCGGGCTGATCCTTGTACTTCTCGGGATGGAGGATCTGCTCGGTCGAGCGCGGCGGGTCGTCGTACGCGGCGTTGATCGCGTCCCAACCCCCCTTGTTGGCCAGCGACGCGCAGAACACCATCCCGCGCAAATACGGGAACATCATCGTCTCAACGAGCAGCGGCGGCGCGTCGCGCAGCGCCTTCCCGCCGCCGTAGGGCAAGAACGGGCCGAGCAGGCCGAAGCTCCGACCCATGTTTTCCGCGGGCAGCTTCACCGTCTGCGCGCCGTCCCAGTCTTGCATCTGAGCGCCCATCATCGCGAGCGTCGCCTCGCCTTCGATCAACGCCGAAAGTGCCGCCTCGCGGTCGTCGTCGCCGCGGACCTGCACGTGCAGGGCGTCGAGGTCGAAGTGCTGGTCGGCGAGCGCGTGCGTCAGTTCGTGCGCGATCACCGTCTTGTTCTCGTCCTTGTCGAAGCCCTCCTTCTTGCCCATCAAACGCTCGAGCAGCCCCGGCTTTTTCTTGAGTTTCTCGGCCGTTTCCTCGATCAGGTGCATCGTCTTGGTCTTCGGGTCGTAAAACGCCGCGATCTCCTCCGCGTAAACATCAACGAGCGCTTTCTTGAGGTCGAAGTCGCGCGGCAGAAATCCGAGCGCCTTCAGGCCGAGCTCATAGTCGTGAAAAGTCGCCCCCGGCTTGTCCTCGTCGAGATCTTTGAGCACGACGTCCTTCAACTTCTCGCGCTTCGTGACGTCCTTCTTCACTTCGTGCTTGAACGGGATGCGGCGCAAGCTCGGCAGCAATTTTTCAAACGCCTGCTTGTAGAGCAGCACCGCCTGGTTCAGCTCGCCCTTGTCGGCGAGCGCGTCGCCTTCGGAGAGCAGCTTGAGTCCGGCGGAGGTCGACGCCTCTCCGTTGACCGCCTTCGCGTCGGGCCGCGCCGACTTCAAGTCGGGCCGAGCGGATTGGGCGTCGTCGGCGCGGACGAGCGCGGCGCCCGAGGCGACGATCAGCGCGATCGCCGCCGTCGCGAGAGCGCTCGCGGACAGTCGTGGTCTCTCTCTCATCGGTCCTCCTGAACAGGGCGTCGTGGTTGGGACGGATTCAATGCGCGGGGGCGGTCCGAGCGGTCGAAACGTTGGGGTCGGGGGTCGGCGGCGGAGGGGGCTTCGCGCCGACCGGCGGCAGCCCGCGGGGAGGCGTCTTCACGATCATCCGCGCCGCGGAGAGCAGGACGTCGTCGCGCGTGTGCGGCCCGCGTCGCGCGCCGAGTTCGCGGTCGCGCTCGTTCGCCAGAATGTTCAAAATCACCGGCTCGGGCACCCCCGCGCGGCGGTAGGTCAGGATCATCACCGGCGTCTCGGCACGCGAGGGCATGTTCACCGCGGCCCGCACGTACGACCGTTGCACCTCGGGCGTGACCTTGTCGCCGGAGCGCTCGCAAAGCTCTTCGACCGCCGCCGCGCGATCTTCGATCGACGCCTCGGTCTGCGCCAAAATCGCGCGCAACCCGCGGTGAAACTCGACGCGCTCGGAGTCGTGCCGACGCAGGGTCGCGCGACGGTCCTCGACCGCCCCCTCGCGCGCGCGCTCGACCATATGTTCGCGGATTTGCCCGCGTTCGTTCGCGATCCGCGCGGCGTCGCGCAGCGTTTGTTCGATCACGTCGCCTGCGCGGACGGCGTCGGCGGGCGGCGCGGGGGCGAGCGCGGCGGCCACCGGCGGGGCTTGAGGCGGCGCGGGCGGCGCGACTTCAAGCACCGGAGCCGGCGCGGCTCTCGGCGCGGCTTGAACCGGCGCGGCTCTCGGCGCGGCTTGAACCGGCGCGGCCCCAACGCGAGCAAGCTCGGGCGCGGCGAACGCAGCCGCATCGACCGCGGGCGGGCGGACCGCGTTCTTCGACGCGTCGAGCGCGGCTGGTGCGGCGCGCGGGGCGTCGGGCGCGGCGGCGGCGGTCAAGATCGGGCCGGGACGCACCACGTACGGCTCCAACGACTCCGTCGCGAGGCTCGGCGCGCTCAACGAGTCGTCGCCTCCGCGCGCGGGCGGATCGACCAGGAACGTCACCGGCGCGGCGACCTCGGGTCGAACGGCGGCCGGCCGCGCGCGCGCGTTCGCCCTCAAAACTCGCCGCGACACCTGCCAGGTCGACACCGACGCAATCGACGCCACGGCCATCAAGAGCGGCAGCAGGATCCACAACGGCACCGATCGGCCGCGGCGACGCTCATAAACCACGACGTGCTGGTCGAACCCAAGCGCGGTCTCTGTCGCGACTTCGCGCGGGTTCGAGGCGAGGTCGACTTCGGTCGGCGTCGGATCGATCATCGTCAACGCCCTCCCATCCGTTGCAAACCAACCGCCCCGAGGTCCCGACGCCCTCGCGGCGCGCCGCCTCACTATCCAATCTATCAAGTCCCGCGCGACCTCGCCTGCCAACTTCGCGCGCCGCCTCGATTTTCAACCCCCACGTCGCGACGCGAATCCGTTATGCTGAGGCGTCGCGGAATCAGGGATCGGGCAACATCGCAGGCACACGCGCATCATTATGGAACCTCCCCGTCGATCGAGTCGAAACAGCCCTCGTCCGGGCGACAACGCCACGCCGCCGCCGGACCGCCCGCGACGTCCCCCAACGCAGCGCGGGTCGCGTCCAACCGCCGCCGGACCGCGACCCAAGATCAGCGAGAGCCCCGACTTCCGCCAACGTCGCGGCGCGATCGGACTCCGCGAGGTTGGACCCGGCGTCTTCGAGCTCGTGCATCCTCCGTGCGTCTTCGAGCGCGAGCTTGATTACGAGGAGGGGATCGAGCTGCGCCGCGACGGCGACTTCGAAGGCGCGCGCGACGCCTTGCGGTTCGCGCTCGACGGCTGCGGCGACAACCTGTGGGTCCACGCGGCCTTGGGCGCGATCGCGCTCGACGACCAACGCGACGCCGTGCTTGCGCGCGGGCATTACGGCTACGCGGTCGAACTCGGCCGCGCCGCGATCCCGCTCGGATTTCGAGGCCGACTGCCGCGCGACCGTACCGCCAACCGCCCTTTCTTCGAGGCGATCGCCGGACTGGCGCGCAGCCTCGAGGCGCTCCGCGACGCGCGACTCGCCGCCGAGGTCCGCGGCCTGGCCGATCGACTCGATCCGCGCTCGTGACCGACGCCGGCGTCGCGCCGCCGCGTTGCGCTCCAAAGCCCCCGCGCCTTTTGCAAGAACTTCCACGAAACCGGCCGTTTTGAAAAAATTTCCACAAGTCGAGTCGCGATTTCGCTTTGGATTCCGACTTTAGCCTTTTTCGTATTGCGGCGATCTCGGGATCGGGATAGAACACCGCCGCCTCGCGGGGGTCGCCACGGATGAGCGGACCGGCCGCGAGCGCGGAGGAGACGA
>JAJYDB010000260.1 GCA_021777845.1 Planctomycetota bacterium
AGCCGCGATCCAACCTCAGGCATTGGATGATTCCGTGAATGGAACTGATTCTGAGCCGACGTCGCTTGGCTCGACTTCGAGTTCCTCGATTCGCCTGTCGAGGGCAGCGGATCGACGCGGCGAAAGTTCACTCGTTTGCCCGGCGATGCGGCGGCAAGCCCAAGCCCTCTAATATGATAGGGCGTGAGGGTTCGTCTGGAGTCTTGCCGCAATTCTTGGTCTTCTTGACCGTCGGCTACTCGACAGAACGCATGGCCAAGATTGGTTTTTGATGAGGCGAACTGTAGCGGTGGAGTCGGTGGCTTAAGCTTGCGGATTCACGTCTGATTGTCGGGGCTACGGGGTTTAATTGGGGTGATCGAGCAAGAAAAGGGCGTGTTGGGCGGTTTGGTCGAGGGGGTCGCGGCGGATCGCTAAGTTAAGCCAAGCTCGTGCTTCAAGGTTGCGCTGGACGGCGGCGAATGCGACGCCGATTCGGGTTGGCAGGTCTGGGCTGCGGTCGAGGGCGGTGGAATTGGCTTCGCGGATGAGTGTGCCGAGGTCATCGATACGGCGAGCGGCGTTGAAAAATGTTGCGGCATTGGTGTTTGCGCCGTCGAGTTTGAGCGCGTTGGCGAGGCCGAAGAGCGTGGCGCGGTCGCGTAAGCCTGCGTGATAGGCAATTTGGAAATAATTGACGGCGGCGTGGGGATTGTGTTGAACGAGCGCGATGGAACCGCGGAGTCGCGCGAGCTTGGGGTGGTTGGGAGAACCATCGGCAAGTAGGGATTCCGCAAGGTCCAAGTTGCCGCGGTCGAATGCGAGGGCTGCGCGAAGTGCGCGGGCTTCGGGGTCGGACTGAGGGAGGGCGATGAGGAGTTGGGCGGCGTCGTCGAGTCGGGCTGCGCGACGTAGTCCGGAGGCGAGCGCGAGACGGGTCCGGCGGTCGTCCGGGTCGGCTTCAAGGGCCTTGCCGAGTGTGGCGAGGTCTGAGCCTGTGTCCCAACTGCCGAAGTGGATGCGGCTCCAGAGGAGGAGGGACATGTCGTCGAGCTCGCCTGCGGCCGAGAGTTTGGCGAAGGCGGCGTCGAGGAGGTCGAGGCGTTGTTGGAGTGCGTAAATGTAAGCGAGTTCACGGAGTGCGCGGGGAGTGAGGGGGCTTTGATCGGGGATATCGAGGAAGAGGGCCTCGGCGTCGCGGAGACGTCCGCGGGCGACCTGCTCGCGGCCGGCGAGGAAGCGTGCGGTAGGTCCGAGGGGGTCGTCAGCTCGGATGGCGGCCCAGTCGCGGAGAGCGTCGTTGGTACGACCGAGTGCGCGCGCGGTTTGGGCGCGAACCATGAGGTCGGCGGCGGAAGGAGAGGAGAACCGCGTGAGCTGGTCGAGCACGCTCTGCGCCTCGACGAAGCGGCCTGCGTTGTACTCGGCCTGGGCGCGAGCCCGGAGGCGTTCCGGGTCCGGTTTGAGGCGAGCGTACAACGCAAGCAAGGCGAGGATCGCGGCCAAGGCGCAAACGACCAAAGTTCGCCGGTTTGGTCGATCCAGGATCATCGCGCCCTCGGCCGATTGGGGTGTCGCTTGCGTGTCAGCGAGGTTTGACTTTTGCGTCCTTGAGCATTTTAGCCTTCATATCCTCAAGCTGGGCCTTCTGTTCCGGTGTCTGTTCAGCGGCTCCGCCGGCTCCTCCTCCGCCCCCGCCGCCGGAGTCGCAGCCCGCGAACGAGAGAAACGAAGCCGAGACGAGGAGTGCGGCCGCGGCAAGAGATTGAGTTTTACTAAGCATTGGTCGTCCTTTTGATTGTCGTGGGAGATTCAGAATCATCGAGACCAGGTCGAGTAACGAGACGCGATCGCGCGCGGTTTGCGGCGCGTCGCGTATCGGGTGGATTTAGAACGAGTCGGCGCTGATGACTTCGCCGCCGCTGCGGGTGCCGATACCCCACCAGGCCTGGTATCCGATCGAGTTTTTGATGAACCGGACGGATCCGTCGGCCATGCCGGTGTTGACGCCGCCGGGGTGGTTGCTGCTGGGAGGGATGGCGTCCTGAACGGAGGCATAACCGCCGGTGTTGCCGTCGTTGGCGTTGTCGCAGCCGAGGGTGTTGGGCGGCATCCAGTGGTTGTAGGAGTCAAAGATCAAGCAGCAGCCGGCGTTGCTGAGGATCCAGTAATTGCCGCTGCCGGGGGGGAGACCGCCGAAGCCGGGGGTGGTGCCGGGGAGATTCTTGCAAGTATTGACGAACTGGAGGGCGGCGGCGCCGCCGATGGGGCCCTGGTCGGGGGGCAGGTTCATGCCGCTTTGGAACAGATACGTGGTGAGGCGTCGGCCAAAGCTGATGGTGATCTGATTCGCGGCGGGACCATTGCCGATGAGGGCTTCGCTAAACATCGAGGTGTTCGAAGTGCCGTCGGAGACCGATTGCAGGCCGACGACGCCGGAGTTGCCGTTCGTGTAGCCCGAGGAACTGCCGGTGTTGCTCGAATTCATCGGCGCGAAGATACCGCTCCAGGCGTTGATGTTGGGCGGGCCGCCGATGTTCGCGACGTAGCTCTTGTAACCGGCGCCTCCCTGCCCCAGCCCGCACGCCGCGCTGGTTTTGTCCTCGGAGGGACAGATCATGGTGTTCATCTTCGCGTACAGGACCGTGGTGTTCGGCGGCGTACCGATCGCGCCTGAGAGCGAGAAGTTCAGCGCGTTATACATCGACGACTGCTCCATCTGGTTGAGCAGCGACGCGGCCCAGTCGAGCGGCCAGGGATCGCCGTACGGATTCACCGCCGGGATGTTCTGAACGAGCGGCGGGAAGCAGTTGTTCGACGAAATATAGTTGTGGACGGCGAGGCCAAGCTGCTTGAGGTTGTTAATGCACTGGGCGCGACGGGCAGCCTCGCGCGCCGACTGCACCGCGGGCAGCAAAAGTGCGATCAGGACCGCGATGATTGCAATCACCACGAGCAGCTCGATGAGCGTAAAACCGCGTCGATGAGCAGAACCGTCGCCGTGCGGGCGGGACCGGAACATGATCACTTCGGCCATCCTTTCGGGAGTGATTGAGAGGGCGGGAATTTAACTTAATAATTTGGTCAATAGTGGTAAGCGATGCGAAGTCTATGGCCGGCCGATGTTTGACTGCTCGATTGCGGAAGGATGGGAGAGAACGCAGAATGAAGCTAGACGTGTTTGACCGTCGGCATCCTTGCGACCATGGTAATCGTCGGTGGTTCTGAACGAAAAAATCGTGGGTGCGCTGCGATCGGATGCACAGGTCGAGAGGTGTCGGGATGTGTAGAACACAGCTCGCAATTCTCGTCGTGTTCGTGACTGCATGCGGCGAGAGTCGTCGGCCTGAGACCAACCGGACCCTGCCGACGATGAGTCCGAAGTCGGTGCCGTTTGAGCCGATGCCGGCTCCGAGCACACCTGCGGAGAAGGCCCGCCCGCCGCGGCTGGACGCGACTCCGATCGATGCCAAGGAGGCCGTTGCGATCGCCGAGAGGTTTGTGCGCGACAACGGCTACACTGACTTCGTGCCGCCGGACCTCTCGAAGTTGCAGTCGGAGTCGATCGAGCGCGGCGACCGCGAATTTTGGCTCAAAATGCGACACAATAGTCTACGGCCCTTGGCCCGAGTCGTGAGTCGCGACACGCACCGCGGAATCGAGGGATGGGTCGTCGGCTTCGACTACGTCGACTCAAGGTACTCGGGGCACTGTCGCGTTGTCACGATGGACGCGTACGGCCGGAACCTCCGCATGGAGCACAAAGATTCTATCGCGAAGTAGCCCGACTCGGCGCGGCCTTGAGCGCGCGTGAGCATTCTATTTCCGCTTGCGGTCGCGGGCGTCTTGCGGTTTAAACTTCTCGGGATCGTGGCCCGCTTGTGATTTGATCCATGCGTTGAGGTCCCAGTGCTCGATGGTCTTCGCTCTTGCCACGGCCAAGGTTCGGCTGTCAGGCGAGAAGCGGACCTGCATGATTTTGAGATCCTTGGCGTTTACGGTTGCGGGCTCGAGCCCTGAGGCGACATACCAGATCTGGAAAGTACCGTCACACGTCGAGGATGCCGGCAACTGACCATCCGGCGAGAAATGCAGGCTATGCACCTCGCTCCGGTGCCCCTTCATGGTGAGACGCGACTTATACTCGCCGTCGTCCCAAAGTCGGATCTCGCTGTCGTCGTGCCCCGAAGCGAGCAGCCGGCTGTGGGGATAGAACGCGAGAGCGCTTCCGATCTTCGCGTAATTCCTGAGCGTTCTCGCTTCCGGCAGATCGAGTGGTGCTTGATACGGTACAAAGGCAAGTTGTTTCATCATTTTGTCTACTCGGCATATCGTAATGAAGCGATGTTTGATCGGACCGCCATGAGGCCCCGCCTGCTTCCCCCCCACAGGACGTCGCAAGTTTGCCCTCGTGCGAAAAAGCGGTCGTCGCACAGTAAGAATCCACACATTTTATTGTGTAAAAAAATAAGGGAAGCGGATGCTTCTTGAAATTGACCATGAGGACCAGGCAACCGGCGTCCAATGCGATGAGCTTCCCGCCATCCCACGAGAAAACAATCCCTCTCACGGCGCTGTAATCCGGCCTCCTTCCGAAGCGATCGCGCCCCCAAGTGTCCTCCGAACGCCTCCCTGTCGGGAGTTCCGATCTTTTCTCACCGTTCGCGGGATTTCAGAGCGTGATCCATCTCTCCTTCCCCGCCACAGCCTGCAGCTTTCCGTCTGGAGAATAGGCCGCGCTATACAATTCCTTGGTGTGCCTCAAGTCGAGGCGTTGCTTGGCGGTCGCAAGATTCCAGAGATGAACGGTCTTGTCATCGCCGACAGAGACGAGAGACTTACCGTCGGGCGAAAAGTCGGCTTCATTCACCCAACCCTGATACCCTGTCAGAATGGCTTTGGGCTTGGGCTCGTCGCCGCGCGCCGGTTGCAAGAGCGCGGAGAAGCCTAAGACCGGCGCCGCGGATTGAAGAATCCGAGCGCAAGACATGGTGAATTCCCGGCCATCCGGCCCGGAGTGTGGAGTTACTCCACCGTTGGTTATCGACCAGAATCGTTGAAACCCGCGGCCGACCAATCACTTAGATGCATGTTGAATCGTGTGTAATCGCGAACCGGGTGGAAGTACAGACGCGCGTGGGGAAACGCTGACTTTGAGAACCGCGAGATCAGGGCTTCGGAGAGGCGAGCGCGAGCGCGGCGAGCGACCAAGAACTCGCAGCCATCGAGATGAATTGATCTTTGCCGTACGGGAAACCGCTCTCGAAATACGGCTGAAACGGCTTGCTGCGCGAGTGGACGAACCAGGTGCCGTCGGGGCGTTGGTCGGCGATGAGGAAGCGCAGGCCGCGTCGGTAGCGCGGGTCGTCGGTCGCGATTATGTCCGCGGTGTGTAAGGCGACGAGCGCTGAGCCGGTCGCGTAGGCGTCGGACGTGCCGCCGTCAAGCTGCGACCACCCGCCGTCCTTGCGCTGCGTGGCGAGCAAGGCGTCGGCGGCCGCGCGGATCGTCGGGTGCGACGCCGAGCTTTGACGAAGCGCGAGCAGCCTGAAGACGCGGTCCTCGGTGTCGTTGGGCGACGTCGCTTCGAGCCAACGGCGCGCCTTTTCGACGCGCTGCGCGATCTCGACTTTGGGCTCGTTTTGACCATAAACGGCCAGGGCGCGGAGCGCGAGATACGTCGAGGTGAAGTCGCTCGCTTCCGACGGCGGACGGCTCGACGATGTGCGCCAGCGCTCGCCCGACGCGTTGCGTTGACGCAGAAAGAAGGCGACGGCGGATGTGACTTCGTCGGGCCTTTTGCCGCCCGCCTCGAGCGTGAACAGCGCGTAGCCGGCACGCGTGACGCCGCCGGGCTGGCCATTGCCCTTTTTGTAGGCGTCGAGCTCCGTGCGGAGGTCGGCCTCGGTGTGTTCGACCGCGGCGGCGATCGTCTCGGGCTTGACGTCGAAGCCGCGTGCGCGGGCGGTAGTCAGCGCGAACACGGGCACCGCCTGGTGGTGGCATGAGAAGCAGTCGCGGTGCTTCGGATACTCCTCGACGCTCTTTACAATCGGCGGTAGGGCCTTCGATATCGCGGCGCGCACGCCTTCCGTGGTCGGACCGGCGTCGTCGGCCGTTGATGTCGCAGACAGTATCGTTGCGATCACGAGCGTCGCGATCATGTGGACAGCCTCCTTTGTGGCCCGCGGGGGACCCACCGTATCGATAAACAACGCGCGGCTCAAGGGGACGGAGGCGTTCGACGATGAGCCGCCGGGGATCCTTGCGCAACCTGAGGGCCTAATCGTGGTTCGTTGAGTCCGCTCGATCCGCGGCCCCGACGTGCACACGTCAAGAAAGGTTGGAGCCGTGAGCGCTCAATGGCACTTGCCCGATGAATGCTACCGAATCGACGTCGAGGAAGTGTTGCATCGACTCCAGTCCCTTGCCGCGAGCTTGGGCCAGGGTCCTCCGGATCGCGGAGCGTTCGAGACCACGACGTTCGCGGTTCACTTCGCGGTTTTCGGAACGCGTCCGCGCACGCTTCGTTGAGTTTTTCGCACTCGCAACGCAGCGCCGAGCGAGGCTCAAAAGACGTGCTTTGTGATCGAACGGGGTCGATTTCAACGTTGGCGACGAATTACGGTGGAGATTTTCGGGTCGGTCCGACTGCTCGTGAAGGTTGCGAATCCCGGTAAGGGTCGGAGTCGCCGACGCGTGACCCTATCTGCACGCGCC
>JAJYDB010000022.1 GCA_021777845.1 Planctomycetota bacterium
GGCCGTCCATGCGTCGAGGATCGCCGCGGTCGCGCTGGCTCCGATTCGATCGCAGCCGAGTTCAACGACGGCGAGCGCGGCGTCGAGGGTCCGAACTCCGCCCGCGGCCTTCACTTTCACGCGTGCGGGCGACTCGCGACGCATGAGCCGGAGGTCGTCGTGCGTCGCTCCGCCGGTGCCGTAGCCGGTGGACGTCTTCACGTAGTCGGCGCCGACTTCGCCGCAGATGTGGCAGAGCCTCGTCTTTTGGTCGTCGTTCAGGTAACAGTTCTCGAAGATGACTTTCACCAGCGCCCCGCCGTCGTGCGCTGCGCGCGTGACATCGAAGATGTCGTCTTTGACTCCACTCCACTGACCGCCGAGCGCCCAACCGATGTTGATCACCATGTCGATCTCGACCGCGCCCGCGACGACGGCCCGCCGCGTCTCGAACACCTTCACCGCGGTTGCGTGCCCGCCGTGCGGGAAGCCGACGGTGGTGCCGACCGCGACGCCCGTGCCGCTTAAAATCGAGGACGCCGGGGCGACCGCGTGCGGCTTCACGCAGACGCTCGCCGTCCGATAACGCGCCGCCAACCGGCATCCGTCCGCGATTTCGGCGTCGGTCATTTGTGGAGCGAGCAGCGAGTGATCGATGCGTTTCGCAAGAAAGTCGTACGTCAATTCCATCGTCTCTCGCCTCGGACTTTACTGGAATCGGGCAGGGTGGAGCGGAGTTGTCGGCAGCTGGCGCGCGAGCGACGCCGCGGCTTCTTCCGGCTTCGCGGCGACCACGCGCGGCGTGGGACGTTTCGCCGCCAAATTCGGACGAAACATGATCAAGACCAGCAACGGCAAGTAGAGTAATACGAGCGTGCCGCCGGCCTCAAGATACCAGAACTGGCTCGCGATCAAGATCGCCGCGGAGAGTGCGATGAGCTCGCCGAGATTCTTGTCGCGCGGCCAGATCGTGGTCACGACGACGAGCGCGACGTACAAGACGAGGACCGGCAGGCGATAGCTGGCGTCGATGCCGGTCCAAAAGCTGCCGGCACGCGGCGCGTTCACACCCGGCCAGAGTCCGGTCTCGGCGAGTGTCCGCGCTCCGAGCGACTGGGCCCAATGCGCGAGGTCGGGCACGAGCCACGCCGTCGCCCCGCAGAGGAGAGCGACGCCGACCGCCGCCTCCGCGAAGCGACGCATCCCGCGCGCCTGCCGATAGAAACCGGCCCAAAGCGGCAGGAGTCCCAGGCAAGCCGGCATCCAGCCCGCCGCCAGTCCGACCAAGACGCCCGCCGTCATCGGCCGGTCGTAGTAACGAATCGCAGCGGTGATCAATGCCGCCGGCACGACCTGTCCGGCATCGACGACCGCGATCCGCGTGTAAGGCAGCAGCAGGTAACACGCGACCGCCGCCAGCCCCGCGATCGGCCTCTCAAAGTGGATGCGTCCGATCCCGAACAGACCCATCACGATCGCGACGTGGCCGAGCATCGCGAGCACCCGCGCGAAGATGACCTGCGGCGGACTCGACTTGAGCGAGTCGGAGAGCGGCACGAGGGCGAGCATTCGCCGCGGCGCGGCGCCCAATTGCCCTTCGAACTCGGTGGTTGGGTGATCTCGCTGCACGGTCTCGGCGGGATTCCGCTTCGCTCCCTCGGAGACGGGCAGGCTGATGGTCTCGGCAAGCAAGAGGCCAAGGATGCCGATCGAGAGCGTCGCCAGACCCCAGGCGTTCAGGTTCGGTTCGAGCAGGGGACGCCGCGCCAGCCCCAGGTCGAGCAGGCACCGCAGCAGCCATAGACCCGAGCCGAGAAACAGCCAGACAAACGCGATCCAAGGGGGCGAGACGCCGTGCCCGACCAGCACCATCATGCCGGGAGCAGGCGCGAAGAGCAGCAGCAGGTCGAGGTTCCGCATGCTCCAAAAGCGGCCGAACTTGAAGAACAGCGTCACGCACGCCAGTAAGGCGAGGAACAGCCAGATATCAGGTCCGATCCCCAGATCGGCGACAAGCGTTTCGCCCACGAGGCTGCGTCCCCTCAATCGAGGTATCGACGCCCAAGGACCGGATCCTCGCGTCGCCCTTGCGCGAACGTCACGCGGCGTTCGGTCATGATCGTAGGTCGTTGCGTCGCCGTCCGCAAGCAGGATCAGGACTTCCGCCGAGATTGGGGACTCGGCCGCGGCGGTGTTTGAGGATGATCGCGGAGGCTCTCGGCCGCCCGGACGATCAGCGCGGGCGGGCGAGGTCGACGAAGAGTTTTTCGATCACGAAGCGCGGGGGCAGGGGGGAGCCGCCTTTGAGATCGAGGTCTGCCTTTAAAAGCGTGTCGGGGAGGTCGTCGACGCGTCGCGGGCCGAGGTGCGCGTGCTGCGCGCCGGTTTTCTCGGCGGCGAAGGGGGGGATTCCCGCGACTCGGCAGGCCTCGCGGAGCTCGATGCGGGCGATGCGCAAGCGTCCGGCGTGATGGACTTTGCGGAGACTGGCGCTGATCGCGGCCAAGAGTCCGACGGGATGTTCGCCCGCGGCCATCAAGCGGTCGACGTCTTCGAGCGCCTCCCGCGGGTGGCCGGTCGTCGCGGCTTCGATCGCCTTCCAGATCGTCTCGACTCGACCCGCGCCGACGAGTCGGGCGACATCGACGCGCCCGATCCTCTTGGTCTCGCCGACCGCGATCGCGAGCTTCTCGAGCTCGGACGCGAGCAGGCCCATCTCGGGTCCGACGAGGTCGAGCAGGAGCCGCGCGGCGTCGGCGTCGAGCGAGGCACCCAGGCGCGCCTTTGACCACGCCGTCAATCGGAGCGGGAGGTCGCGTTCGGGGGGCGTTGAGCAATCGACCGCCAAGCCGGTTTTCTCGACGACTTTGGCCAGCCGCGTGTTCGAACGCCACTGCTTCAGCGACAGGATGAGCATGCCGGTTTCGCTCGGTCGTTCGGCATACGACTCGAGCTCCGAGCGATGGGCGGTCACGAATGCGTCGGCGTCCTCGACGACGACAAGCCGACGCCCGCAGAGGAACGGCAAGGTGCGCAGCTCGTCGAGGACGTCGGCGAGCGCGGCGCGATCGCCCGCGAACCGCAAAGGCTCGATCGGCTCGTCCTCGCCTTCCGAAGCCATCCGCGCGAGGGTCGCGATCGACTCGCGCCGCAGATACGCGTCGTCGCCGAATACCGCGACAAACGGCCGGGCGGCATGTCGCTCGCGTAAGAGCAGGTCCAAGGCATGCATCGCGAAAAACCCTCGCGGGGCGACTCAAGTTTAGGTGAAGCTTGATTTTAACCGCGCGACGAGGTCCGACGATACTCCCGCGACGTCCCGGCGGCCCGTGCATCGCAGTGAAGATCGGGGTCGGACGCGGGGCGGCTCATTTCGAGGTCGTCGGCGGGTTGAGATCGGCGGATTGCGGCGGCGTCCGCGGCCAAGCCCCTGTCATCACCACCCGACGAACCCGGACTTCGCTGAGCTCGGGATAGTGGAACAGCCCGAAAGTCCGCTGGTTTGAGGGTTCGAGCGTCCGTTGCGCCGCCTCGACGCCGTTGAGTCGGATCGTCGCGACGTCGCCTTTGACTTCGATCGCGACTTGATTCCAAGCGCGGGCTTTGAGCGGAGGCGCGGCCGGCCCGCGTCGGATCGAGCGATCGACGTCGCGGTTGTCGGGGGCGAGGCCGGAGCGGTCGTGCGGGGCGTCGGTGAGCCGGTGGGTGGCGACGCCGTCGGGCTCGATGAGGAACGCCAGCCGGTCGAGCGCGGGGTGGACCATCGCCTTGCCGGGGTCGTAAAAGAACTCGTACGCGATCACTCCGTCCTCAAAGAGCGGCCGATGATATTGGAGGAGCGACTCGCGCCAGGTGCGGAGGGCGGGCGGTTCGGGAGCGTCTTCGACCTCCGAGTCGACATTGAGATTAAACCGACGTCGGCCTCCGTAGGGATTGCCGGCGCGGTCCTCGGGCTTAAGTTTGCGGCTGAAAATCTCGTCGCCGCGTTTTTCCCAGTCGGCGTTGTCCCCTTGCGCGGACTCGCCGTAGACGTCGGCGTACCAGCCGGCGAGGTCGATCGCGCTCGCGAGTTCGACGCTCTCCGGGATTACCGGTCGGCCGCCGATTTTGAACGATTTCGCCTCGCCTCGCCGGGCGGATCGCGAGAAGAGAGCGAGCCAGGGATCGCCGTCGGGCGCGACCGAGAACTCGAGCGCCTTCTTGCCGTCGAGGGTGACGGTTGCGAGGTCGTCGCGGACGCGGAGCTTCAAGAGGCGCTCGGTCTTGCCGTCGTCGAGCGGGGTATCGAGGGTGAGGGCGCGCGGGTTGCTTCCGATCGCGGCGACTTCGACCTTCTTGCGGTCGTCGCCTCGCGGGGCGACCGACGTTCCGCCGTAAAGCAAGGCGAGGTCGCGCGCCGGGCCGGTCGAGACGACGCACTCGAATTCGAAGTCGCCGCGGAGCGGGGTGTTGAGATACAAGAAGTCGTCGTTGTGGCCGGGTCGATGCGCGATCGAGCCCGTGCGGACGGTCCAATCGGGCGCGGGGTAGCCTTCGGATCGCGTCTTCGCGGTCGCGTGCGCGGAGGGGGACCACCACGCCGGATTTGGGCGAGCGGCGGGCTTCGGATCCGAGCCCGAGGAGGCGTCGCCTGCTTCGGCTAGGCTGCGCGCGTGGGCGACGACCGTGTCCCAGAGTCGGTTGGGCGCCTCGTAAACGACGGCCGGCCGGCCGCCGTTGCCGTTGTACACCGCGCGATTGAATTGGAGTCCGACGTCCTCTTTTTCCGGCGGGGCAACGACTGCGTCGAGCAGAGCGACGGCGTCGGCGCGCGCCGACGGACGCTCGGCGGCGGACATCGCCGCGATCAGGAGCGGCCGACGCGTCCACTCGCCGTCCTCTTTTCGGAGTTTGGCGGCGTAGGATCTCAACTCCTTCAGTCCCGCGGCGAGTTCGGCATCGCGACCTTGCGCCGCGCGGACCATCACGAGTAAAGCAAGTTGCGAGCGTCGCTCCGACTCGTCGCGGGTCGCGATCTTCGCGACCTTCGCCGCGAGTTCGTCGAGTCTGCCCGCCGCCTTCATCGCCGCGACCCACTCGACCGCGGGCGAGCGCAACTCCGCGCCGGTCCAGACTCGTCGCGCGGTCGCGGCGGCGGCCGGAGCGCGATCGCGAACGCCCGTCGATGCCGGTACGGGGTTCGTCGGCGTGAAGACACCGTCGACCTGTACGCCGGCGCGCCCCTCGAACGGCAAGACCCAGCGTTCCAGCGCCGCGAGTCGCTGCGCGGGAGGGAGGGCGCGGGCGCGCTCGACAACGTCGCCCGCGCTCTCGGCGAGGACCTCGGGGCCAATCAAAACCCGCGCCGCGAGCCGTTCGTCCAGGGAGCGATCGGACGTCTGAAACGCGAACGCGTCGGCCGTGCCGCTGAGAACCGGCCCCGCCCCCCACGCGCCGCGGAGCACGACCTTTCGGACCCGCGCCTCGGTCGCATTGCGATCGTGAAACAGGCTGAACACCGTGTCGTCGCCCGCCTTGAGCGCGTGCTCATAGATGAGCGCGCCGTTGAGTCGGACGATCGCCGAGCCCTGCGTCATCGAGACTTCGACGGCGTTCCAGGCGTTCGGTCGGAGCGGGAGCGCGTTCGGCCCGCGACGTTCGTTCGGAACCTCGACCGCGTTGTCGGCGGACAGGCCGGTCCAATCGCCGTCGGGTTCGTCGACCAGCCGTCGCAGCCGGACCCCCTTCGGTTCGAGCAAAAACGCGACCCGCCCCAAGGCCGGGTCGACATGCGTCGCGCCCGGCTCGTGATAGAATTCGTACGACAGCACGTCGCCCGCGAGCAGGGGACGCGTGTACGCGAGGCGGCTGGGCGCGGGGCGGCTTGCGATCGAGGGCTCGCCGCGACGTCCGATGATCACGCCGTCGCGCGCGGACCAGTCGCGATCCTCGGGTCGTTTTGATTTCGACGTCATTTCGTAAGCCTGCCGGATCGGGGTCAACTCGCGCGTGAGCACGACCTTCGTTTCGCCGTAGAGCGAGGGGTCCCAGCCCGCCAGAGTTTCGCCGGGACACAGCTTGACCTCGGCAGGGATCGTCGCCGCGCCCTTCCACGAGGGGTTGCGCAGCCGGAGGATTCCGCCCGGACGCGCCGCGACCGCAAGCCAAGGGGCGGCGGCGCTTGCGGCTCGATCCTCGTGCACGAGGACGTTGTTGATGTAATACCGAGCGAGGCCGGGTTCGACGCGGAGCGTCCAGCGACGAAACGACGAAGCCCTCGAAGCCTCCGATTGATAATAATTCCCGCCGAAGCCGCCCACTCCATCCTGGCCGATCTCGGACGCCGCCCCGGCCGACGGTCCGGACGGAAGGACCATGACGCCGCCGTACGTCAGCCCGGCGATCGACTCCGAGATGTCGACGCTGAACTCAAATGAGCCGGTCACGGGGGTTTTGAGCAGGAGCAGCGTAAGGCCGCGCGCGGGATACGCCGCGACGTGTCCCGCGCTCGCAACCCAGATCGTCGATCGCGGCGAACCGTCGCCGGAGGCGGTCGCCTCGAGGCAGACCGGCGTCCAAAACGACAGCTCCGGGTCGTTGCGGGAAACGACCGCGCCTGCGCCCGCCTCGCGAGCCCGCGCCAGGTCAATCGCCGGCTTCAATCGCTGCGCGAAATCGGTCGATCGCGCGATGCTCTCGGCCAACCGCGCGCCGACCGCGGTCAATTCGGAGCGTTCCAGACATTGGCAAGCGAGCAGTTCGGCGGCGACTTCCTCATCGCGACGTGGATTCGCGTCGCCGTTGCCGGGCAGGAATTCGTTCGCCTTCTCCTTGTCGTTGCGGCGCTTCTCGATCAGGGCCTCGACCTGCGGGGCGACGACGTTCGCATTCCCGCGGGCCGCCTCGGCGATCAGCCACATCGCTTCGGCGTTCTCGACCTTTTGCTCGGCGAGCTTTTTCAGGTCTTCGGCGAGAGCGTCGAGCTGTCCCGAGGCGCGCGCGGCGTCGATCAACCAGACCGTCGGACCCTCGAGGCCGTCGTGTCGCGGCAAGGTCGACGGGTCGTCGGGGGGCGCGCCCACTCCGAAGGCGCGCGGCGGGCGTTGGTCGCCGAGAGAGCCGGCAAGCAGTCGCAGCGAGCGCCGCTGCGCGGTCGGGAACGTCCACTTTTTCAAGAGGTTGTAGCGATCGACGGCGGTCTTGGCTTCGAACGAGCGGGCGAGCCTCGCGAGCGAACCCGTCACGGAGGGATCGCCGTTCGGCGACGGCGGGAGATCGACGACTTCACCGAGCGCGCTCCAGGTGTCGTCCCAGCGGCCCGCGCGGGCGTATTCGGTGGCGATGTTGCTCCAGTTGTTCTTCCGCTGATAGAGCCCCCAGCCGCCTTGCGCGGCGACTCTGCGGTTCTGCAACTCGACGAGCTCGGTCAACTGCTTGCGACCCTGCTCGACCTTGCCCTGCCGAAAGAGGCTGCGCGCCGCGCGCGTGTACAGGATCGCCGCCTCGAATTGCTGGTTCGCGGAGAGCGCTTTTTCGACCGCCTCGATCACGTTCATCGCGGCCGCCGAGGTCTCGTTCCGATCGAGCCCGGGCAGCGCGGCCCGGCTTGCCGCGAGCGCGGCGTCCTGCGTCGCGCCGGCGTTCAACTTGTTCGCGAGCGCCTCGAGCGCCTCGTTCGCGAGCGCGTCGTCGCGCGCGGCCAGCCCCAGCATCGCGAGCAAAGTATTCGCGGGCAGCTCGGCGCCCGCGCGACGCGACTCGGCTCGACGCCTCAGGTCGTCGACTTTGCCTGCCCGCACGGCGCGCAGACAAAGCCGCTCGGCGACGCTCGACGCACCCGTCGACGCCGCGCGTCCCGGCGGGTAGAAGTTGTCATTCTGGAACATCGCGCCGTCGTTCGTATAGAGAAAGACCTCGCGCGGACGCGAATCGGGCAGCACGATCGCGCTCAACGCCTGATAAACCTGGGCGTCCGGGCCGCCTCGACGTCGCCAAATCGCGTCGAGCTCGGCCAGCTTGACCTCAACCGCGATCAATGCGGGATCCACCGCGGGGTCGTTGCCGCCGTTTCGAATGACATTGCGATTCGTCGCGGCGGCGAGCGCAAACGCCGAATTCACCTGCGACGACCCGACCGGAGGTCCAGACTTCAGAGCGTCGACGATCGCGCTCAACGAGAATTGGATCATGCCGTTCTCGGCGGCGAGCGCGGCGACCTCCGCCGCCTGATTGAAGCGGTCGATCGTCGTCATCGAGACCAATGTGGACGCGGTCGACCTTGCCGCGGTCGTCGCGGCGCCCGGTCGGGTCGTGACGACGGTCGCGGGACTCGAGGGAATGATCGTCACGGCCGGAACGGCGGGGGCGGCCTTCGCCGCGGCGCCTTGATACGCGGCGCGGATTAGACGGAACGCCGGCGCTCGGTCGGAGCCGCGCCGCGAACGCTCGATGCGCAACGTCGCATCAGGTCGCGACCGACGAGCGCGCCGTTCGAGGGCCGTCTTTTTGGCCTTCGTCGGCGTCGACGCGGCCGGGGTTGCCGGTCTGAGCGGGACGGCGCGAATCGCGCCCGGAGCGACGACGGCGGCGTTCGGCTTTCTCTGCCGAACCGCCGGGTTTTCGAGAACGAATTCGAGCATCTGACGATACCTCGCCTCGGCGGCCGGTTTGTCGCCGAGCTCAAGGTCGCGCGCCGCCCATTCGCGAAGCATCGCGAGCGTCCAGAGCGGGTCGACTTGACGGCGCGCAGCCTCAAGCGACGCGGCGGCGAGCCGGTCGCCGACGTTGCGAAGTCGCGGCTGCTTCCAGCATTCGCGCGCGACGACCCAGACGCCCAACCGACGCGCGGCCGCGACTCGTTGGCGAGCGTTCGGCTGCTTGCCCGTCGGCAAATCCTCGAGCGGCGACGCGCGCAGCGCTTGTTCGAGCGCGGCCAGTGAGGCGTCAACTTCCGCGTTTGACCCCCCCGCCAGGCTCGACAACGCGAACGCCGTGCGCGTCGATAAATCGAGCGGGCGATCGAGCAGCGACTTTGCCGTCGTCTCGCGAATTCGCGCACGCAACGCCGGATCGCGCGACGCCGACTCGACCGACTGCGCGAGCACGCTCACAACCCTCGCCTCCTCAAGGTTGCGCGGCTGCACAAAGAGGACGAGGTCGAGCGCCGGCTCATCGTCGGAGACTTGTGCGCGCGGCTGCAACAGCGTCGCGACCGTCCTGCCGAGCGACTCCGCGTCGAGCCCCTTCAACGACCTCTCGATCCCGAGCCGCGCCTGCTGAATCAACTGCTGCTTCGTCGGCCAATAGTATTGGCCTTGCGACGGGTCGGGTATCTTGTCGGCCTCGGCAGCGACCGCGGCGAACATCCTAATCGCATCCGCCGGGAAGCCGATGTCGAGCATGAGGTCGGCGAACTCGCCGACTTCGTTCGCATGCCGCGCGGCCCCCTGCGCGGGATCCCAGTAAATATATACGTTGTCGTTGTCGCGGACGGCCTTCAGAATGAACCTGCGGGCGTCGTCGAGCCGCCCCATGCGTTGGAACAGGTTGATCAGCGGCCGCGCGGGACGATTGGAGAGGCTCAAACCGATGTATTGCTGCTCTTCGGTGAACTGCTTTTGATAGAGCGCGACGCAGAGGTCGGCCGCCTGCGCGAAGTTGTCGATCTCTTGTGCCGTCGCCCACGCCACGGTGCTCGACATGTCGTCCTTCCGGCTCTCGATGACCGTCTTGAGCGTCTTGAGTCCGGCTTCGACCGCGTTCGCTCGAATTTGCAAGATTCCGAGCAGCACCTGACCGCCGTACCATTCGGGGTGGCGTTTGAGCGCGGCCTCGACGTCGCGCGTCAACGCCCGCGTCTTGCCCTGCCGGGCGGCGCAGTCGATCAATCGAGACAGCGACGTCGTGATCCGTCCCGCGCCGCTGAAGTTGAGCCCCCCCTCCAAGCCACGCCAAGGCTCGACGTCCTCGCCGTCCTCCTTCGGCAGCACCGACTCGCGCGCCGAGGCGTAAATCTCGGGGAGCTGCCAGACCTCCTCATTTTGGATGTTCGTCAGCAGCGACTCGCGGTCGTTTTTCATCCCTTTCCAAAACTTGCGGAACATCGCGACGCCGCGGTCGCGCGTCTTTGGGTTCGCGAGCAAATTGGAAAGGATGTTCGCGACCTCCCACGAATTCGAGAACGACGACGGTTCGAGATCGTCGACCAACTTGAGCAGGTCCTCGTATTTGCCCGCCTGCGTGAAGGCGTTGGTGACGACCCAGAAGTTCTGCGTCAGCAGCCGCGGCTCCTTCTTGAAGATCACCCGATAATGTTCGAGCGAACCCTCGTTGTCGCCCGACTGGCTCAGTCGGTACGCAACCTGGTAGCGCTGCTTCATGTCGTCGGGCTTCAGCTTGACGAGCTCGTTCAGCTCGTTTTTGACCTTCTCGCCCTCGCCGGCGGCCTCGTAAAAATCGACGAGCGCCTGCCGCAACGCAAGCGAGCCCGGCGTCGCCTTCGCTTGCTCCTCGAGCCGCGCGATTTGCTCCTTGAGCTTGTTCGAGCGCGCCAACACCTGCATCGCCTGCTTGCGATACTGCTCGTCCTCGTTGTAATAGTTGGGCAGCATCTGCGAGGTCGGCGCGCGCCGCAAAATCTGCCGCGCGATCTGAATCGCCTGGTCGCCTTTGCCCTGCGACTGATACTGCGCCATCAATCCGGCGAGCGACGCCGACCTATTGCCCGCGCGCCGACGCGCCCGCGCCAACACCGTCTCGGCGAGTTCGTGCATGCCAAGCTGGTTCATTTGCGCGGCGAGCTGGATCTGCGTGTCGGTGTCGAGCCGGAGCCCGAACAACCGCTCCGCCGCCTTCCGCGCGCGCTCGATATTTCCCGTCGAGACCGACAGCCGCAGCGCCGAGGTCTCGCGCTGCCGCATCGAGCCGGTGTCGAGAGGCTCGGTTGCGTCGACGATCGCGAGCGCCTCGTTCAAATCGCCCCGTCGCTCGAGCAGTTCGGCAAGCTGCATCCTCGTCTCGGGGTCGCCCTTCGAGAGCGCCTCGGCGCGGGTCATCGCGGTCAGCGCCTCGTCCTTATCTTCGCTCCACCAGCAGAGCGCCGCGAGCGCGATCGAGTTCCGCAGGCGCTCGAGCTCGGTCCCCGTGGTCGACGACTTCCGAAACCGCGACGTCAGGTCGCTGACGAGGTCGTCGCGCTTGTAGATCTCATACGCGGTCCGCAGCAGTTGGATGTCGCCGGACTCGAACATCGACGTCGCGGCGGGGAAGTCCACGGTGACGTTGCGAGCACTCTTTGCGTTCGTCCAAATCTGGATGTAGTTGCGACCATACGGCGAGCTCATCGACGCGCCCGCCGCGCGCCCGGGTTTGAGGTGACGCAGGCGCGCCGCGAGCATCCGTTCGAGCAAGCGGACGATGTCCTCATGCTTCTTTGGTCCCGTGCGAACCGCCATCGCCTTGCCGATCGTCTGCGTGTTGTCGACGAAACCGAAGTTCGTGTACCGCGATCCGAGCAAGTTATTGAATTGGTCGCCCGGCGATCGATCGGCGCGGTCGATCAACTCGAGCACGACGTCGACGTCCCCCTCCGAAGCCGCCGAGCCCAAAATCGCGCCGAACGACGACGGGTCGTTCGCGTTCGCAACGGCGTCGCGGACAATCGCCTTGCGCTCGTCGTCGCGTTTCGACCGTCGCAGCTCGGCGACGACGTTGTTCAGGATGCCGATTTCGACCCACTCGGGCCGTCGCGTCCGCAACGTCTTGTAGCACGCGAGCGCGAACTCGAGCTCGTCGCGCGCAAGCGGCTTCGCCTGATCATTCAACAGCCCGTTCGGGGCGGCGTTGCCGAGCAGCGCGGGATTCATGCCGTTTTCGCGATTGCTCAAGTGATAGAGATAAGCCCAGAGCGCGACGACGTCGGTCGGGGCGGCCCGCGCGATCTTGAACGCGGCGCGATAACACGCGCGCATCTGGTTGCGGACCGCCGCGAGGTCATACCAATCCCAGAGCGCGCGCGGGTCGGAACCGGCGTCCGCGGCGGACTTGAGACGCTTCACGAAGTCGGCTTCCTTGTCCTGTTTTTGCGCGATGTTCAGCAACCAGCCGAGCGCCGCCATGCGCGCCTGTCCGAACTCGGGCGGCGACCATTGAAACCGACTCGCGTAAGGGCCGTAGTAAGAGCGCTCCTCGAGTCCGCACGCGACGCGGATCTGCCGGATCGCCTGCAACCGTTCCCTCATCGGATGCCTCGGCGTTTTGAGAGCGCGCGTGGTCGCCGTCACGCCGAGCGGTTGCGACGCCGCCGACTTCCTCCGCGCCGTTACGATCGCGCTCTCTTGGTCGTCCGCGACCCGCAACGCCGGCAACGCCTCGAAGCGCCGCGACGCCTCCTCGGTCTTCCCGAGTTCAAACAGAGCGACCCCCTCGCGATAAAGCGCCTCCCAGTTATTCGGCTCGGCGGCAAGCAGTTTGTTCGTGATGCCGACCACCGCCTGGAATTTCGAGCGTCCCAACAGGCTGTCGATTGCGGCGAGCACCCTTGACGTCTTGCTCGCGTCGTCGGTCGCCTGCTTCGTCCAGACGGCCTCGGCCTCGTCGATCCGCCCCGCGCGGGTGTACAACGCCGCCAGGCGGTTCCAACTCTCCTCGGTGGGAGCGATTTCGGTCACCTGCCGCTCGTACTTCGCCGCCGCGTCGAGGTCCCCCTCCGACTCCGACAGCACCGAAAGCTGCTGAAAGAGCTGCGAGTCGCGCGCGTTCGTGCCGATCAGACGCTCGAGCGTCTTGCGCGCCGTGCCGAAGTCGCCCGACGACTGATACGCCTGCGCCAGGCACACGGTCGCCTCGCGCGTGCGGTCAGGCTCGTTCGCGAGCCGCTCCAAACGCGCGATCAGCTTATCGAATTGGTTCTGCTGGAGCGCAATCTCGGCGAGCTTCGAGACGACGCCGAGCTTCGCGTCCAGCGCCTTCGAAACTTCAAACGCCCGCCAATAAATCTCGCCCGCCTCGTCGTTCCGGAATTGTTTCGAGAGCCCGTCGGCGAGCGTCAGGAGCACCTTCGGGTCGCCGGGATTCGCACGCGCCGAGCGCCGCAGGACGTCGAGCCCCTCGTCGATCTCGCCGAGTTGAAAACAGAGATCGGCGAAGAATTCGTGACTCTCGGGGTTGCCGGGCGCGGCGGTCAGCAGTTCGCGACCCGCCTTGATCGCTTCGCCGCGACGTCCCAGACGCGACTCGAGCCGCGCGATCGCGGTCAAATACTCGCCGCGGGCGCGACGATCGAGATCGGTCAGCCCGCGCAGCGACTCGACCGCGCCGAGCAGGTCGCCCGCCGACTCCTCGATCCGCGCCGCCGCCGTCAACGCGGGGACCGACTTCGGCTCGAGCTTCAGCGCCTGACGTATCGACGCGACAGCCTCCGGCAGCTTTTGATCCGTCTCCTGGCAGCGCGCCAGCTCGACCCAACGTCTCGAGGTCGCGTCCTTCCCCGACGTCAATTCCGCACGCAGCGCCTCGATCCGCCGCGACAGAGCGCCCGCGCCTTGATAGGTCGCGATCCGTCGATCGATCACCGCGTCGCGCTTCTCTTCGGTGTCCGACAGCGCGTACGCGACGTCGAGCTGCGCTTGGGCCTGGTCGTGCTTTGCGATCCGAGCGAGCACGTCGGCGTGCTGCATCCGCAGGTCGAAGTCGTCGGCGTCGAGCCGGCACGCCTCGGCGATCGGCTCGAGCGCTTCCTTCACAAAGCCGAATCCCGAGAGCACCTCGGCCAGCCGCGCCAGCGTCTTCGAGGTCTTACGCTTACCCGCGGCGATCTCGCGCCAGACCGCGAGCGCCTCGTCGTTACGCTTCAGGTTGTGATAGTACTCGCCGAGGTATTCGCGATACTGCGGCGCGTCGGGCGCAAGCTCGATCGCCTGTTTGTAGAGCGCGACCGCGTCGTCGTTCAGCTCCGCCTGACGCATCAATTCCGCAACCTGCGCGACCACGACGGCGTCGTTTTTGCGCGCGTCGATCATCCGTCGCCAGACCGCCGCGGCGGCTCGTTTTCGCTCGGCCTCCGGCCGCGAGGCGTCCGCGAGCAGCATCCGGCCCCACGCGCGAATCACGTCGGGGTTGTTCGCCTCGGCCAGGCTCAACTCCTCGTACTGCCGTTCGGCTTCCTTTGTTTTTTTCTCGGAGACGAGCTGGTCGATCAAGGCAAGCCGCAGCTCGCGACGCTTCGGAGCCAGCTTGACAGCCTGCTCCAACCAGTCGCGCGCCTCTCGAACGCGGCCCAGCGACACCAAGATTCGGCCCAGCCTGGCGAGCGCCTCGACATCCTCCGGATTCTTCTTGATCCAAGACTCATAGTACGTCGCCAGTCCTGCGACGTCGTCGTTCCGCAAGAACACGTCGTCGATTTTGCGGCGGACCTCGCGGTACAGCCAACTCTCCGGGTCGAGCTTGCCAAGCAGCCGCTCGAAATCGCGAAGCGCGTCGGCCGTCCGGCCGAGTTTCACTTTTAGGTCGGCC
The DNA here is from genome assembly GCA_021777845.1 of Planctomycetota bacterium. Classification (GTDB taxonomy): domain Bacteria; phylum Planctomycetota; class Planctomycetia; order Isosphaerales; family Isosphaeraceae; genus JAJYDB01. The sequence continues at coordinate 14,473 of JAJYDB010000022.1, forward strand.
GCCTCCATGCTCAACTGCACCTTGCGATACGGATCCTTCACCTTCTCGGCGAGCATCTCGTAGCGGGGCAGAGCCTGGTCGGCGCGCGACTCCTCGTTCAAGACGTCGGCAATCCGTTCCCGCACGCGCAGATCGTCGGGAAACAGCGCTTCGAGCCGGTTCCAAACCTTCAGTGCCTCGTCGTCGTGCCGGGCGCGTTGATGGACCCGCCCAAGCGCTTGAAAGATTTCGAGCGCGTCGTTCCGCGACGGTTTACGCGCGATCGCGCGCTCGAACGCCGGCGCAGCGTCGTCGGGACGTCCCACCAGCACGAGCGACTGACCCAAGTAATAGGGGGGCAGGGGGTCGCGCGGCCGCGCTTGCTCAGCCTCGCGAAACGCCGCCGCCGCCTTCGCGTCGCGACCGCGCTGCGACTCGATCAAGCCGACGATCATCCACGACGCGCCGTCGCGCTCCCGCTCGGCTCGATCCTGATAATGCTTCAAGAACGCGTCGAGCGTGCCGCGCTCGACGTGATAACCGTACACGCGGTCGAGCGCCGTCCCGCGCCGCGGGTTCTTTTCCAGCAACGCGACGAAGCGCTCGGTGATCAACCGCTGCCGCTTCTCGTCCGCGGTCTCGGCCGCCTCCGGCGTCGCCCGACTCTTCGACTTCGACAAGGTCGCCGCCGAACCGTGCGTCGGTTTTTCGTCGACTTGAGCGATTCCGCGACCCGCCGTCGCAGCGCATACCGCAACCGCACTCAACAGCCGCGCCAACGGCCGAATCAGCCCGCAACGCCGCGAAACGCGAGCTTTTATGCTCATGACGGCCTTCCCTTGGTGATGCAACCAGGTCGATCGAGGCCGAGGTTCGTCGCGCGGCGAGCGCCGGTCGCGACCAACGATTATCCCGCGAATGACGCCTCAACGATATCGGCGACCGCGTGCTCCGTCAATTGTCGAATCGTCGACCCTCCCGGGATCAGGCCCCGATGCGTTCATCGTTCCATTTTTGAAGAATTCCAATGCGACGACGTTTGCAAGCCGCACTGCGTTTTCTTTTTGACAAACGAAATCGTTCGGGATAACCTACATCTGTCACAGAAAGCGCGACGCCTCTCGTCACTTTCGTTCCGGTTCGCGGACGTTCCGATCTTGGAGGAGCCGCCTCTATGTCGCAGACCGAAGATTTGAAACGTCAGCTCGACGAATTTCGGACCGGATTCGAGGAACTGCGGGCCGAGGTCGCTAAGGTGATCGTCGGGCACGGCGAGATTGTCGAGGGGACGTTGACCGCCTTGATCGCGGGCGGTCACGTGCTGCTCGAAGGGGTGCCGGGGCTGGGTAAGACGCTGCTCGTGAAGACGCTTGCCGACGCGCTCGATTTGAAGTTCCAACGCATCCAATTCACGCCCGACCTCATGCCCGCCGACCTTATCGGCACGAACGTCGTCGCCGAGACCGCTGACGGGCACCGCCGGTTCGAGTTCCAGCCCGGCCCGGTCTTCGCGAACCTCGTTCTCGCCGACGAAATCAACCGCGCGACGCCGAAAACGCAGTCGGCGCTGCTTGAGGCGATGCAAGAAAAGTCGGTGACGGTCGCGGGCAAAACCTTCGCGCTCGAACGGCCGTTCTTTGTGCTCGCGACGCAGAACCCGCTTGAAATGGAGGGGACGTACCCGCTCCCCGAGGCCCAACTCGACCGCTTTCTGTTCAAGCTGCTCGTCAAGTTCCCGACCGCGGCGGAGATCGAGATGATTCTCGACCGCACGACCGAGGGGCACGACGCGAAGGCCGAGCCTGTCTTTGACGGCCGCCGGATCGTCGAGATGGGCAAGCTCGCGCGGCGGATTCCGATCGCCGACGAGCTCCGCCGCCACGGCATCGCGATCGTGATGGCGCTGCACCCGGAGAATGTGCTCGCCACCGACATGACGCGCCGCTACGTCCGCTACGGACCGAGCCCGCGCGGCGCGCAGGCGATCATTCTGGCCGCGAAAATCCGGGCGATTCTCGACCATCGCTACCATGTTTCACGCGAGGATTTGCACGCCGTCGCGCCCCCCGCGCTGCGGCACCGGCTGATCCTCAACTTCGAAGGACAGGCCGAGTCGATCGAGCCCGACGACATCATCGAAGACGCGATGAAGCTCGTCGAAGCCCCCGCGCTGGTCGCTTGATCGACGTAATGCCCCGCGACGCCCGCTCCAGGTCGCAACGTTCCGCCGAATCATCATCCAGATTGAGGCGCGACGCCGCATGCCGCTCTTCGACTCCGAGTTCCTCAAGAAGCTGGAATATCTCTCGATCGTCTCGCGACGCGTGTTTCGCGGCTCGCTGCTCGCGCAGCGGCGGACGACGCAGCTCGGCGGCGGCATCGAGTTCGCCGACCATCGCGAATACACCCCCGGCGACGACTTCCGCTACCTCGACTGGAACGTCTACGCGCGGTTCGACGAGCTTCTGCTGAAGCGGTTCCAGGAGGAGGAAGACCTGCACGTCTATATTCTTTTGGACGCTTCGCGGAGCATGGAGTTCGGCGATCCGCCGAAGTTTGACTACGCGCGGCGCGTCGCCGCGGCACTCGCGTACATCGCGCTCGCCGACCTCGACCGCGTCGGCGTCGTCGCGTTCGCCGGCGACGTCGTCGCCGACTTTCCGCTCACTCGCGGCAAGGCCCGCATTCTGCCGCTGCTGAAGTTCCTTGAAGCACTCGCGCCCGACCGCGACGCCACAGACCTGTCGCGCGTCGCGGCGGGCTTCGTTCACCGCAACCAGCGCCGCGGGCTCGCCGTCGTCGTGAGCGATTTTTACGACCCGGGCGGCTTCGAGCGCGGGCTTGACATTCTCCGCCATCACCGCTACGAGCCGCACGTGATCCAAATTCACGACAAGCGCGAGGCCGACCCGCGGCTCCTCGGCGACCTCGAGCTGATCGACGTCGAGTCGGGCGCCGGGCAAAAGGTAACCGTCACCGAGAAGAACCTCCGGCAATATCGACGCATCTTCGATCAATTTCAGGAGTCGCTCAAGCACTACTGCAGCGCAAACGGCGTCGGTTGCACGCGCACCGCGACCGACGTGCCGTTCGACGAGCTGATCTTGCGGATGATGCGCGTCGCGGGGGCGCTCCAATGAGCCTCGCGAACCCCGCCGCGTTGGCCTGGTCGGCGCTCGCCGCGCCGATCGTCGTCTTCTATATCCTCAAGATCCGCCTCCGTCGCGTTCCGGTCTCGACGATCCTGTTTTGGAGGCAAATCTTTGAGGAAAAGCAGCCGAGGTCGATCTGGCAGACGCTCCGGCATTTGCTCTCGCTGCTCGTGCAACTGACATTCCTGGCGACGCTCGTATTCGCGCTCGCCGAGCCTTACTTTCACTGGGAGATCGTCGAGGCGCGGAAGTTCGCGCTGGTGATCGACGATTCCGCGAGCACGCGCGCGACCGACGTCGCGCCGTCGCGGCTGGCGAAGATCAAGGACGAGGCGCGCCGGATCGTCGACGGCCTGCGGTTTCGCGACGAGATGACGATCATCGCCGCCGGTACCCAGCCGCGCGTGTTGTGCGGACTCACGAACCACCATCGGGCGCTGCTCGAAGCCGTCGACGGAGTCTCCGCGACCGACGGCCCGACGAGCGTCGACGCCGCCGTCGAGCTGGCTCGAAAGCTGATCGGCGGCCAGAAGAACCACACGATTTTGGTGCTCACCGACGGCGGCTTCGACGGCCTGTCGGCTCTGTTGAAAGCGGCCGACGTAGAAGTCCGTTTGGCCGCGACGCCGCACCCGTCGAACGTCGGGATCACGCGGTTTCAGGCCCGCCGGAGCCTGCTCGACCCCGTCGGTTACGAGATTTTGGCGGAGGTTTTCAACGCCTCCGACGAGTCGGTCGCGTGCCGCTTCGAAGTGGATCTGAACGACAATCCGATCGACGTCGTGCCGCTTAAAATCGAGCCGGGGGGGACGTGGCGGCAGGTGTTCGAGAAGACGTCGACCGAAGGCGGACGTCTCGCGGCACGGCTCGATCATGACGACGCGCTCGCCGTCGACAATCTCGCCGAGGCGATCCTGCCGCGTCGCGAAGTCCGGCCGGTCACCCTCGTGACGCCGGGCAACCTGTTCCTTGAGAAGGTCTTCGAGGCGAACCCGCTTGTGAAGCTCGTCGTCGCGAAAGCTCTCGACCAGGCACCGCGGACTTCGGGCGGGCTCATCGTGTTGCACCGCGAGGTTCCGGCCAAACTGCCGCCTGGACCGCTGTTCGTGATCGAGCCGACAACCGCGTGCGACCTCTGGGACGTCGGCCCGCCGATCCAAAATCCGGTCGTCGCGAAGCAGGACCGCGACTCTGAACTGATGGCGCACGTCCGGCTCGACAACGTGCTCATGCCCGAGGCGCGACGGCTCGTTTTGAAGGTGGGCGCGGCCGAGAAGGCGAAGATTTTGGCGTCGTCGATCGAGGGCGAGCCGCTCTTTTTCTCAGTCGATCGGCCCGAGGGCAAGGTCCTTGTTCTGACGGTCAACCTCGACAAGGGCGACCTGCCGTTGCAGACGGCGTTCCCGATTCTGAGCGCGAACGCGCTCGGCTGGTTCTCGAATTCGCGCGGCGAGCTGCGCCCGTCGCCCTCGACCGGCGACGTCGTCTCGTGGACGCCGACCGCGCGCGGCCCGCTTGTCCTCCGCGCACCCGACGGCAAGACCCGTCCGCTGCCGAACGACGATAAGCCGATTACGCTCGGACCGTTTGATCTGAGCGGCGTCTGGAGCGTTGAGCACGTCCCGACCGCGAACGTCAAGCCCTCAGGCACCGACGCGGGGAAGGGCGTCGAGGCCGGCGCGCCCGAGTTCGTGATCGCGTGCAACCTCGCGAATCGCGACGAGACCGACCTCCGTCCGCGCGACGTCGAGGCGCTGAAGCGACCCTCGCCGATACCGGCTGGGTTCGGCGGACGACCGGTCTGGTACATCCTGATTCTGCTCGCTTGGCTCCTTGCCGCGTTTGAATGGTTCCTCTACCAACGCAGGTGGATCAGCTAACATGCGCGTTTTCGGCTACGAACTCGAGCTGACGCATCCCGGTTGGCTGGCGGGGCTGGTCGCGCTCGCGGTCGTCTATTGGTACTTCCGCCGCGGGCTGGTTGACTTCGTCCGCCGTCAGCGGCTGGTCTCGGCGTTGGCCCGCGGCATGATCGTCGTTCTGCTCGTGCTCGCACTCGCGGGATTGACGTTGCTCCGCCCGACGCACGACCTCTTCGTCGTATTCGCGGTCGACCGCAGCCTGAGCGTCGGCGACGAGTCAAAGAAGGCGTCGGACGCGTACGTCGAGCATGCCTTGAAGTCGCTCGGACGCAACCGCGCCGCGGTGCTCGACTTCGCCGCGAGTCCGGGCGCGCCGCGCGAAAAGCTCGACGAAAAAGCCGACCCCGTCGAAGGCGAAGGGTCCGACCTGGCCGCCGCGATCGAAGTTGCCGCCGCGTCGTGCCCGCCGTTTTATGTTCCGTCGATCGTCTTGATCAGCGACGGCAATCAAACCGCCGGCGACGCTCTCAAGGCGGCGCTCCGCGCCGGCGTTCAGGTTTCGACCGTTCCGCTCCAAACTCGCGACGACCCCGAGGTCCAAGTCTCGGCGGTCCGCGTCCCCGCGCAGGTCCGCGAGGGCGAGCCGTTCAACGTCGAGGTCGTCATCGACTCAAATCACGACGACGAGGGGGACATCGAAGTGTTCCGAGGTCCTCATAAAGTCGTCTCGGAGCGCAAGCAGGTCAAGAAGGGCGAGAACCGTTTTCAGTTCATCCAGTCGATCGACCAGGATCGGCTCGCGACCTTCACGGCCAGGACGAAGGGATTCAAGGACACGTTGCTCGACAACAACGGCGACTTTGGGCTGGTGTTCACGTCGGGTCGACCGCGGGTGTTGCTGATCGAAAGCCAAACAAAGGACGCGCGCGAATTGGCGCAGGCGCTCGAGGAGCAGGAGATTCAGGTCGACGTGCGGCCTCCGCAGGGGATGCCCGACTCGCTCGCGGATCTGCAAAACTACGAGCTGATCATCCTCTCGAACGTGCCCGCGACCGCAATGTCGATGCGTCAGATGGACCTCGCCAGGACCTTTGTGCGCGACCTCGGCGGCGGTCTGATCATGCTCGGCGGCGACCAGTCGTTCGGCCTCGGCGGCTACTACAAGACGGCTCTTGAAGAGATCCTGCCGGTCCGCAGCGACTTCGAGAAAGAGAAGGAGAAGCCGAGTCTCGCGATGGTGCTCGTGATCGACAAGTCGGGCTCGATGGGCGGCGAGAAGATCGAAATGGCGAAGGAGGCCGCGAAGAGCGCGATCGAGCTGCTCGGGTCAAGCGACAAGGTCGGCGTCATCGCCTTCGAGGGCGAAACCTTCTGGGTCAGCGAGATTCACCCGTGCACCGACAAAGGCTTCGTCCTCGACCGCGTGGCGTCGATCGAAGCCGGCGGCGGCACCGTCATGTACCCCGCGATGGAGGAGGCGTACGAGTCGCTGTCGCGGACGGTCGCGAAGCTCAAGCACGTGATCATTCTGACAGACGGCATCTCGGCGCCGGGCGATTTCGAGGGAATCTCGCAGTCGATGTCGTCGGCGCGGATCACAGTCTCGACCGTCGGCGTCGGCAACGACGTCGACCAGAACCTGCTCGAAGAGATCGCCCGGATCGGAGGCGGGCGGAGCTACGTCGCCGAGGACCCGTTCTCGATCCCGCAGATTTTTGCAAAGGAGACCGTCGCGGCAAGCAAGTCGGCGATCAACGAACAGCCGTTTCAGCCGCAGATCGTCCGGCCGACGCAGGCACTCTCCGAGGTTGACGTCGAGGCCGCGCCGCCGCTCTTGGGATACGTCGTCACCCGCGCGAAGCCGACCAGCGAGTTGATCCTCGCGACCGAGTCGGGCGAGCCGCTCCTGGCCTGGTGGCGCTACGGCCTGGGGATGAGCGTCGCGTTCACGTCGGACGCGAAGAACCGCTGGGCCGCCGAATGGACGGCGTGGCCGGGCTTCGGCAAATTCTGGGCCCAAATCATCCGCCACGCGATGCGCAAGGCCGACGCGAAGGGGGTCGCCGTCGAGGTCGAGCGCAAGGACCGCACCGCGACGGTCACACTCGATGCCATCGAGCCCTCGGGCCGTTTTTTGAATCAGGCCGAGACCGAAATGACGCTCGTCGACCCCGTCCTCGGCAAGCGCGAGATCAAACTCGCGCAGACCGCGCCCGGGCGCTATCAGGCGGAATTCCCCACGCCGACCCCGGGGTCGTATCATCTTGAGTTTGCGCAAAAGCGCAACGGCCAGGTGATCCATCGGCAGTCGCGCGGGCTCGCGGTCGGATACCCCGACGAACTGCGGCTGCGGCCGACGAACCGCGACCTCCTCGAGTCGATCGCGCGTTCGACCGGCGGCAAGTTCGACCCGCGGCCCGAGTCAATCTTCGCCGCAAGCAACCGCGAGGCCCGCGGCGCCCTGCCGCTCTGGCCCTATCTGGTCACGCTCGCGGCCTGCCTGTTCGTCTTCGACGTCGCGCTGCGGCGGATCGACTTCACGCTGCTTGGCTTTGGCGGCAACGGCCCGATCGCGCGCAAGTCGCGCCTCGGGGCGTAAGCTTCGCCGCCGCTCGGACGCCTGTCGCGCCTTGCCGAAAGCCGCCGCGCGACCGTACTCTATTGGGATCAAACGCGGCGACGGACCGCCGCGCCGTTCATTCATCACGACGGCACCAGGATCCACCGATGTTTCGATTTATTCGTCGCGAGCCGCGGAACAACATCATCCCTCGCCTTGCGAGCGCGCTCGCGGCGGCGGTCGCGTTGCTTGGGCTGACGGAGCTCGCAAAGGCACAAGACGAATCGAGCCCGCTCGCCGACGACTACGGCTTTCTGTCGCCGGAGATTTACAAGGTTGACCATCGCATCGGCAACCTCCTGCTTGCCGACCTCGACGGCGACAAGGTCCAGGACGTCGTGGTCGCGAACAACGGCCGCTCGCGGATCGAGCTGTTGCTGTCCACGAAGAGGCCCGACGCGGGCGCCGCGTCGAAGGCCAAGTCCGAGGTCAACGACCTCCCCGACGACCGTCGCCTGCGGACCGGGCATGTCGCGGTGAACCGAGAGGTCGTGAGCCTCACCAGCGGCGATTTCAACGGCGACGGCAAGGCCGACCTCGCGTTTTATGGTACCCCCGCCGAGTTGATCATTTTGTACAACGACGGTCACGCCCGTTTTGACGAAATCAAACGGATTAACACCGGCGAGGCTCTCGAAGGCGCGGGGGTGCTCACGACGGGCGACCTCAACCACGACGGCCGCGACGACCTCGCGCTCATGGCCCCGGGCGAGTTCATCGTGCTCTACCAAACTCCCGCCGGCGCGATGAGCGAGCCCGAACGCGTGCCTCACAGCGGCTCGAATCCGTGGTTTGCGCGGGCGACCGACCTCAACGGCGACGGTATCGTCGATCTCGCCATGCTCGACCGCGGCAACGACGACCCGATCCGCGTCCGCTTTTCGAGCCCGTCCGGCAAGCTTGGCCCCGAGCTTCGATTCGCGTCGGAAACGGTCCGCGCGATCTCGTTCGGCGAGGTCGACGGCAAGAAGGGCGACGAGATCCTCACGATTGAGGAACAGTCGGGACGCGTCAAAATTTTGAAAATCGAGGAGGGTGACGCGATTTCGAGCGAGTCCCGCGGCCGCCTCATTGTCTATCCGCTGCCGCCCGGCGGGGCGCGCGGACGGTCGCTCGACGTCGGCGATCTCGACGGCGACGGAAAAGCCGATGTCGTCGTGTCCGACCCGTCGAGCTCGCAGTTCCTCGTTTTCCTCCAGAGCGGCAAAAACGGCCTCGGCGCGGGGCAAGCCTTTCCGAATTTGAGCGGCGGCCGCGCCCTCCGGCTCGCCGACTTCGACGGCGACGGCAAGGCCGAGGCGGTCGTGCTCTCCGAGCAAGAAAAGCAGGTCGGACGCTCGACCTACAGCGGCGGACGCCTCGCTTTTCCCGTGCCGATGCCCGTCGCCGGCGACCCCGTCGCGCTCGATGTAGCCGACCTTGACGGCGATAAAATGCCCGAATTGATCTATCTTGCCCGCAAGAAGCCCGTCCCGCTCGGGGCGGGGGGCGATAAATTTGAACTGCGGGCGCTGCGGTACGACAAGACCTCAAAGTCATTCAGGCCGTTCTCGTGGAAGGGCGACAAGGCCGGCGTCGAGGGCGTCGAGCTTAAGGGCGTAACCGACGCCCCCGCGGGCCTGCTTGCCTTCGACATCAATCACGACGGCCAGACCGATTTTCTAATCTTCAAGTCTTACGGCACCCCGATGTTGATGCTTGGCCGCGCGGGTGCCGCGCCGGAATCCACGGCGACAACCCTCGGCCCGCTCACCGAAGCGACGCCTTCCACGGTTGCGCTTACTGATCTTGGCGGCCCGGCGGTGCTCGTTTCGTCGAAGACCTACGCGCGTAACGTGCTGCTCGGCAACGACGGCCAGTGGCAGGTGAAGGATCAATTCAACGCGGCGCGAGGGACCGCGAAGGTCGAGGGCGCAGCTGCGCTCGATATGAACGGCGACGGAAAAAAAGAGATCGTCCTGCTCGACCGCGTGTCGCGATCGCTGCTGTTCCTCAACCAAACAAGCGGGGTCTATCGACCCGCGGGGTCGCTCAAAATCGGCGCGATCGACTTCCAGGGGATGCGCGTCGCCGACTTTGACGCCGACGGTCGCGAAGATTTGCTGGTCGCGGGGACCGATCGGTTTGCGTTGGTTTTGACGGGCGGGAAAGGCCTGCGTACGAAGTCGATCGCCGGCTACGAGACGTCTCGCGAGCAATCGCGGTTCGGCGACCTTGCCGCGGGCGACGTCAACTCCGACGGCAAACCCGACGTCGTGCTCACCGATATCGCTCAGCACGACATCGAAATCGCCCGTTACGAAGGCAAGCCCGAACTTGTCCGCGCCCTCCTCTTTAAAATCTTTGAGAAAAAGAGCTTTCGCGACGTCCGTTCGCTGATCGAGCCGCGTGAAATGGCGATCGGCGACGTCGACGGCGACCAGCGCAACGACATCGTGCTGATCGTGCACGACCGCGTTCTGATCTACCGGCAAGACCCCGGCCCGACCGGCGTCTCCCCCGCGAAAAAGAAGTAAACCGAGCGCGCGCGCGGCGGTCATGTGTCGATCATCGGCCGCTCACGGGTTCGGCGTTGTCGCCGCGGCGGGCTTCGGTTCGATCACGAGGTCGATCGCGGAGAAGTGCTCGTGATCGCTCTGCGTGTTCCGGCTCTCGACGCGCACCAGGTACACGCCCGGCTCGTTGATCCGGAACGTCGAGCGCTGGCCGGCCTTCGCGCCGGGCCCGAAATCCATCTCGAACGCGGTCTCCGCGACGACGTCGTCGCCCAGATCCGGCAAATCCTTCTGGCCTACCTTCGCCGCGCGGACGATATAGAAATGGACGACGACGTGTTCGAGCGTCTTGTGCGGGTACGTGTTCTGGAACACGAACTGGACCTTGACCGGCTCGCCGGCGACGGCGGTTGCGACGGGCCGCTTGTTCTTGCCCACCGCGGGCGGCGTCTGATCCATGAACGACGTGGCCTGCCCTCGCGACGTCACCACGTCGAGTGTGATCTTTGCATGCTCGGCACGTGCCGCGAGCGCGGGCACAAGGCCGAGCGCCGCGGTTAAGAGCGAGACGCCGGTCAACCTAAAAGCGTGCGGGCGGTACATCGGGGCAAGCTCCCGTTCGGAGTGCAGGGGCAGGGGAGAGGGCGATCCTCGTCGCGATCGCCGCGTAACACTTTTATTTTACACGAGACAACTAGATACGGCCGGCCGACGATGATCGTCGCGGACTGCGGCAAGCGGTTGTGGTCACAATCGGCGGACGCTCGGATCACCCCGCGTACCGCCCCAAGGAGTCGCGCGATGACCAGAGCATGGAACGCCCGCGCAAGCTTGATCAAATTGTCGGCGGCGTGCCTGTGTGCGCTGGCGATCCCCGCCTGCGGCGGGGGTATGGCTGCTCGGCGGCCAATCCCGCCCGAACGCTCGCAACCGCGCTGGATCTCTTACCGACCAATCTTCGGCATCCTGCCCGAACGACCGCCCCGCGGCCTCTATCCCGCAGGGTACGCCGGCGGCAACGTCCTCGCCGAACGTACCGCGGTGCTCGTCGAGCCCGCCGGCTCGCTCCCGCCTCCCGCCTTCGGCAACTGAATCGCGTTCCACTTCAAGTTGAGCCTGCGCGGCCACTCGCCGGCCCCCATTAAGCTCGCATCCAATCGCGCGTGCGCCCACTCTGATCCGCCGCAATCCCGTTGGAAATCCAACCCCCGCGACGATGCCGATCGCGCCTCTTCGTCGTAAAATGAGCGTCGCGTCGAAGGCCGCCGAAGGGCGAAGCAGGAGAGCGTGGAGGACGTCAACGACATGGCGGGGCACGGGGGCGAGATTCGGATCGGGATCATCGGCGCGGGCAAAATTGCGCGGACGCGGCATCTGCCGGGATTCGCCGCGATTCCCGGCGTTCGCGTGGTCGCCGTCTGCAACCAACGCCGCGAGTCGGCGGCCCGCGTCGCGCGCGAGTTCGACATTCCTCGCGTCCATGGGGCCTGGGAAGCTCTCATCGAAGACAACGAGGTTGACGCCGTCGTCATCGGCGCGTGGCCGAACCTGCATTGCCCCGCCACCCTCGCCGCCTTCGACGCCGGCAAGCACGTCCTGACCCAGGCCCGCATGGCCATGAACGCGCGCGAAGCACAACGCATGCTCGACCGCTCGCGCGAGTGTCTCCACCTTGCCGCGATGGTCGTCCCCAGCCCCTACGGACTCGTTGCCGATCGCTTCGTCCGGAAGCTCGTCGACGACGGCTACCTCGGCACGCTCCGCGAAATCCACGCCCACAGCCTCTCCAGCGACCTCGCCGACTCCAAAACGCCTCTTGGCTGGCGGCAAATGACCAAGTACTCCGGCTTTAATATGCTCGCTCTCGGCATCCTGCACGAGACCGTCGCACGGTGGACCCCGCCCGTCCGACAACTGACCGCTCTCGCCTCCAAAATCATCCCCACCCGCATCGACCCCGAATCCGGCAAACCTACCCGCGTCGGCACTGCCGACAGCGTTCAAGTCCTCACCACTCAACAGGACGGCTCGCTCGGCATATATCGACTCAGCGGTGTCGTATGGCATGAAACCGGCATGGGGGTCGCGCTTTTCGGCAGCCGCGGCACCCTCGTCTACGACCTCGCCCTTGACGAACTCCGCGGCGCCAAACGCGGCGAACCTCTCGCGACCCTCGACATCCCCGACGAACTCCGCGGCGTATGGCAGGTCGAGGCCGACTTCATCGCCGCCGTCCGAGGTGAGCGCGAGGTCACCCACACCGACTTCACCACCGGCGTCCGCTATATGCAATTCACCGAGGCAGTCGCCCGCAGTTCCCGACACCAACACCCCGTCTCGCTCCCGCTCACCGAATTCTCGAACCCGAGTCTCTAATGACTCCACTCGCTGGAAACAGCCGACATTCGTTCGCACAATCTTGGCCGCGCGATCCATTGCGCCCAGCCGATCGCCCAGGAACAATGCGAGGGCAAATCGAACGAAAGCGGGTAAATCCACCGACTCCATTTTTGATGAAGAGGGAGTCGCAAAGTGGAGTGGCGAAACCGCGGAGCGCGCGGATGAGAATCGCGGTGATAGTGGAGTGTAGATCCGGGCGACGCTCGATTTTGGACAGGCTCCGATTTTTAAGAATCGGCGGATTCCGTTGATGGATGCTTCGAAATGAGCGTCGGCGAGGTACCAATCTCGCTGTTTTGACGCTCATGAGAAGGAACATCGTGACATTGCGAATCGGAATTTGTTAAACTAGTTCCACATTTAGTAGGTCGGCCTCTCTCCCGCGGCCGACTCCGGCTTCACCCTGGCCGACTCGCGCGCGGAACCCGCGCGCACTCGCGATGACCCTGGACGCCGTTCCCACGCGATCCCCTCGCAGTTTTGGCTTTCATCGATCTTTCACCAAGACAGGATGCGCTTCCCATGAGCAATTTGTTGACGTCCGAGCAGCGCCGCGCGTTTTTGCGACGAGGTTTTTCGCGTCGTGATTTTGGACGGCTCGCCGCGTTTCTGACCGCGGGGGCCGCGCTGCCCTTTTACAACGAAGCGGCGCTCGCGCAAGGGCTGTCGGCGATGCGGAATCTGCCGCCCGACGCGATCCGCATCAACGCGAACGAGAATCCACTCGGTCCGTGTGCCGAGGCGCTTGAGGCGATGCGGGCGGTGTTGCCGCAGGGGGGGCGGTATCTCTACAACGAGACCTTCGCGCTCGCGGACTTGGTGGCGGACATCGAGGGTCTGAAACGCGAAAACGTGATGCCGTTCGCGGGTTCGAGCGACCCGTTGCACCGCGTGGTGTTGGCGTATTCGTCGCCGGAAAAAAGCTTTGTGGTGGCCGAGCCGGGTTACGAGGCGGGCGGCCGCGCGGCGAAGTACATCGGCGCGAAGGTGGTGTCGGTGCCCTTGCGTAAGGACGGCTCGCACGACCCGCAGGCGATGGCGAGTGCCGACCCAAACGCCGGCGTGATCTACGTCTGCAATCCGAACAACCCGACCGGCAGCGTGACACGCAAGGAAGACGTCGATTACATCGTCGCGAACAAGCCGAAGGGCGCGATCGTGCTGCTCGACGAGGCCTACATTCACTTCTCGCACACCGCGGTGCCGGGCACGCCGTATATCACCGCGAATGAGGACGTGATTATTCTGAGGACGTTCTCAAAATTGTACGGCATGGCGGGACTGCGTGCGGGATACGCGCTCGGTCGGCCCGAGCTCCTTGAGCCGCTCCGAAAGTACGCCGCGGGTGCGCTGCCGGTGACCGGGATGGTCGGGGCGATCGCGAGTTTGAAGGCGAAGTCGGTGGTGCCCGAGCGCAAGAAGCTCGTCGCCGAGACGCGTCAGGATCTTTTCGACTGGATGGACAAGAAGGGACTGCACTACATCCCCTCGGGAGCGAACATGTTTATGGTTGACACGGGTCGACCGGGCGAGCAGGTGTTCGAGGCGATGCTGAAGCACAAGGTTGTGATTGGCCGCACGTGGCCGTCGCGACCGACTTCGGTGCGAGTGTCGATCGGCACGCCGGCGGAGATGTCGAAGTTCAAGGCTGCGTTTGAGGCTGTACTGTCGTCGTGAAACCCCGCGATTCGGACGAAGGAACGGACCGGGCGGCGTCCCGAGAGCCTTTGCGCTCGGGACGTTTGCGCGCGCGTCGATACGATTTCAGCGCGGCGTTGGGCGACCTGGCGGGGGGCGCGATCGCGGCCTTGATCGCGCTGCCCTACGGCCTGGCTATGGCGAAGCTCATGGGGTTGCCGCCCGAGTTGGGAGTGTGGACATCGCTGCTGACGGCGCCGATTACCGCGGCGCTGGGCCGAAATCCCGTCTTGATCGGCGGGACGGCGAGCGCCACGGTGCCGTTCGTCGCGGCGGCGGTGCGTCATGACGGACTCGAGGGCGCCGCGAAAATCTGCATCGTCGCGGCGATTTTCACGATGATGTTTGGGCTCCTGCGGCTCGGTCGACACATCGCGCGGGTACCTCACGCGGTCATTTCGGGATTCTCCTGCGGCATCGGGATTCACATGGTGGTCTCGCAGCTTCACGTGATTCTTGGTCTGTCGACGACGCGACTTGGTCGATGGGCGGGAGCGCTCGGCGAGCTTCTCGAAGTGCTTTCGAGGCTCGATGAGAGCCGGACGCGGCCGTTTCTATTGGGCTTGATGGTGATTCTGGGCGCGTGGGGTGCGATGCGGATTTGGCCGCGCGGCCCGTTGCCGCTCTTTGGGATCACGATCGCGGCGTCGTCGGCGGCGCTGCTCAACTGGCGCGAGCCGATTCTGGGTGAACTCAGCTTTGACCTGCCGACATCGATTGTGATCCACTGGCGGCTCGACGACTTGATTGGCGTTCTCCCGTCGGCGTTGGGGTTGGCGTTCGTCTCGTCGATCAACCTGCTCGTGACCTCGCGCGTCGTCGAGCATTTTCGAGGCCGGCACAACCCGTTGCGCGGGAGCGACGCCGACGCCGAGCTGGGTGCGTACGGGGTTGCGAACCTGGTCGCGGGCGCGTTCGCGGCGCCGCCGAGCGTCGGCATCCCCGCGCGCAGCCTCGCGAGCATCCGCTGCGGCGGACTGACCCGGCTCGCGAATCTATGGCACGCTGCGGTGATTCTCGCACTCACGCGGCTCGGCTCGGGGGCGATCGCGGCGATTCCCCTGGCGGCGCTCGCGGGCGTGACGGCGTTCGTCGGCCTCGGTCTGCTCGAGTGGAGCGTCTGGCGGCGGCTGCCGAAGATGCGCCGAGTCGACGCCGCGGCGTTTCTCGCGACCGCGATCATCGTCCCTACCTGGAACGCCGTCGCCGCGGTCACGATCGGCTGCGGGCTGTACGCACTCCGCGCAGCGGTGCGGAAAGCTCTCGCAAGGATGCATGGAACAAAATAAGAAAAAAGGAATCCTGACCTCTTGATATTCGGGGGGGGGGGGGGGCATATTTTTACGGCACGTGTTCTTTTCCGCATTCTGGGTTGGGGTTGTCGTCGGTGAAGTTGGGAGCTTCGGGGAAGCGGGGCGCAAAACGACACCCGCCAACAGGAGGATGTTCCAATGGTCCAGGCAGAAGCGGCTTCTGACGTTCCCATTCCCTGGTATCGGCAGGTTTCTGCGGAGCACTGGCGGACATTGGCCGGATGCTGGCTGGGCTGGACTCTCGACGGCTTCGATTTCCTCCTCATCACCTACGTC
>JAJYDB010000023.1 GCA_021777845.1 Planctomycetota bacterium
CCCGCTCAGCATGTCGCAGAGTTGAATCTCAAGCAGACGCGGGTCGAGCATCGTCGCGGAGTAAATGACGAAGTCGGGCTGAAACGCCGCCGCCTTGCGCCGGAACGACTCGAGCCGCTGCAACGGACTGTACGCAGCGACCGCGAAATTGAGCACCTCAAACCGCCGCCGCAAGCCGCGCTCCGCAGCGTGCGTGTTCAGCCAATCCTCGAGCAAATTGACGTACGTGGATTCGGTGTCGATGCCCCAACCCATGTCCATCGACGACCCGAGCACCACGATCCGATACACTCCGGCGGGCTTCGCGATCGTGTACGACCGGTCGCGCATGCCGTGTTCGTTCGTTGTGAAACGCTGACCGAAGAGGTGGCGATCCACGTTCGGCAAAAGCTCGAACAGAAGCGGGTCGCCGGGTAATTGACGCGAGACGTTCGCGGCTTGAAACCGCCCCCACTCCGCGGGCTTGCCCATCAAGAGCTGCGTGAGTTCGCCGCGCGGGCTGTCGTTGCCGACGACCCCGATCAACCCCTCGTAGTAACCGGCCGCGTTCGACTCGCGATCAGCGCGGTTCAGACCCGTCGAACGCGCGCTGTCGAGCGCCGCGCGCGCCGCCGACCAGCTCTTCGGCAACGGACAAAGCGCCGTCGCGAGCAACCCAAAGCCGCACACCAACCAGACGATCGAAGCTTTTCGATCGGTCTTCGGCTCGCGTGAGATCATCGTGACGCCTCCGCGCAAGAGTCCGCGCGGGCGTTCGTGCGCAGACGCGCTCCACGACGGTCTTTGTTGCCGTCAGTCGGCTCTCGACCAACCCTCGCGAGCGCGCCGAGCCACACGGGACTGTGATCCAAATACGCCTCGATCCGGTCTGCCAGCCGC
This sequence comes from Planctomycetota bacterium, assembly GCA_021777845.1. GTDB lineage: Bacteria > Planctomycetota > Planctomycetia > Isosphaerales > Isosphaeraceae > JAJYDB01. The sequence continues at coordinate 880 of JAJYDB010000023.1, forward strand.
GCGTGCCCGCGCTCGTTCGGATGGTAATCGTCGCGGCAAATCGCGATCGTCGCCGGGTCGAGGTCGTCAAACGCATCGCCCACGTCGGCAACTTCGTCGAAGCCGGCTCGCAACGCCGACTCCCGCAAAACCGACCGCGCGGTCTCGCCGCCCCCGCGACCCACCCGCGGCAAAATCAAGAGAATGCACACCGCGCCGCGAGCGTGAACCCGCCCGGCAACCTCGCGATACACCCCGTCGAGCAACCCGCCGCTGAGCGGCTTCAACAAACGTTCGTAAGTTCCCGCGTCGAATCCAGAGGAAATCCCGCCGCGTGTCAACACGTCGCGGAAGCAGTCGACGTCGAAACCCACCCCGCGCGTCAGCAACACACGCAACCTCATCGCGTCCCAACCGATGTCCGCGGTCGTCGACTCGAACAAAACAACGTCCGGATCGAACCCCGCGCCGATCCGTCGGAAATGTTCCCAACGCGCCGCGGGCCCGTGCCCGTGCACCGCGAAATTCAGGATCTCAACCCGCGGACCGCCCGCAGCCCGCGACTTCATTCCCGCCGCCGTCTCGAGTCGCGATTCAAACCGCCCCGCGTCGTCGACGCCCCAGCCGTTCGCGATCGAATCGCCCAGCAGCGCAACCCGCAGCGTCCGCGACGGCTTCGCAAGCGCGTAATCGCGATCCCGCATCCCGAGCGCATTCGTCGACCACCGACGCCCCGCGATCACCACATCAATCCTCGGCTTCAACACGTACTCGCGCACGTCGTCCACCCGAAGACAAAACGGCTCGGGATCCACCGCGGGCGGCGCCGTCGCGACCGCCGACGGCGGCGTCTCGGAACGCTCCAGCCACCCGTAACCGTCGGGCGACCCCGCTTCGGCAAGCATCGTGTAATACCCGCGGTCGAGCCGATCAAGGTCGCGAGCACTTCGACCCGCGCGACGAAGATCGTCGCGTCCACGCTCCACCGTCGCCGAAACCCCGCCCCAACTCCCAACCCCAAACGCAAACAAAACCAGCGCCGCCGGCCACCACAGCCGACTCGCGGGGCGATCGTAATCACAAGGCATATCCGACGCGAATAACACCATTGAGCCTTATTTAACTATACTTGTTTCGCTATCAATAAGAGAGCCGCAGCCCGCGCTTCATCAAATCGAGCCAAACCGCGAGCGACGGGCTCGACCACAACGACCAGAGCAAACAAATCGACGTGAAGGTCGCCGCGGTCTGCGCCCCGCGCACCGTCCAACCCCACACCGTCGACGGCTCCGAGTCGCGACCGCGCCCCGTCGAACGCCGCGCGTCGATCTGCACGTTCACCATCACCAGCAGGCCCAAAATCCCCCAAAACAGCGCGTCGGGCACGCTCCAACCCCACACGCCGCGCAGCCAAAACGATTGATATGCGTGCAATACCCAAGTCGCTACAAACACCCCCGCCGTCGCCGCCGCCAACGCCAAGGGTCGCGGCCGCCGCTTCAGCGCAAACACCACCGGATTGAACACAATCCGCACCATGAAGTCCTTCCAGTAAATATTGATGCGACGCCAATAATCGGTGAAGCTGCGCGCCAGCAAAAAGTTATGGTGCGTCTCGGGAAGGCTCCATCCGAACAAGTGCAATATCCCGCACGCGATGTGAAACTGTCCCGCGACATGAAGATAAAGCAGGTAGTTTGAAACTAGAAAAATCGTGAGACTCGCCAGACCGGCGACGTCCTCCGGCCTGCCGACAAAGTCGTGATAGACCACCCGATACCCAATCAACTGAAACACGCCCAGCAACATCATCCGCAGACCAACCCGCTGCGTCTCGTGAATGTCGCGCGCGAAATAAACGCGCTGCATCGTCCGGTAGTCGACCACCGGAAAAAGCTGGAAGCAAAAGTTCGGCAGCAAGAAAAAGTAAGAGAGCGCGTCGATCAAAGGCTCGCGCGACGTCGCATGCTTCAGCTCATACATATAGATAATCAGACGAAACATGCAGAGCCAAGCGACCACCGTCCACACATAATCGGGCACCGGCAACCACGACGCGAACCCCACCCGCGCCGCCGCCGCGCCCACCCCAACGCACGCCGCCAACACGACCCGAACCCCAAAAGCGACCGGCGCGCGGCACAGCCCAATCAGCAGGCAAGTCACCGCGACCACCGCCAAGGCCGCGACCGCCCCTAAGATCAACCCCAGCGCCGCGACCGATACCGCGACGAAAAACGGCTTCTTCCACGCGAACGGCAACGCGTAGTGGACCGGCAACGATACACACGCCAACCCCGTCACCCACTGGAACGCCCGGCCCTCCAGCCGATACACCATCACCAGACCGAGCAATAACCCAAGACGCGCCATAATCGCGACAAACTTCCGCCAGTCGCGCTTGCAAGTCTCAGGCTCGCCTTCATGAAGACCCGACGACCGAGGCAATATCGTGGGCCGATAACGCCGGTGCGGCGCAAGTCGCGGTGAGCTCGATGTTTCGAGGGTTTGTTGGGACGACATGAGCCGATCCTCGCGCTCGTCACGCCTCGGTCCGGCCGAGCCGGAAGTCGCCGCAACGCGAATGGTTCGAGACCCGCGAGGAAATGAATGTCCCGAACAAAATGCGAGGGGCCGGCCCATCCTTGAACCGGTGATCCCTCGCCGGGGCCGCGACATCCATGTTTCGCGTGTCGCCTTACTGAGCGAATTTGTGCTTGATCCAACTGCGGAGACAAGCTAAATAACGCCAATTAACGAGCGGTCTTCTGCCGCGCGCCGTGCGTCGTTTCAACTCTCCACAGGTTGGACAAGGGGATATAACCAAAGCTGGGTGGCCATGTCAACCCAACTCGAACATCCCCTACGACCAATTTAATCAACACCTTCAACCCGCTCGCCGCTTCTAAGACAGCCCCGCCGCCGCTTGGCTATACTCATCCAGGTGGACTTGGCCTTCTCGCGATGCAACCGAACCCCAATGCCGTCCTCTTCTCGCGAATACGACAAGTCGAACCTGCCAAACCTTCGAAACAAAACCTGCCGCAACTCATCTCCACCGCCTGACGCGTTTGCGAGCGTTAAGGCGAAGAGGTCGAGTCGCGGCAGCCGTCAACGATGAATCGTCGGCAACGATCGAGCGCCGCAGCCTAGGTGCAGATGCCGTCGTGATAGACAACCGTCCGAACCAGCCGAGGCGAGTCGATCAACATTGTGTCGGACGTCACGTGATCGGGCACGGCAACACGGTCTCTCCCTAATCCTCGCGCCTTTGAAAGCCCCGCGTTCGCGGCTTTGATAAGCGTCTCGGCGTCCTCACCATCGTCCGGGTAACACGCGACGCCGATCGACACCGTCAGAATAGGCATGTCGACTGTGGCGGCCCCGGCCTTCGCAACAGCGCGACGTATCGCCTCCGCCACGGTCAGCGCGTCGTGACCGCCCGCGTTCGGCAACACCGCGGCCAGGCGACCATCGTCCAGCCGCGCGACCATGTCGCTCGACCGCAAGGTCTTCACAATCGTCGCCGCGACGATCGCCAACGCTCTCTCCGCGATCTCGCGACCATGAAGGTCGCGGATTGCCGCAAGTCGATCCAGCCCAATGCAAAAGAGAGAGAGCGACTCCCGACGACGACGCGACTGTGCCAGCGCGTACGGCAAGATCGCACGCAAGAAAGAGGCACTTTGCCAGGCAGGCCTCGGACTCCCTTCCCCGACCGACTCAAACACAAGCAGCCGCCGTCGTGCCGCCGCGATCCGCACCAGGATCTCCAGCCGACGCATCAGCGACTCGGGCCAGCACCGAGAGGCATTCGACGACAACTCGAGCAGAAACCTAGCGTCTTGCCCGGCGGGCGCTGCGACTCGTACGCTCGTGCTCGCCGACTCATACGACTCGAGCTGCGCGCTCCCAAGTTGCTCCTCGCGCGTCGCCGCGCGCTCCGCCCCGGCTAGCCGAAGCGCAACCACTCGCAGCGCATCCTCAACGCCATTTAGGGTTTGTGCCGTTTCAAGAAGTTCCGTCAATCGCTCCACCGCAGAGGCGAACTCCGCCTCTGCGTCCACTTTTTTCCAATGCGACTGAACCCACGACCAAGCCGACGCGAACCTCGAAGTCGTCGCCGACGACATGGGGACAACCGCCGATTGTGGCGCGCAGGGGTCGACTCTTGACGCTCGAACCACCCGCGTCGGAAAGAAATTGAGCATCACCGTCCTCTTCCAGGCCAATGACCGTTCACGACGAGTCCGTCGCCGCGGCCTCACGCCGCGACCCCTTGCTCCCACACAGGTTGCGCTCGTTCCCCGACACTGCCCGGCCGTCTCGGATACGCAGCCTCTTCGGAACTCTAGGCCGCGAATTGGGAGGGCGTCCGGAGAAACTGTGCGAATCGGCCTTGCCAAACGGAGCCCGTTCCCGCAACATCCCGCCGCGTGCGAGCGCAGGGCATCGTCGATCCGTACCGTCTCGCGCTTCTCGTCACGTCCCAATTCAGACCAGGCACGTCCACCCGCGTTTGTCGAGAGATGGATGTCGGCGGGGATTTGAAAATGACGACTGCACGACACGGGTGGAAATTCGTAATCCTCGCGATGCTCAGCGGTTGCGCGCTCTTCCCCGCTCGCCCCAACGCACCGAACCCGGTCATTGCGCCCAAGTCCGACTTCGAAACCGTCTACAACACGTCGGTCCAGGTCGTCGACGAGTACTTCGAGATCGCGAGCGAGAATCGACTCTCGCGGACCATCAAGACGCAACCCCTGATGGGCGCAACGATTCTGGAACCGTGGCACGGCGACTCGGTCGGGGTCGGCGACCGTCTTGAATCCACCTTGCAGACCATCCGAAGGTTCGCGATCGTGCAGATCGACCCAGCCCCCGAGGGCGGCTACGCAATCAAGGTGGAAGTCCGAAAACAGATGGAAGACCTCATCAAGCCGGACCGACAAGCCGCGGGCCGAGCCGTCTTCAACAACGAAATCCCCGTGAATCGATCCCGCGAAACAATCGGACCGATCCCCTTGCCCGTGGGCTGGATCGATCGCGGGCGAGACGCGAAACTCGAACAGGTGATCGCGAACAAAATCCGCGACAAACTATTTCTGTATTAAGTGTTGCGTCGTATGCACGCGACTTCGAATCACGACGGACCTCAACCTTCCAGTCGCACCCTCACGGAGTCGCGCGCAGCGGCGATCGCCTCTTGGATTTTGGAAGGGTCCTTGCCGCCGGCCTGAGCCATGTCGGGTCGGCCGCCTCCGCCTCCGCCGACAAGGGGAGCAACGTGCTTCAGCCAATTGCCGGCGTGTAATCCACGCGCGACGAGGTCGGGTGTGACGCCGGCCGCCAGGTTGACTTTGCCCTCGACCACCGACACAAGAAGGACCGCCAAACCCTCGGGCTGCACGCGCCTGAGCTCGTCGATCGTTTGACGGAGGGCGTCGGGGGCCGCGTCGCCGCGCGACTCGACAACAACCTTGGCCCCGGCGATCTCGACGGACTTCTGCTCAAGCAACGCCTTGGGGCCAAGTGCGAACGTCGCATCGGCAAAGCTTGCTGCGTGTGCCGTAGATGCCGCTGAGGCTTTGAGTTGCGACGCCTGCTTCTTCAGGGTCTTCACCTCTTCGAGAAGCGCCCTCAACCGAGTTCCAACTTCACGCGTCGAAGTCTTGAGCACCGCGGCCGCGTCGGCGAGTTGATCCTCTTCGACTCCGACCAAATCCAGCGCCGCAGCCCCCGTGAGCGCGCTAATTCGCCGCGTCCCCGCCGACACCGACTCCTCGCCGACAACCTTAAATAAGCCGATTTGCCCGGTGTTGTCGAGGTGCGTCCCGCCGCAAAGCTCTCTTGAAAACTCGCCCATCTCCACGACGCGCACGACCTCGGGGTACTTTTCGCCAAATAAGGCCATAGCCCCCAGTTTTTTCGCTTCCTCGATCGGCATCGTGCTCCAACGGATCGCTTCCGCCTCAAGAATTCGCTCGTTGACAGTGCGTTCGATCGCGCGGAGACGCTCGCGGCCAACGGCCTCGGGATTGGAAAAGTCGAATCTCAGGCGATCCGGCTCGACTTTGCTCCCCGCCTGTTGGGCGTGTTTGCCCAGGTGCGTGTGCAGGGCATGATGCAGCACGTGCGTCGCGGAATGTGCCCGACGGATCGCTTGCCGTCGAGCAACATCAACAGCGGCAATCACTTGCGAGTTAACGGCAACCGTTCCTTCGGAGACGCGTCCGAGGTGAAGCGTGAAGTCGTGGTCCTTCTTCGTATCTTGGACCTGGAAGACGAAGCCGTCGCCGCGAATCACCCCCGTGTCGCCGACTTGGCCGCCCGACTCGCCGTAAAACGGCGTTCGATCAAGAATTACAATGATGGGAGGAGCGCCCTCAAGACCCGTACCCGCGGTATCGGCGAGCCGCCCGTGCTCAAGAATGCCGATGACCTGCGCGCGAGCCTCCGTGGTTGCGTAGCCAAGAAACTCGCTGCCGCGACGTTGCTCTTTTTTAAGCGTATCAAGTGGGCCGAGCGAAAAGACGGCGGCGGCCTCGGTCGATCCGCGCGAGCGCTCGCCGTGTTGTTTCCGTTCGCGGTCGAAGCCCGCGCGGTCGACGTTCAGATTCTGGTCGGTCGCGAGCGACTCGGTGACCTCAATTGGAATCCCGTAGGTTGCGTGGAGCGTGAATGCGTCCAGACCGGAGACGGTATCCGACCCCGCCGCGCGCGTTTTGCGAAATGCGTCGTCGAGCAACTTGAGGCCGTTGTCGAGGTTGCGGAGGAACTGCTCCTCCTCTTCCTTAATTACGGTTCGAATCCGCGTAACACTATCAAGGACTTCAGGATAGGGATTCCGCATGACGTCCGCGACGATCGGGACAAGTTCAAAGAGGAAGGGGTCGCGGCGACCCATTCTGTAGGCGTCGAGCACGGCGCGGCGGAGCAACCGACGAATCACGTAGCCTTGTTTTTCGGCGGACGGCCGGACGTTCTCGTGAATGCAAAACGTGAGCGCCCGGGCGTGGTCGGCCATCCGCCTGAGCCGGACGCCATCGGGTTGCTCGGCTTCGTAACGAACGCCGAGCAAATCCGCAGCGGCGGCGACGATCGGCTTAAAAATGTCGGTCGCGAAGACGGTCGGGACGCCTTGGAGACATGCGGCCGCACGTTCGAGACCCATCCCGGTGTCGATGTTCTTCTTCGGCAGCGGCTCGAGTTCGTTTGGCCCGACGCGGTTGAACTGCGTGAAGACAAGATTCCAAATCTCGACTTCCTTCGGTCCGTTGCCGTGATAGAAAATCTCCGAGCAGGGACCGCAAACTCCATTGGGACCATGAGTTGGAGCGCCGGCGGGCCAGAAGTTATCGTCCTCGCCAAGTCGTGAGATGCGGTCCTTGGGCAGCTTGATGTCGTGATGCCAGATGTCGAAGGCTTCGTCGTCGTCGAGGTAAACGGTGACGGTGAGTCGCTCGGAGGGGATTTCGAGGACCTCGGTCAAGAACTCCCACGCCCAGTGGATTGCTTCACGCTTAAAATAGTCACCGAAGCTGAAGTTGCCCAACATTTCAAAAAACGTTTCATGAAACGCGGTTCGTCCGACGTTTTCGATATCGCCGGTGCGTAGGCACTTCTGGCAGGTGGTCGCGCGGGTGAAATCCGGGTCGCCGAGTCCCAGGAACTCGCGTTTGAATTGATTCATGCCCGCCGGCGTGAAGAGCACGGTGGGGTCGTTGGGCACGAGGACGTCGCTCGGCCTGCGGAGGCAGTCCTTCGACTCAAAAAACGAGAGATAGGCTTCGCGAAGATCGTCGGTGGTCATGGATCGAGGTTCAACCTGCCTTGTGGGGATCGACGGCTAGTGAGGCTGCGGCCGCGTCGAAACAGATCTAACACGATATCGCACTCGACGTCCGGCGACGAGGTCGAATGATAAGGTCTCGCTCGCAAAGTGTTTCGACGAGGGTTCGCGCTCGACCAAGACGCGTCGATGCAACCAGTGCCTGGAGGATCACTTCGGTTGGATCGTCACGTCGCCGGCATCGGTGCCGAGTTTCACGGTGCCGGTAATCTTAGCGAGGGCCTCGCGAAATTCGCGCGGGTTGTGGATCGGTTTGTCGTCGATGCGCGAGATGACTTGGCCGCGTTTCAGGCCGGCCTTGTCGGCGGGGGTGCCGGGTTCGACGTCGATGACGGCGACTCCGCCGCGGGCCATGACGTTCAGTCTTTCGAAGCCGAATCCGGCGTTGGGAAGCGTGCTCAGATAGTCGATGCGCAGCCCGCGCCAGGCGGGCGGGACGTTGGTGACGATTGGGGGCGAGGCGGGGTCGGTGAAGTATTTCGCGAGTTCGACTGTGCATTCGACGGGCCGGCCGGCGCGCTCGATCTTGAGTTTGACGACGGTGCCGGCGGGGAGGGCGTTCACGGCGAGAACGAGGTTGTCGGCGTCGGTCACGGGGGTATCGCCGACCTGGGTGATGAGGTCGTCGGCGAGGACGCCGCCCATCGCCGCGGGAGTGTTGGGTTGAACGTTATCGACGCGGCTGGTGCCGTTGACGACGTCGAGCCCGATGCCGAGCATCCCGTATTCGAACTCTTTCCCTTGTTTTAGGGTCTTGACGACGCGACGTGCGAGAGCGTTCATCGGGATGGCGTAGCCCGCGGCCGCGTCAAAGCCCTCGGTGCCGCCGCCGTCGGTGGTGACTCCGACGAGTTCGCCCTTCAAGTTCACGACCGCGCCGCCGCTCATGCCTTGGTTCAGTTTCGCGTCGAGCTGGAGGAGCGTCGGAAAGTGCCGCAACTGCCGCTGCCGCGTCATCCGTTCGTCGATGCTCGGCTCGATCCGCCGCGAAACGTTCGAGAGGATGCCCCAGCTTGCCGACGGCCGACCGTCGCGCGCCGCGTTGAACGGGTTCCCCAGCGCGATCAGAAACGAGCCTTTGCGCAATTTCGAGGAGTCGCCGAGGCGGATCGGCTTGAGCGCAGGCGGCGGCACGCCGGGAATCTCGCGCGGGACGATCACCGCGAGGTCGCTGCGCGGGTCGGCGGCCAGGATTTCGGCGTCAAATCCCTGCTTTGCGCCGATCGCGCGGACGACGAGTCGATTCGCCCCCTTCACGACGTGAAAGGTCGTGAGAATCTCGCCGTGGTCGCCGACGACGATGCCTGAGCCGGTGTCGAGCGAAATGAAGTCGTCGACGACCGGCAGGAACGCGTCCTGGCCCGATCGAAAGCGAGCATCGAGACGAATGGGGAGCGGGTTTCGCCCTTTGATCGCGGTCGTTTCGTCGGGATTCTCGCGACGGTCGCGCGCGATCGCAACCACCGAGGCCTCGGTTTTCTCAATCGCGTCGGAGAGCGCCGTCTCAAGCGCCGCGACGACGTCGAGTGGAGCCGGGCGCGCCGCTTGAGCCGGCGGGTCGTCGCCTGCGAACGCCGTCAGTGCGAGAGTCATAATCCAGAAGGACGTCATCTGCCGGCTTCCTCCCGAGGACCTCGCGGTGCGAACCGCCTGACTCGTGCACTGCAATTGTCGCCGACACCAGGCACGGACGGCAAGCCGGCTTCGCCGCGCCGTCGCGATCAAACAGAGGCTCGACGTCGTATCGACGGCGCTCGCTCGATGGCCGAAACGTGTCGTCGACGCCGCCGCGCGATATGCTGGACGACGTCGCCCCGCGCGATTTCGAGCGGCTCAACCAAGACACGGCGGGGCTCGGGTCCGACGTCATGCATACCCACACAGACGCGTCGAAACGGATCTTGCCGATCCTCTTCCTCTTGGCTGCGGTCGCAACCAACTCACCGCCCGCGGCGGCGCAGGGAGTCGAGCGCGGCGACCGCGAGCGCACGACGAGTCGCTTTGCGCGCGAACCCGCCGGCGTCAAGATCCTCGATCGCACCTACAACAACACGGTCGCGATCTTCGCCGTGCTCACGAATTGCACCGAGGCGACGATCACGCTCGACATCGAGCTCACGAACGCGCGGGCCTCGAAGAAGCTGCCGATCACGGTCGACGCCGCGGGCCGAGCGCGATTCGAAATCTTACGACTGCGGCCGATCGATCCGAATCGACAGATCACGTACCAATTTCGTTATCAATGGAAGCCGGGCGGACGTCTGGTCGCGAAGAAGAACGCGCCTCCATTTCGTCACGAGGCGATTTACGCGCTGCCCCACGACCCGTCCGCGACGTTTCAGGTCGTGCAGGGCCGGCTTGGAAGGCTCAGCCACCAACTCGGGTCGCGAGACGAGGAAGCGATCGACTGGTCGATGCCGATCGGCACCCGCGTCCTCGCCGCGCGCGGCGGCAAGGTCGTCGCGGTGCGGCAAGAATCGAACACGCACAGCGACAACGGCGCGCAACGCGAAGGATCGAACTTCATCGTCATCAAACACGACGACGGCACCTTCGCCGAATATCAACACCTGCGGCAATACGGCGCCGCGGTAAAACTCGGGCAAGTCGTCGCGACCGGCGAACTGATCGGCTACTCCGGCGACACCGGGTTCGCGACGATGCCGCACCTGCACTTCGCGGTCTATCACAACATCGACGGCGAACGACGCGTCACTTATCCCTTGATGTTCCGCCTCAAATCCGGTGAGGTCGTCGCGCTGCAAGAGGGTGATTGGTATTGAGCCGCGCAGCCCGCGACAACGCAGGCGCAGCGAGGCTCGCTCTTAAATCGTGATCGGCCGTAACATCGACGATTAAGAACTCACAGACGCAGGCGGGAGACGAGGTCGTCGAGCGTCGACTTCGCCTCGCGGTCGAAGACGAAGCGCGCGGGGACGCCCACGACGCGCGCGGCGCCGAGCGCGAAGAGGCGTCGACGACAGGCCGCGAGCCGATTCGAGGCGAGCAGCGCCGTGACGCGCCAGCCGGGCGCGCCGCGGTCGTCCCAAACTTCGCCGCGGACAACCTGTCGCGCCGCTTGAGCACGCAAGTGCGATGCGACCGCGGCGGCGGCGTCGGCGCTGGTGGACCCGCTGTCGCTCGCGCCGCCGACGACCTCGATATGCAAGAGCGACTCGACGCCGAGCACGCCGTCGAGCGCGTCGAGCAAGACCGCAAGTTCGCCCTCGTCGCCTTCGTCGACGAGTCTCCGCAGCGCCGCGACATGCCCAACCAGGCAGGCGTTTGACTCGAGCACGTTGCCCCCCTCAACCTCCTTGAGCCGGTTGTCCTTGAGGGTCGCGCCCGAGGAAGTGAGGTCGACGATCGCGTCGGCGATGCCGAGCAACGGCTGCAACTCGAGCGCGCCGTCGGAGTCGATCAACTGGTAATAGTAAATGCCCCAGCGACGCAAATAAGAGCGCGTCACGTGCGGATATTTGGTTGAGATCCGGAACGTCCGGCCCGCGGCCTTGAAGTCTGAAGTAAGCTCGACGAGGTCGGCGACGTGGTTCACGTCGACCCAGCTTTCGGGCACCGCGACCACGAGTCGGCAGCCGCCGTAACCGAGATCCGGCTTGACCACGAGAGCGCGGTCGTCGTCGCCGGCGCGTTCGGCGTAGAGGTCGAGCCCCGTCACGCCCAGCGTGCAGCGTCCCTCGCAAACTTGGGTGACGATGTCGCTCGGCCTCATGAAGACCACGTGGAGTCGCGGATGCCCCGCGACGCTCGCTTCATACTGGCGATCGCCGGCGCGGCGGACCTTGTACCCGGCGGTCTTCAGGAGCTCGATCGCGCCGTCGCAGAGGCTTCCCTTCGAGGGCAGAGCGATGCGAATCGGCTCGCGCGTTTCGACGGCTGGGGATACTTCGCGGCTCATCGGGTCGCTTCCTCGGGTTGCTCGATCCGGAGCCTCATCACCCTGCACAATTCCGCTCGCGAAACGTCGCGCACTCGACCGCCGTCGCGCTCGTGAAGCGTCAGACGCTCGGCGCAATCGCGCGGGTCCGCGCCCACGACGACATAGAGCGGGGCGTCGTTCGCCTCGATCCGTCTCGCAAGCTCCGCCTCGTCGCGCGCGGGGGAATCCAGGACGACTTTGAGATCGAGGTCGCGGAGGATTGTCGCGAGCCGGATCGCATTCGCTTCATGCTCCGTCGAGGCCGGCGCGAGCCGCGTCGACGACGCGACGACGGCGTACGACCCCGTGCGATCGGCGGCGGCGATCAACTCGCCCAGGCGTTCGAGTCCAAAAGCAAAGCCCGCGCCGCGCTCGTCGCGATCCGAACCGAAAACACGTGCCAGACCGTCGTAACGTCCGCCTCCGCACACGACGACCGGCCCCTGCGTCGAATCGACGATTAACTCAAAGATCATTTGCGAATAAAATCCAATCCCGCGACCGAAGCCGAGGTCAAGCTCAACGCGGTCTAGATCGACGTCGTAATCGGCGAGAGCACGCGCGAGTTCGCGAAGTCCGGCGATCGACGCGGGAGCGAGCGCGCCGAATTCGCGCGCGAGCCGATCGAGCACGTCGACGATCGGCCCTTTCAACGACGCGATCGCGTGGACCTGCGTCCGGACATCCTCGAGAGCTCCCGTCAGCGTGCGGCCAAGCTCCCACTTGCGCCTCAGCCTGCCGAGAATTTCGTGGCCTGTTCGGCGGCCGTAAATGTTCGGGACCAGAGTCCGGAAGAGGCGGTCGAGCGCTTCGTCGTCGCCGTCGTCGACTTGCGGCGGGGTCGCATCGCCGTCGGCGGTACCGAGCCACGCGGCGAGTTGGTTGATCCCGCGTTCAATCGCTCCGACCCCCCGGCCCTCGGCTGCGTCCTCGCTAAGCATCTCCACCAGACTTGCACGCGCCGCCTCGGGCAGCCCGGACCGCGCCATCATCTCCAAGATTAAGCCGACGTGCCCGATCCGAATCCGCGCGCCGCGGACGTCGAGCCTGCCGAGACTCGAGTCGGCGAGCCAAATCAACTCGGCGTCCGCCCTCGGACCCGAGGCGCCGATCAATTCGACGCCGACCTGGGTGAACTCGCGATAGACCCCGTCCCCAAGCGAACGTTCGCGACGAAACACCGGCCCCGCGCAACTCACTCGCCAAGGCAGAGCAGGGGGCGGCTCGGCGACCGTAAACGCACGCACGATGCCTGCGGTCAGCTCGGGACGCAGGCAGACCGAGTCGACCGTGCCGTCGTCCACCGCGAACAACTTCGACACGATCCCCGCACCGCTCTTGCGCTCGTGCAGATCCGTGAGCTCAAGCACCGGGATCCGCATCGACTCGTATCCGGCTGCCTCGAATCGCGACGTCAAGCGTACTTCAAGCTGCCTCATGAGCGCATGCTCTTGAACCAACCTGTCGCGGGTTCCGCGCACGGCTTGGATCGGCCTTTCGGCGGCATGGGCGTTCGACTCTGGTTCGATCTCGTTCACGATGGGCTCGTTGGTTGAAATTGGAGCGCCTCGGCGACGGACGACTCGAGATTGACCCACGCGATCGCCTTCAGTTCCTTGCGGGTCGCCAGATCGCGGAGGCGGAACGTCTGCGCCTCCGCCTCGTCGGGACCGACGATCAGTCCAAATCGGTGCCCGCGACTTGACCCGTACGCCATCTGCTTGCCGGTCGCGATCGGATCCGGAAAGACCTCCGCACCGATCCCGGCCCGCCGCAGCCGCACCGCGATCGCCATGGAAACAGCGGCGTCGACGCCCGCGGATTGCGTCACCAGCACCGGCGCCGGCGAAGAACTCCGGCCCAGCCCGCCCGACTCCTCCAGCAGAGCAAGCAGCCGGTCCAGCCCGATCGACGCTCCGACGCCCGGCAGCCTACGCTCCGTGAACAGACTCGCGAGGTCGTCGTAACGTCCCCCCGAGGCAATGCTGCCGAAGCGCTCCCAGCCGTCCACAGTCGTCTCGTAGACGACGCCCGTGTAATAGTCGAGTCCGCGCGCCAACCCCAGGTCGATCCGCGCACTCGCCCGCGGCACGCCCGCCGACATCAAGATCCGCCAGACCTCACGCAGGTTCGCCAGCCCCTCGGCCGCCCGGGGATTTGTGCCCAGCTCGCTCGCGGCGCGACTCAAAACCTCATCGCCGTCGCCTCGCCCCCCCTCGACAAACGCCAGCAGCCGCTCGGCCTGCGTAACGCTTAACAAGGCAACTCTTGGAGGCTTGTCAGGATCGGGGTCGATCGTCTCCGCACCGCTCAATTCTTCCAGGACCCGCGCGCGGCCGATTTTGGCCAGCTTGTCGAGCGCCCGCAGGACCCCTCCGACGCGGTCCGACGCACCGATCATGTCGAGAAAGCCGTCCAAGACTTTCCGGTTGTTGAGGCTGATCGTAAATTTGGGCACGCCCGCCGACGCCAGAGCGTCGTAAATCACCGCCGCCGTCTCGGCGTCCGCAACCACGCTCTCAGTGCCGACGGTGTCGAAGTCGCACTGCGTGAACTCGCGAAATCGCCCCTTGCCCGGACTCTCTCCGCGAAAAACCGAGCCGATCGCGTAACGCTTGAAGGGAATGCCCAACTCGTGAACGTGCTTCGCGATAAACCGCGCGAGGGGCACTGTCAGGTCAAACCGAAGCGCCAATTCGCCCAGCTTGCCCCCCTTGTTGTTGACCTCAAAGATTTGCCGGAGCACCTCTTCGGAACCCGCTCCCTTGCCCGTGAGCACCTCCATGCGCTCAATGTGAGGCGTCTCAATCGGCAGGAAACCAAAGGAGGCGAACGACTTCCGAAAACAGTCGAGCATCCGCTCGCGAGGGATCGAGGCCGACGGAGGTAGGTCGCGCAGCCCACCGGCAACGCGTGGATCGATCATATCGGGCGTGATCCCTTCCGAATTCGTGCACTCAGGTAGGATGATCGCGGCGTCGAACTTCACGAAGCCGGAACACGACGTCGTGCGAGCCCAGGAAGTGCCGCAAGACTTCGGAAGCATACCAAAACCCGACCCCGTCGTTCAAGGAACGCAGCCTGGAACGGCACCGGTTCGGAAAACCTGCCGTTCGGGGTGGTCGACTGTCGCGCCGTCGACGTATTATCCCTTGTTGTGGGTGAGTGCTCGATCGCGACTGCCGAAAAAATCGCACGGAACCGTAACATATGACGCGACGCACGCGTGCACGCGAGATCGCGTTGCAAGTCCTGTATCAGATCGAGCAGAACCCCGCCATCGACCGCGGGGAAGTTCGATTGTTTATCAATCGTCGACTCCGCGGCGACGAAAAACTGTGCGCCTTCGCCGAGTCGCTCGTCGCGGGCGTCGAAACTCTACGCACTCAGATCGACCGGCTCATCACCGAAGCGGCCGAGAATTGGCGGCTCGACCGCATGGCCGCGATCGACAGAAATATACTGAGGTTAGGGGCTTACGAACTTCTTCACTGCCCGGACGTCCCCGCCAAAGTCGCGATCAACGAGGCCCTCGAACTCGCGAAACGCTACAGCACGGCGCAGTCGAGTCGATTCGTGAACGGCGTACTCGACCGTTTGCAAACATCGCGCACCCAGGCCGCCGGAGTCGCAACGCCCGCGGCAACTTCCGCCGGCGAGCCCGAGGACGTGCCCGTTCAAGACGCCGCGCCGATGCCGGATGAGCGGTCGTAGAGCTGGAGATTATCTGAAGATTCATCGACCTTGAGACTGAAGAACGAACACGTTTAGGTATTCTTGATGGCGCTGTCGCAACTCTTTGATCGTTTTAAGAAGGGGCTGTCGAAGACAGCTCAATTGTTCAATGTCCGTGCCTGGTTTGGCCGGAAAGTCGACCAAGATTTCCTTGACGATCTCGAAGCGCGACTGATTCGCGCCGATGTCGGACTGAAGGCGACGACGCGCATCGTTGACCAGGTTCGCGAGGTCTTCCGCGACCGCACCGCCGACGAGGACCTACTCGCCTTCGTCAAAGCGGAAATGAAGAGCCTGCTCGCCGACCCCCGACCAGGTGCGCTCGCGGTGGCGAAAACGAAACCCAGCGTCTATCTTATCGCAGGCGTAAACGGTTCAGGCAAAACGACTTCGATTGCAAAACTTGCGCAGCTCCTACGCCTTGATGGAAAGCGCGTCCTCGTGGCGGCGTGCGATACGTTCCGCGCCGCGGCCTCGGATCAGTTGAGTATTTGGGCGGAGCGGGCCGGAGCCGATATCGTGAAAGGCTCGCCCGGCGCCGATCCGGCGAGCGTCGCTCACGACGCCTGCGACCGCGCGCTCGCCCGGGGGGCCGATGTCCTCATCGTCGACACCGCGGGGCGGTTGCACACTCAAACCCACTTGATGCGCGAGTTGGAGCGAGTGCGAGCCGTTTTGCAACGCAAAATCACCGGCGCGCCGCACGAGTCGCTGCTCGTGCTCGACGCGACGAACGGTCAAAACGCGCTCAAACAGGCCGAGGTGTTCACGAAGTCTGTGTCCTGCACGGGCTTAATCCTCACGAAACTCGACGGCACGGCCAAGGGAGGCATCGTCGTCGCGATTCGGCAAGCGATCGACCTGCCTGTGAAGTTTATTGGGGTCGGCGAGGCGCTCGACGACCTCCAGCCGTTCGACGTCGACGCTTTTGTCGAGTCCATCTTGAGCTGACTCGCGCCGTCGACTCGATCTGCGACATCCAAGTTTTCTCTGATTGCCCGAGCGGCACGGAGATTGCTATAATCTGGGCCGGCGTATTCAACCGTTGTTCAATCCGCGAGACGGGGCCGTGGCGGTCTCGATGATCGATGAATCCGACGCAGATTAATCCGGCTGCCGTGACGACCGCGTCGTTCTGGACGAGGCTGGGGATGCTCTGGGGAGACGACCCGCCTCTGATGTTGGGGCTGTCGGCTGCTCTGATTGCCTTGGCGACGACGCCGATCGCGTTTGTTTTATTGAGCCGCCGCGAGTGGTTCCAAGCGCGTCGCGGGCGGGTTTTGCGTCGGCCTGAGTTTTGGTCGGTTGTGTGCGGAATGGCGTTGGTGATGGGGATTCCGGCGATTTTCGCCGCGCTGGTCATCAAGAGTCCGTATTTCGATAAGAACCGTTACGAATTCGACCCGAACAAGACGTGGTCCGTGCTCGAGCAAGGACGTGGTTATCACACCCTGGCGGAAGCCGACGAGGCGGTGAAAGTCGAGATGGCGCGACTTGCGGAAGAGCGCAAAAACCTCGTCAACAGCGTAAAAAAGCTGGATGAGGCGATGCTCGCGCTGCGTGCGGTGTCGGCGAGTTCTCCACAAGTCACCCAGGTGCTGCCGACGGTCTTGCAACGTCTGGGAGCGGTCCGTAAGAGCGTGGGCGTCGATGCGCCGCAACAATTGATCGACGAGACGGCACCCCCGGTCGACATCGCCGCGGTGATCCAGAACGCACGGCAAATGGTTGTGGTGCAAGGAGTAGCGCCGGTCGTCGCAGCGAGTGTGCCGGCCTCCGGCAGCGGCACGGGCGGTGCGACCGCGAGCGGAGGTTTGACGAAAGGTGAAGTCGACGCCGAGATCGCGGCAGTCCCCGAGCCGCAACGCAAACTGGCCGCGATGCTGCCGCTCCTTGAGGTTCCGAAGGGTTGGAAACCCGCCAAATCCGGCACGAAGTACATCGAGACCTTCGACGCCGACAATCTTTACGAGAAGATCGACGGCCGCGCCGAGAGTTTTGTCGACTTCAACGTCAAGGGAATGGCGTACGCCTCGTTCGTGCCCGACTCCGACCCGACAAACGACGTGCAAGTCTTCATTTTCGAGTTGGGCGACGACCTGAAGGCGTACGGGAAGTATGGGACTGAGAAGCCGACCGAAGCGCAGCAGGTGAAGGTTGGGAACGAGGGTTACGTGTCGGCCGGAAGCCTCTTGTTTTACGCCGGTCCTTATTACACGCAGATCGTTTCGACGCGGGACGACCCCGAATTCGCGAAGTTTTCGCTTGCGATCGCGAGCTTGATTGCGGCTCGACAAGGCAAGCCCCCCGGGGACTCGGCCTCCGGAGGTACGAAGGGTCCCGCCGCGGTTGCCGCCGCCTCGAAGTTTGCGACTCCGGACGCGATGTTCGCGGTGTTGCCGCCCGAACCAGGACGGTCTCGCCCGAATTACGTCCCGCAAGACGCCTTCGGATACGGATTTCTGTCGGACGCGTTCATCGCCGATTATGTCGATAAAGACGTAAAGTGGCAGGCATTCGTGCGTCCGTATCGCGATGCCGCGGCGGCGCTGGCGGTGTTCAATCAATACGTCGAGAGCGCGAAGCTGGACAACGCCAAAATTGATGAGGTGAAGGTCGACGGGGCGGATAAGATGGTGGTGTGCTCGAACATTGGGATGGTCGACGTGGTGTTTCTGAAAGGGAACGTGTTCGCGGGGGCCAACGGAGCCAGCGACGCCGCGCAAAACGAGGCCGCCGCCCGCGCGCGGGCGCTGGTCTTCGCGTCGTCGTTCGCAAAGTCGTTGCCGAGCCCCTTGCCGCCGCTGGAGAAAGAGGCGTCCGGCGCACAACCAAAACCGTCGGAGCCGAAAACTGAACCGTCGGCGGGACATTGATCGGTTTCACGCCGTCTTGGTTTTGAGAGACCGGTGGTGCGTTATTTGACGCTGCTTTCAGGATTGAGCGACGCTCCCCCGCGACAGCGATCGAACAAGTGCAATGACAAGCGAGGTCCGCGATGAGCGAAAAACTGACGAGGACCCAGATCAAGAATCTCGAGCGTTTGGGCGGGGTTAATCCCGCCGACGAGGGGTACTCGCGGCGACAATTCTTGACTCAGGTGGGTGTGACGGGCGCGGTTGTCGGGGGTGCCGTCGGCGCGGGCCTTCTGGTGCGCGACCAATGGGGCATGGAAGGCGTGAAGCCGCCGCCGCCGGTGCGGTTGAAGGACTATTCGGTTGAGCGTCCGGCGAGCAGCCCGAGCTTGATCGTGGTGCATTCGACCCCTCCTCAAATCGACGCCGCGCTCGGACGCGACGCCGAACTCGCGGCGCGCGAGGAACAGGCGTTTCGGATGGTGAAGGCGGCGCTCGACGCCATGGGCGGCGTCGAGAAATTCATTACCAAACGCGACGTGGTCGTGATCAAGCCCAACGTCGCCTTCGACAAAAATCCGGACCTTGCGGCGACGACGCAGCCCGACACCGTGGCGGCGGTGGTGAAGCTCTGTTTCGGTGCGGGCGCGCGTAAGGTGATCGTCGCCGACAACCCGATCAACAACCCCGAAAGCTGCTTTTACAAGACAAAGGTGGGCGAAGCCGCGGTTCGAGCCGGCGCAGAACTGATGCTGCCGAAAGACAGTTACTTCGAGCAGCTCTACGTCGGCGGCGAGACGATCACGGGCACGTGGCGGATGTTCTATCGACCGTTTCGCGAAGCGACGAAGGTGATCGGCGTCTCGCCTGTGAAGGACCACAACCTCTGCAAGGCGACCGTCACGCTGAAGAATTGGTATGGCTTGCTCGGCAACCCGCGCAACCAGTTCCACCAAGACATCCACGGCATCATTTCCGACTTTGCGCTGATGATGAAGCCGACGTTCGTGATCGCCGACGCGCGCAGGATGCTGATGCGCAACGGCCCGACCGGCGGCAGCTTGAACGACGTCAAGCGCGGCGACACGATGGTCGTCGGCACCGACCACATCGCCGTCGACAGCTACTGCGTGCAAAATAAAGACCTGCTCGACCGCAACCGGCACGATATCATTTACCTCGACAGAGCGATCGCCCGCGGCCTAGGTCGCGACTGGCGGCCGCAATGGACGCAGGAGATCACGGTGTGACGACCGCGCTCGCATCCCCGCCGGCCTCGGTGAGCACCCGCGACGCCGAGTTGCGTTCGACGCGGCGGGATGTTGCAACGCGCGACTTGCCGGCGAGGCTTTCTTGCCGCGATTTGTCCACGACTTGAAAAGCATCCTGTTCGATTCAAGAATCTTGACGTTCCTCCGGCGTTCCGGAGCGTCGACTCCTCTTGCCGAGCGCCGGCCCACCCAAACGCCGTTTTTAAATATCTTCGCTAAGCCCAAGACCATATAAGCCACAGTGATCGTGAGGGAGCGCCGCAATGGTCCGAATCCGACGAACCTACGAAGCCCTGGCGTTGGGGCTCTTCCTGTTCTTCTTGATGATCACCGACCTGCGTTATCTGAAGGGTTGGCCGGTCTCTTTATTCTTGGAGGCGACGCCGTTGGTCGCGGTCGCGACCGCTCTCACAACGCACACGATCTACCGAAACCTGGTCTGGGGCTTGGTCGTGATCGCGGTGACGATGATGCTCGGCCGCGTCTGGTGCAATTGGATGTGCCCGTTCGGGATTCTCCACCATATCTTCGGTTTCATCGGCAATCGCCGCAACACGAAGCAGCTCATCGAAGTCAATCGCTATAAAAAGATCTACGCGATCAAGTACTATATTTTGGCCGCGATGTTGGTGATGGCGAGCCTGTGGATGATCCCGACGGCTCTCGATGCGCCCGGGAAGGTGATCGCCGCGTACAACGGCTCCGAGCTGACTCAGACGGGCGTGCGTCGGGTGTTCGCCGCGCTCGGCGCGGGGTTCGGCGAAGCCGCCGAGGCTCATAAGGGCAACGGTAATTCCACCTTGCAAATCGGGCTTTTGGACCCGATTGCGCTCACGGTACGCTCGCTGACCACGAGCGTTCTGCCCACGGTGCACAAGGCAACCGAGGGGGTTTACACCGAGCCGCGCGAGTATTGGCAGGCGTGGGTCGTCGGCCTGATTTTTATGGGGTTCCTGGTCGCGAACTGGTGGATTCCGCGGTTTTTCTGCCGCGCGATCTGTCCGCTCGGCGCCTTGCTCGGTCTCTTCAGTCGATTCTCGCTCTGGCGGATCGATCGCGACCCGGTTCGCTGCACCGACTGCGACCTCTGCCTCAAGAGTTGCGAGGGCGCGTCCGACCCGCACAAGGATCTGCGCAAAAGCGAATGCTTCGTATGCCTGAACTGTATCGAGGAATGCCCGCACGACGCACTCTCGTTCCGATTCCTGCCGCGTAAAGCGAGCGAAATCACTTACCCCGCCGTCGGTCGTCGCGAATTGCTCCTCGCGGGGCTGTTCGGCGGCGTCTTTTTCCCGATGGTGCGACTTTCGGGCGGGGTCCGCAAGAACTACCAAAAGAGCGTGATCCGACCCCCGGGTTCGGTCGCCGAGGACGAGTTCCTGCGCCGTTGCATCAAGTGCGACGAGTGTATCCGCGTCTGCCCGACGAATGTGCTTCAGCCCGCGCTCTTCGAAGGCGGCCTGGAAGGGCTTTGGACGCCGATCATGATCTCGAAAATGGGCTGGTGCGAGCTCAACTGCACGCTCTGCAGCCAGGTCTGCCCGACCGGCGCGATCCGAGAAATCTCAATCGCCGAGAAACTCGGCGTCGGACCGTTCGAGACGAAGGGACCAATCAAGACCGGCACAGCATTTTACAACCGCGGGCGCTGTCTGCCCTGGGCGATGGACGTGAGTTGCGTCGTCTGCGAAGAGGTCTGCCCGGTCAGCCCGAAAGCGATTTTCACACGCAATGTCGAGGTAACCACGCGCTGGGGCGAACTCCTCGAACTGAAGCGGCCGTTCATCGACGCCGATCGCTGCATCGGCTGCGGGATCTGCGAGCACGAATGCCCGGTGAAGGACGACCCGGCCGTTTATGTGACGGCTCAGGGTGAGACCCGCAGCAAGGAGCGCTCGCTCCTACTTTCTCTCGTGGAAGATCCCGACGCGTCGAGTTGGGTGTCAGTCTAACTTGCACTGTGATCGGCTCTTGCGGCCTTCTTATACTGTCCCGGCAAGCCTGACTCCGCATGAAAAAGCTCATAAATCGCCCTGAGGCGGTGGTCGACGAGATGATCGCGGGCCTCGTTGCATCCCATCCGGGACTCGCCCGGATTCGCGGACGCAACGTGATCGCCCGGTTCGAGTTTGTGAACTCAAAGTCGGGTCGCGTTGCCTTGATTTCCGGCGGCGGCAGCGGACACGAGCCGGCGCATGCGGGTTATGTTGGTCACGGCATGTTGAGTGCGGCGGTCGCCGGGGCCGTTTTCACATCTCCAGGCCCAGACTCGATTTACGACGCGATTCGCGCGGTCGCGGGACCGTCCGGCGTGCTTCTGATCGTGAAGAATTACACCGGCGACCGACTCAACTTCGGGCTCGCGGCGGAGCGAGCTCGATCGGACGGAATCCCGGTCGAGATAGCCTTAATAGGCGATGACGTGGCCCTCGCGGCGACATCCGACGCGGGCAAGGTCGGTCGCCGAGGACTGGCGGGCACCGTCCTGGTGCATAAGGTTGCCGGCGCGCTTGCGGAAAGCGGGGCAACTTTGGCGGAGGTTGCGGCGGCGGCTCGCGCGGTTGCGGCGAACCTCGGCACGATCGGCGTCGCGCTCTCGCCGTGCACCGTCCCCGCGGCGGGAAAGCCTGGCTTCACGCTCGGCGAGGATGAAGTCGAACTCGGACTCGGTATCCACGGCGAGCCGGGGGTGCGTAAAGGTCGCATCGAACCCGCCGACACGCTCGTCGACACGATGGTCGAACGCCTCGCGGTCGACTTGGTCCTTCAACCCGGTCAACGCATCGTCTTGCTGGTCAATAATTTGGGTGCGACGCCGACTATGGAGCTAGCGATCGTCGCGCGGCGAGCGATCGAAAATCTCGAAGCCCGCAGGTTGGTGGTCGAGCGTGTTTACGTCGGTACGTTCTTATCCGCGTTGGAGATGGCGGGGATCTCGCTAAGCGTCCTGCGGGTGGATGATTCCCGCCTCGCTCTCCTCGACGCCCCGACGAGCGCACCCGCGTGGCCAAACGCCGCGTCAAGTGCACGCACGCGGAACTCGAACGAGGTCGTGCTCCCTCCCACGCAACTCGAACTCGAATCCGCATCCGCAACCCGGAGCCGGCCGCAAACCGAATCGGGAAAGCTACTTGAGGCGGCCTTGCGGAGAGTACTCAACGCCGTCCACGACGCCGCGGACCGACTGAACGAACTCGACCAACACGTCGGCGACGGCGACATCGGCGTCAGCCTCGCACGCGGTGCCGACGCGGTCGCCGCTCGTTTGGATTTCTTGCCCCTCGACGACCCGGCCGCGACCCTCAGGGCCCTTGGCCTGATGCTCCAGGACGCGATCGGCGGGAGTTCCGGGGCGTTTTACGCCGTCGGTCTACTGCGAGCGGCGTCGAGCCTTAAGTCATCGACATCACTCACCTTGCGCGACTGGGCGACAGCCCTCGAGACAGCTTGCCGGGCCATCTCCGACCTCGGCGGCGCCGAGGCGGGAGACCGCACGATGCTGGACGCGCTGATGCCCGCATCCAAAGCCCTTCGCGCCGCGCTTGATGCAAGCAAGCCAGGTGCGATCGCACTTCAGGAGGCAACCGCAGCCGCTCGTCTCGGCACGGAAGCGACGAAGTCGATGCATCCCTCTCGGGGCCGATCGACCTATCTCGGCGACCGTGTTCTCGGCCATCCCGACCCCGGTGCCGAGGCCGTCGCCGTCTGGCTGGCCGCTCTGAGCGCGTAAAACCTCAACTCACCCGCGGATTCTCGCTCGGTCGTCACCAGTTGTTCGAAAGAGTTTAAAAAAAACAGATCGATTGTGCTCTTATTTATGAACTTCGCTCGCCTCACAACCGATTTAATCCATGCGATGTGCATGCAAGGTTAGGGTTTGCGACGAATACTCGGTCAGCGTTCGAGCGGCGGGGACTTTGGCGGGTCCTGAGCCGCTCGTTCGTTTAACGACGTCGATCGTGCCGAGAGCACGTGTCACTCAGTGTCGGCTTCGGTTGGCCGGGGTCGTTCGGGACCGTCGATGTGGATGGTGTGTACTTTACTGCGCTCGTTCTTGCCTCGAAATTTGCCGCTCACGACATTAACCTTGCCTGCGTGCTTAATTCGGACTTTCCAACGCGTCTCGCGATCGATCCCGCCAAAGCCGCCCCAATATACCACAAACCACTTGTAATCACCCGCGGGTCCTTGGCCCTTAATTTTAGCGCCTTCCTCGTTCGGCTCGAGCCAGTAAATGTTCTCGGGGCCGTAACCGTTGGTATTGTCTACGTCGAGTTCGCCGCCCTGCTTACCTTGGCGGTCTTCCCAATAGATTTCCTTTCCGCCGGGCTCGATTACGTGGAGGTCAAGGTCCGCCTCGCTGTCCCAGATCAGCGTGAATTGCGGGTCGCCGACTTTGACCTCGACGCCGTGAATCTTCTCGCCGCCGTTGCCGTAGCGAGCCAGGCCAAAGCCGTCGCCGTCACCCGCTCCGGGGTTCGGATTCTTGAGTCCCCCTTCGGCGGACGGTTTATCCGAGGCGAAGTTCTTCAGTTTGTCTTCCAGGGCTTCCAACGCCGTCGGCTTGAGTGCGAGCGGGGCGGTTTCGGGCGTTGGTTCAGGGTCGCCGAGCGGAATGGTAATCGGCGTATTCAACCCGCCGCGGTCGAATTGGCCGTCTTCGACGCCGCTGTCCGTACCCGCGAGACGTGTATCGAACTTCTTTTGCTGGGAGACTTTAGGGCTAAAGTACCAGAAGGCGAGCGTGAGCAGGAGAATCGCGTGCAGGCCGAGCGACGTGACCCACCCCTTCACGATCTCCGGCGTGATCCACGGTTCAGGCGGCGGTTCCATTTCGTCCGAGGTCGCCACCAGCGCTACCCCTCTTTGCCCGGATTTCGGACTGCCCGCGAGCTTCCGCGGCGGCGGGTCCGGCGTCGGAGGAGAGGGCGTCACCGCCTCGGACGACGTCGACATCAAGAGTCTCCCTTTGTCCCAGGAGTTGCGGGCGTCGTCATTAAACGTCGTTGCAGGATCCGAACGAGGGGCGAGCCTCATCCCGATCACACTAGTCGCTTTTATCATATCGGCCGGCTGAGGACTTCGGAAAGGGGCGAACCTCCGAAGAAGCCGAGCATGGGCGAGAGATCGAGACGACCGGCGTAAAAGGAATTGTATCGCTGTTTCGCGCACCCAATCTCGGGGAATGTTAAACTAGAGAGTCTATTACAAGTGGGGGGGGAGCGACTCGATGTCCGAAAAAACTGGTTCAAAACTAATCTTCTTGACCGGGGCAACTGGTCTGGTGGGAAGTCACGTCGCCGAGGAGGCGCTGCGGAGAGGCCACCGCGTGCGGGCGTTGGTCCGGGCCTCGAGCGACACCAAACTTCTGGATTCGTGGGGGGTTGAGAAGGTTTACGGGGATTTGGCCGATGCGGAGGCATTGCGGCGAGGCGTCGAGGGTGCCGACTGGGTCATCAATTGCGCGGCGAAGGTCGGCGATTGGGGCTCCCTGGAGGATTTTCGTAAATTGAA
Source organism: Planctomycetota bacterium (assembly GCA_021777845.1). Lineage (GTDB taxonomy): Bacteria > Planctomycetota > Planctomycetia > Isosphaerales > Isosphaeraceae > JAJYDB01. Next base: position 26,026 of record JAJYDB010000023.1, read on the forward strand.
TGTCGAGGCGCTCCGCGTTTTGCTCGACGCCGCCGTGGAAGCAGGCGTCGAACGCTTCGTTCATGTGAGTTCTCTCGGGGTCTACGAGCCGCGCGATCACTTCGGCACCGACGAGACGACAACACCGGCCGTGAACGCTCTGGACGGTTATACACGGTCGAAGGTCGAAGCCGAAGCACTTGCAATCACATACTTTAAGAAAAAGAACCTTCCTCTCGCCGTCGTGCGGCCCGGCTTCATTTACGGCGAGCGCGACCGCACGGTCCTGCCCAAGCTTTTGAGTGCCTTGCGGTCCGGTCGATTTGCTTATTTTGGCTCGGGCGAGCAGATTCTGAACTGCGTCTACGTCAAGAATTTGACGCACGCAATTTTTCTCGCGGCTGAGTCGCCTGGAGCCGTCGGCGAAGTGTTCAACATTACTGACGGCGGTCGCGTCACGAAGCGAGAGTTTGTCGGACTGGTCGCGAAACTTGCCGGCTTAAAGCCCCCGACGAGACGAATCCCGCTCAAGCTTGCATGGATCCTCGCGGTTTCACTCGAACGACTGGCGAGTCTCCGCGGCGCAACATCGCCTCCGCTGGTGAACAAGGCGCGTTACAAATTCCTGGGCCTGAATCTCGACTACTCCGTGGAGAAGGCGCGACGCGTGCTGGGGTACGCTCCGCCCTTCACGACTGAGGCTGGACTCTCGGCGGCGGTCGGGGATCTCCTGCAAACCGATCTCAGACCCGCGGTCGCGTCGGGATAGAACCGGCGTCGATATCACAAGCCCCTCGGTGTGAAGACCTCGTCCGCGCACACGGTGAGCGACGCGCGTCGATTGCGCGAGGTGTCGGGTACCGAGCATTAAGGAGGGATGGATCGCGGCGAGGTGCGCGCGAATAGTTGACGCGGCTCCGACGCCGGTTTAGCCTAATTGTTGAATCCCGGTTGATAGAGGCGGGCGCGTGCGCGTCGCGTCGGGATGGTTGCGATCGAGGGGACGCTCTGTGGCCTCCTTGTTTGTGATTCAAGGGGCCGACCAGGGTAAGCGTTTCGAGCTGAAGGGCCCTGTCACGCCCGTCGGCCGGGACGTATCGAACGCCATTCGCCTGCACGACAACGAGGTCTCCCGTCGACACGCTGAGTTCCGCGTCGAGAATGAGGGATACAGGCTCGTTGACCTCGGGTCGGCGAACGGCTCGTTCGTAAACGGCCAGCCGATCGACCAGGTTAAGCTCCGCGCCGGCGACCGTCTCCAACTTGGGCAAACAGTTCTCTTATTCAACGAGTCCCCGACGTCGAGCGAGCGCGACCTCACCGAGCGCGTCGACCTGCACGTCGCCGCCGGCGCCGCGGACCGTTCGGCGATTTTGAGAAGCATGCCGGCGGGAGAGGGTTCGCAAGTCCTGTCGGCCTCGGCGGTCGCCGACGCCGGCGGCCTGTTGCGCGATCGCCTCATGAACCTCTCGGTGATGTATCGCGCAACGCAGGCCATCAGCCACATTCTCGATACCGACGCGCTGCTGCCGCAAATCCTTGAACTCGTTTTCGATTCGATCGGCGCCGACCGCGGCGCCGTACTGCTCAGAGACGACGCCGGTTCGCTCGTCCCCAAAGCCGTCCGTTGGCGCGGCGATTCCGACCCTCACGAGCGAATGACGATCTCCCGGACCATCGTCGAACACGTCCTGGAGCAAGGCCAAGGCGTCATCACCACCGACGCCCCGGCGGACGCTCGCTTTAGTCCCGCGCAGTCGATCGTCGACTACGGCATTCGCGAGGCAGTCTGCGTGCCGATTCAAGGCCGACATGCCACATTAGGCGTAATCTACGCCGACATTCGCGCATCCGCGGCGTTTCTCACCCCTCCGGGCACGAAGGATCGTCCCGCGGGCCGCTTTTCACAGGAACAACTCACGCTGATGATCGCGATCGGACACCAAGCCGGCCTCGCCATCGAAAACACGACATTCTACCAGGCCAAGTTGCAAGCCGAGCGGCTCGCAGCGGTCGGCCAGACGATTGCCACGCTCTCGCACCACATCAAGAATATTCTCCAAGGCATCCGCGGCGGAAGCTATTTGATCGACATGGGCCTGAACGAAAAGGACGAATCGATCGTACGCCGCGGTTGGACGATCGTCGAAAAGAATCAGGGAAAGATTTACAACTTAGTTATGGACATGCTCTCATTCTCGAAGGATCGCGAGCCGGTGCTCGAGGAGTCCGACTTGAATGCGACGGTCGACGAAGTGGTCGAGTTAATGAGGTCGAGGGCGCGGGAGCTTGAGGTCACGCTTGATTGGACCCCCGCGGCCGACCTGCCGGATATCTTAATCGACGCGGAGGGAATCCATCGCGCGGTACTGAACATGGTCACTAACGCCATCGACGCCGCCGAGGGGGCGCACACAGCGCGGGTGGCGGTTTCGACTTCGTGGGACGAGGAACACGACACCGCGCGAGTGGCAATCACCGACAACGGCGTGGGGATCGCGGAGGCCGACCTTCCGACTATTTTTCAGATCTTCGCGTCCACGAAGGGCGCTCGCGGAACAGGCCTTGGTCTGCCTGTGTCGCAAAAGATTATTCGTGAGCACGGCGGACGGATTGTTGTCACGTCGACGCCTGGGCAGGGATCTCGCTTCGTCATCGAGCTTCCGCAACGGCGAGCCGAACCAAACGACGACGACCGAAGCGAGAACCCGATTTCGACCACCTGAAACAGTCGAATCGGGTCCCCGACTTTGTGAAGACCCGACCATGAACGACGAGTCGTGCGGATCCAACTGGCGGACAACACCGTCGATGAAGTATATTACTTCTCGAACTTAAACGAGACGAGACGGGCTTTGCCTTTCGAGTCTTGATCACTCGTATGTCTCTGGGAAATCTCGAGGCAACAATGCCGTTTCGTCCCCGTAAGAAGTCGAGGCGTCAGAACAAACATCACCGCTGCAAGCGCTGCGGCGGCCAGATTCGCAGGCATCTTGCCCGTTGCAAAAAGTGCAGCGAAGCGCAAGGTTGAGATCCGAGCGCGGCATCCCAGGCGCGATCAGCGGCGTCCGAGCACACGTCACTCAGAGGGTCGCGGTCCGGCCGTAATCCCCTGAGCTGACGCACGTCCGGGCACTCTGACGCTCAGATCGGATTCGACCCGAATCTGACACGAGAGTCGGATGTTCGGCGATAAGCCGACTTCACGAGCAAGGCGGGCTTCCTCAAGTTCGCCCACTGCGCCGGGGTCGCCTTCGACAATCTCGACGCGGCAAGTCGTGCAACGAGCGTTCCCGCCGCATCGGTGCAAAATATCAATCCCCGCGTCTTCGATCGCCAGGACGAGCTTAACGCCCGCGGGGACCGCAACCTTGTTCTCGCCGTCGATCGTCAAGCTCGGCATCTTCTCGAATCTCCGTGTCGAATCGGCCGCCTAAATGGCCTAAGTGTCGCATTGTGCAGGTTCGCCGGTCCGCGACGAACCTCCGTAAGGTAATCCCCGGCGCCGCGCGCGGCAAGCGGGAGACGCAAGAGTTCGCCGGAGCGGCGATTCGCTTCACCGCGATCGGCGATGTATCCTGTAGACGGTAGGCCACGCGCGGTTTCGCGAATCTTCTGTAACCAAGCGGCTCCGGCACTTTCCGGCGACGCGCCGCCGCGGCTCGGCCATTCCAATTGTTTTTTAGATCCCGCCGGCCTCTCCGGTCGGTGTTGATCTTCCCGCGATCCAGCCCGAGATCCAACCCACAATGACGCCGGCCGATACCAGGAATCCCATTGCCGACGCGACGCCAAACGCCCGCGAGAGACGTGCCGCCGAGAGCCCGTTCCTACGCGCCTGCCGACGACTCCCCGCAGACATAACGCCGATTTGGCTCATGAGGCAAGCAGGTCGGTACATGGCGGAATATCGGGACTTGCGTGCGCGCGTCTCGTTCCTTGAGTTGTGTAAAACCCCGGACCTCGCCGCGGAGGTGACGGTTCACGCGGCGGAGACACTCGGCGTTGATGCCGCGATTCTTTTCGCGGACATTTTGTTGATTCTCGAGCCGCTGGGCTTGGATTTGACCTTCAGTCGAGGAGACGGGCCGAAGATCGGCAACCCGATCCGCACCGCGGCCGACGTCGATTGCGTCGTGCAACCTGAAGACCTTGAGATCGGA
>JAJYDB010000261.1 GCA_021777845.1 Planctomycetota bacterium
TCTGTCCCGCACGCTTCCTGGTGAGCCGCCGCGGTCGTAACGTCGGAGTAGCAACGAGGCGATCAACGAGCGAGCGTTTGAGGTCGATTCGACCTGAAAAACCTCCGATTTTACGTCGAATTGTTGGGCTAGGTTGAGATTGCGATTGACGTAGAAATTGCGGTTCGAAACGCGGCCGATCAGTTCACCCACGCTCACGACCTCGTCGCCGTTTTCATCGCAAGCGTCGATCAATTTCGTGGCCGCTGCGAGTTCGTCGCTCGAGAGCGCGCCGTCGCGGTCGGTGTCGAGTTGCTCGACGATCACGTCCGCACGGCGGTCGGGCTGAAGCCCCGCATCGACCATATTCGATGGGAAATGCTCGAGAACGAACTCGCGAAACGCGGCGAGTCCAACTTTGCCTCCCTTCAATTTCGCACGGTTGGGGCCCATGCCGTTGAAGTCGCTTTGCGCGATCGGGAACCAAAAGTCGGGATCGGCCTCGCCGGCCGTGAGATAACCTTTGCGGCCGCGGTCGAGATACGCAAACAGGTCGGCGGCGAAGTCGTTGTGGGCGGCGCGATAAGACCGGCCGTCGAAATCGACGTGCATCCGAATCCGCGACGGACCCGACCGTCCCGTGACGAGGTAATCGACGGCGTCGTCGTCGCGGTCGATCGCCCAAACGCCGGCGGGAAGATCGAGAGTCGTCGGTTGTTGAGCGCGAGCGGGCCGCGTCGCGAACGCGAGGACGCAAGCCAAGCCGACGAAGAACCAATCACGGCCGCGTTTCATGCGAGCACCTCGACGATCGGCTTGGCTTCGGGCGCGGCGATCCGAATCGGACGCCCAACGTCAGACATGTTCTGCTTCAACGGGTCGATGCCGAGAGCGCGACAAACCGTCGACATGAAGTCGGGCACCGTGACGGGACGCTCGGTTACTTGCACGCCGTCGTCGCTTGTTTTGCCGATCACTTGGCCCCCTTTGATGCCGCCGCCGCCGAGCACCGTCGTCCAAGCGCCGGGGAAGTGGTCGCGGCCTCCGTTTTGGATAGCCGGTGTACGTCCGAATTCGCCCATCCAGACGATCAGCGTCGACTCAAGCAGTCCGCGCGATTTGAGGTCGCGCATGAGCGTCGCCCACGCCGGGTCGAGCACCTGACTGAGCTTCTTCACGATGTCGAAGTTCTGCTGGTGCGTATCCCAACCCAAGAACTGAATTCCCTGGACACCGGAGAGCGAGACCTCGACAAACGGCACGCCGCGTTCAACCAAACGCCGCGCGAGCAGGCACGACTGGCCAAATTGATTGCGCCCGTAAGCGTCGCGCAGCGCACTCGGCTCGTCGGTCAGCTTGAACGCTTCGACGGCCTTCGACCGCATCATCCGCACTGCCCGCTTGTAGGCGAGTTGGTGACCGGCCGCGGCCAGACCGGCGTGTCGTGCTTGAAAATCACTCTCGAACGACTCAAGCAGACCGAGCCGGGCGTCGGCGATTCGACGAGAGACCGACGGCGGCGGTTCGATGTCTTCGACCTTCAAACGCTGCTCGTAATCCGAGCCTCCGCCGCCGAAATACTGTCCATCGCCCACGATCAACGGGGTGTATCGGGGGCCGAGGAAGCCCGGTCCGAACGCCGCGGAGTTGAAGGCCCGCATCGGGTTGATGCTGATGAAATTCGGCAGTTCGGCGTCGTCGCGCTCGAATTCCTTCGCGACCAACGCGCCGAGACAAGGGTACTGAATCGGCCCCGACGGCATGTACCCGGTGCGCAGGTGGAACGTCGCGCGACCGTGATCGCCCTCCTTCGTGCTCATCGAGCGGATGATCGCGAGATCATCCATCCGCCGCGCTACCTGCGGCAGATGCTCGCTGACCCGGATCTCGGGTACCGACGTTTGGATCGGCTTGAACTCGCCTCCGTTCGCGTGGCCCGGTTTGAGGTCGAAGGTATCGAGCTGGCTCGGACCGCCCGACATCCAGAGCAAAATGCACGATTTCCGCCGCGCGACGTCGCCCGCCGCAACGTCCGCGAGCGTCTCAAACCACCCGCTCGTCGAGCCCGCCGCCACACCCGCCGCCGCGAGCGTCAGCAGCTCTCTTCGCGATAACTTCATCCCGTCTCCGCGACCGCGACCGGAAATCGACATCGAGCCGCTCCTTCTATCAAACTAAGAGCGTAAAGGCGCGTTCAATCACCTACATCAATGGTTGTAAAGGAACTCGGCGCTGTTGAGCAGCGTCCAAAAGACGTCGGCCAAAGCGCGTTTCGGGTTGGACGTCGGACCGCCGCGTTCGACGTATGTCGCGAGCGCCTCCAACTCTTCGGGACGAGGCGGCCGACCGAGCGCCGCCAAGAAGATCGTTTCGATTCGCTCCTCGGTTCCGAGGAAAGGCGCAGCGGCGACGGCCGTCAAGGTCGCTCCGCTTTCGATCGTCGTCGCGGTCGCAATTACCTGCCCGTTCATGAGCGCCAGCGCCTGTAAAATCGACGTCTGACGCTCGGTAGGCTTGTCATCCGTCGCTTTGAACTTCATCAGGAATTGATCGCGATTCGGATCGACATCATTCATTTCGTCGGACACGCGTGCGAAGCCCGTCGCAACCGCGAGGCTGTCGTAAAGCTGCCGCCCCGAGAGCCCCTTCAGGCTTCGCCTGGCGAAGAGCCGAACGTCGAGCTTCTGCGTCGACTCGGAGGAGCTCGACAGTTGATAGGCACGCGTCGAGACTATCGTTCGGAAGAGGAATTTGAGGCTGAAATCGTGGCTCGCGAAGCCGTTCGCGAGTTCGTCGAGAACTTCGGGATGGCTCGGCGGATTGTCGTCGCCGAAGTTGTCGACCGGGTCGACGACGCCGACGCCGAAGAGCATTCCCCACACGCGATTGGCCGCCGCCTTCGCGAAATACGGGTTGTCTTTCGACGTCACCCATTTTGCGAGTACGACGCGTCCGTTGTCTCGATAACGCCAACGCGGCGTCTCGCCGTCGAGCGTCGAGGCCGTGACCGCCCGTTCGGTGCCGGGAATGTCGATCTCGCCGCCGCCGCGTCGTTCGCGGATCGGGTCGAAATCTTCCTTGCCCTGCTTGCTGATGCCTCCAAAAAACGCCGCCAAGCTCCAGAACTGGTCGCGCCTCCAACTCGCGAACGGATGGTCGTGACACTGCGCGCACTCGATTCGCAGGCCCAGGAACAGTCGCGCCGTCGTCGCGGCGTAGTTCTCCGGTTTGCCTTGCTTGAGCGCGTAAAAGATCCGCGGCGAAGGAGTTTCTTGATCCGAGTAGATGTATAGCAATCCGTTTTGTTGATCGGTGATTTTGACAGAGAGCAACTCGCGCACGAGCGAGTCGTAACCCTCGTCGCGATCGAACTTCGCCCGGAGCCACTTCCGGAAGCCCTGCATGTAGAACCGGTAGTATTGCTGATCTTCTCGTTCGGGAAGCAAGAGCGCCTCCCAGGTCTCGGTCATGTGCGCGACAAACTCGCGACCGCCGAGAATGCGGTCAACGAGGCGCTCGCGCTTGTTCGGTCCCGAGTCGGCCAGAAAAGCGCGAGTTTCTGCGACGCTAGGCACGCGGCCTGCTAGGTCGAGCCAAACACGTCGGGCAAACTCGGCGTCGTCGGCCGGGGCGGCGGGCTCGACGCGTTTTTCATCCCACTTCGCGGCGATGTGGTCGTCAATCAATACGGCCAGTGCCCGCGCGTCGTCCCAATTCTTGCTCGGAGCCGACGTCCGCGCAAACTTTGACGTGCGCGCCGACGTCAGGACAGTCGCTGTTCGCGGGGGGGGCAACCCGGCCGACCCGTTGTTTCCGGCCGCTGTTGATTGCGCGGAGACGTCGTCACCGGTAAAGGCGACGATCGCCCCCGGCTCCGCCGTGAAGCAGCATACCGCGACCCAAACCCACGTTGCGCGACTGAGGCCTCGAAGACTCATCGGCGGCGCTCCTTCAAGAATGATCGCTCGTCTCTCTCGGAAACCAAAGGATCGAACGCTGTCGCCCATCAATCAAGTGCATGAATCCGCGAATGACCATGAGTCGCCTCGACGCGTTTGCAGCCCGGCTTGCGCGGCCCGCCGGGAAGGTCGAAGATCGCACGCGACTTGTCGGTTGAACCGACTGCGAGCGCCGTCCCCGAGGGATTGAACGCAAGCGCTCGAACGTTGTCGACTCCGTCGAGTCGCGCAATCTCCTCTCCACTTTCGGCGTCGCAAAGCACGGCCGGACCACCGGCAGGCAACCCAACCGCGAGGTAACGTCCGTCGGGGGAAAACGCGAGCGCGCCGACCGTGCCGGTAAACGCTTGCAGGACGCGGCGGAGCCGGCGCGCGGCGACGTCCCAAAGCCGGACTTCTCCGCCTCCCTCTTTGTCAAAACACCCCGTCGCGAGCGTCTTGCCGTCGGGCGACCACGCCACGGCGTCAACCCCGGCCGGGTGCCCGGAAAAGCTCGCGACCTCTTTGCCCTCGGCGGGATCCCAGAGCTTGACTTCGGACGCACCCCCTTTGTCCGCGAACTCTCCGCCGGCGGTCGCGAGGATCTTGCCGTCGGGCGACCATGCAAGGCAGAGAACGCGGGCGACGTGTCCCTTCAACTCGCGGACGAGCTTGCCGTCGATCGGGTTCCAGAGCTTGACGGCTTTATCTTCGCCTGCGGAGGCGAGCAACCTGCCGTCGGGCGACCATGCGACCCGCGACACCGACGAGTGACCATTGATCACGAGCTTTTTGGTCCATTTGACAGCGTCCCAGAGCACGATCGCATTATCCCATCCCGCGGTTGCGAGCATGAGACCGTCCGGCGACCACGACGACGACGCGACGCCCTTCTTGTGCTCGCGCAAAGTCACTACGGCCTTCTGCTCCGCCGCGTCGAGCACGCACGCCGCGCCCGGTTTCTCAAATTCACCGTCGGTCACGACGAGCCACCGGCCTTCGGGCGACCACGAAGTAGACCAGACGCCGCTCTCAGCCGTCGGAAACCGCGCGGCGATCGACGCGACGCTCTCCCGCAAACTCCAAAGTCGAGCCTCGCCCTTGTTGCCGTTCATGCCTCCGCCGCTCACGAGCGTCGCGCAGTCGGGCATCCAGGCGACCGACTCCACCCAATCCTCGGTGCGGAACATCTTTCGCTCCGATCGGGTCGCAGCCTCGAAGACCTTGATTTCACCCGCGCGGCCCGCCTGGCCGCCCGCGGTCGCGAACCACTTGCCGTCGGGAGAGTACGCGATCGCGAGCACGTTCCCGTTGAACCCGACGATGGTATCGACGAGCGCCCCGTCGTCGGCGCGCCAGAATTTGACCTCGCCGGCGTCGCTCGCTTGCGGTCGATTTGAGGTTGCGATCAAGCGACCGTCGCGCGACCACGCGGCCGCGGCGGACCCATTGGCGTGTGCGAGTATCGAGCGCGCGAGTACCCCGTCCGTCGCGTTCCAAATCCGCAGTTGGCCGTCGAAACCGACTGACGCGATCCTCGTCCCGTCGGGAGACCACACAACTTTGCGGACTGCGTCGCGATGCCCGGTCAAGACCCGCGCCGGACTCCGCGAGGCGACATCCCAAAGCCGGATCGTACGATCCCAACTCGCCGTGGCGAGGGTCTTGCCGTCGGGCGAGAACTTCGCGTCGAAGACGAGTCCTTCGTGACCGGAAAGCGTGCCGCGGAGCGTGCCCGACTTGCCGTCCCAAAGCAGGACCGGGCTCGGCTCCTCGTGTCGGTTCCAGTCGCCGCCCGCACTCGCGATCAATCCGCCGTCGGGCGCGTAGTCGACCGTCCAGACGCGCTCCTTTTGGCCAATCAAGACGCGACGGGCGCGGCCGACGGCGAGGTCGACGAGCCGCACCGAGGAGTCGTCGCATGCGATCGCGACCACCTTGCCGTCGGGCCGCGGCGCGACCGCGAGCACGGGCCCGGAACGCCAGGGCAGCCGCTGCTGCGACACTCCCGCGCCGTCCCAAAGGTGAATCAGCCCTTCGTAGCCGGTTGTCGCGACAAGCCTGCCGTCGGACGCGGCAGCGACTGAGATCACCAGTTGTTTGTGTGCGCCGGCAAACGTCGCGCGAGGCCGGCCGGTCGCAACGTCCCACAATGCGGTCGAGCCGAATTGGAATCCCTGAGTCGCCGCGATGCTTTTCCCGTCGGGCGTCCAGGCCAAGCCCGCGGAGTAATGGCCGACGTCGATTGCCTTCGACTCGAGCCGCGAACCGAACTCCCACAGACGGATATTATTATCCGTCCCCGAGGATGCGAGCGTCGCGCCGTCGGGGGAAGTCGCGAGCGCGACGACGTCGGCGCCCGAACCGTGCCCTTCGAGCAATCCCGCCGCCGCGTTGGTCACGACGTTCCAAAGTACCACCACATTTGACGGCGGCGCGTCGTCGGCCTTCTCGACCAGTTCAAAGAGTTTACCGACGATCGACTCCTCATCGACGAACCGGCCGATCATGTCGCGGACCATATCGGAGGAGCCGGTCGCGAGCACATTGCCGTCGCCGTTGAAGGACAGCGCGACGATCGGTCGGCCGCGCGGCGGCAGCGACGTCACGAGTGCGTTCGTCTTCAGATCCCAGACTCGCGCAACCCCGTCGAGTCCCGCCGCGGCAAGCTTGCGGCCTTCGCGCGTGAGCGC
>JAJYDB010000262.1 GCA_021777845.1 Planctomycetota bacterium
ATGAGTCGAGGTTGAATCGACGGGATCCGCCTGACGGCGGGGGTGCGCGATTCCCCTGGTATCTGTGTGGTTTCGTCGCGGGCACGCGCCGCGCTTAATGCGATGTCCGATCTGGCCCGCCTTCGCGAATGCGGCAGTGAGCCCGAGCACCGAGCCCGGGTGGAGGCGCTGCTCGCGGTCGAGGCCGCCGCCGACTTTGGGGGAAGATACGCTCGCCGGTCTGCTGCGGAACGAACTCGACTGGGTCGTGATGAAGACGCTCGAGAAGGGCAACTCGCGGCGTGTACGCGACGGCCGCCCGGCTCTAGGGCGAGGCTCTCGCGAACGACCCGAAGCTTGCCGACGACCGCCGAGCCCAGCACCGCTACAACGCCGCCTGCGCCGCGGCTCTAGCCGGCTGCGGTCAAAGCAAGGACGACCCCGCGCCCGACCACGCCGCCCAGGCTAAGCTCCGCCGCCAAGCTCTCGACGGGTTACACGTTGAACTGGCCGCCTGGACGAAGATCCTCGCATCCGGGCCGACCGAGGAGAAAGGGGTCGTCGTCGAAACGCTGAGGCACTGGCAAGAAGACGCCGATCTCGCCGGCATCCGCGACGGGAAGGCTCTCGCGAAGCGGCCCGAGGCCGAACGCGCGGCGCTCAAAAAGCTCTGGACCGACGTCGCGACGGTCCAGAGGAAAGAGGCGGCGACCCTGGCGAATCCCAACCAGAGCGCGCCGACGCCGGAGGAGAAGAAGTGACGCCCGCAGAAAATGGGGGTCGCCGGCGCGGCAAATCGAGGCGAAACCGGCACGTCTTGAAAAAACGGGAAAGTTGGGCGGGACTCTCGCTTGAAGTATGTCGGCGTGGGGTTTACATTACCAGTTACTTCCGTCAGGGATGGCCGCGCGACGATACGCGGGCGGGCCTCTTGCCGGAAGCGTCGGCAGTGCAAGGATCCGCCGCGGAGGGGTCGTAGGTTGTCCGCGTCCGCCCCGCGATTCGATCGATGAACGATCACGTAAGAGGCCGCGTCATGAAATTCCGGGTGGTCACGACCAAATTCAAGACCTTGATCTGCGTCTCGGCGCTCGCGTTGATGTGCGCGGGTTGCGACGTTGAAGAGCCGATCGGACCGGCGCCGGAGCCGAGCCAGGGGCCGGGCGGGCCGGCGGGCTTGACGAAGGTCGAGGCTTCGAAGGTCATGTTGAAGGGAACGCCCGCAAAGAGCGCCGCCGCGAAATAGGCGTGTCCGCCCGATTCGCGGATTGAGACCGTGATTGGGTTTCGTCGGTGTTTCGGAATGCAGCCGCGGTTTAGGCTTGGGCAGCGTGTTTCCCCCCTCCGCGTCTCCACGACGCGGACGCGTGCCCCGCATCAAAAGCGCCCCATTCGTCATGATCTCGTCATCAACATGCGAAGGAGTTCTCTGATGAGAAACGCACGCTCCGGCTCGCGCGGGTTCACGCTCGTCGAGCTCTTGGTCGTGATCGCGATTATCGCGATCTTGATCGGCCTGCTCTTGCCCGCGGTGCAGAAGGCCCGAGACGCCGCGCGGCGATCGCAGTGCACGAATAATTTGAAGCAGCTTGCGCTGGCGGTACACAACTACGAGTCGACGTATCAGTGCTTGCCGTCGGGTTCGCTCTATCCGTGCCCGGCGACGAACCCGTTCAACGGCCAGCCGATGTGCTGGAACTTCGGCGTCAGCCCCTTCGTCAGCATCCTGCAATACATCGAGCAAGGGACGATCTACAACGCCTACAACGTCGTCATGGGCGTTTACGGCTCTTATCCTCCCAGCACCGCCGGCCCGACGTTCTGGTGGGCGAACACGACGGTCTTCAACATGCAAATCAACCTGCTGTTGTGCCCGGCGGACTCGCGACTGATGAAGGTGCCCCTCAACAACTACGTGTGCAACCTGGGCGGCCCGTTTGTCTTGAACGGCTACAGCGGCACGTTTGTCCCGCTCAATCCGATGTCGGTGGTGGTGGCCGGCGGCGTGACGCAGCCCGGCGCTCCCGGCGGCGGCAACGGCACCACCTTGATTCCGATCAATTACCCCTACTCGGGCAACACCGGAATCATCACGATGTCGTCGATCACCGACGGCACCAGCAACACGGCGCTCTTCAGCGAGGCCGTCACCGGGTCGAACTTGCCGGTGTACGCGGGCACGGGCAAGTTCGCCGAGTTCCGCGGCTTCTTCTCGACGAACTCGTCGTTCCAGATCAACCCGATGCAACTGATCGCGAACCGCGCGTACGTTTTGCAGTTCCTCGCGCTCTGCCAGTCGGTGCCGGTGGGCACGCTCGCGTCGAATTCGGTCAGCAACCAGGCCGTCGGCAACACGCTCGGCGGGCAGCGCGGCACGAGCTGGCAAATGACTTTTCCGTATTACGCCAATTACGGAATGTACAACCACGTGAGCGGCCCGAACGCGCGGCAGTGCGGCAACATGCAGATCGACATGACGGGGCTCGACGTCTACGGCACCTCGCCGCCGACGAGCTACCACCCCAGCGGCGTCAACGTCGCGATGTCGGACGGCTCGGTCCGCTTCGTGAAAGAGGAAATCAACCTCTACACGTGGTGGGCGGTCGGCACCCGCAACGGCAACGAGGCGATCGACGGCAACAACTTCTGATCGCCGACGCGAGTCCGCTTCGCGGTTGAGATGAGATCGCGCCGCGCGTTGGGATCCGAGCGATCCGCGCGCGGCGTTCTCGTTCCGTCGACGCGGTCGTCATCGCGCGAGCGACGGCAGCGGGATGTTCAACCAGCTCGCGGCCGCGGCCAGCGCCAGGATCGATAGGCTCGCCGCGACCAGCGCCGCCGTTGCGAGCCGCGCGGGACGCCGTCGCGCGCTCTGGCTGACGATCATCGCCAAAATCCGCGCGCCGTCGCGAAACGCGCGCAGCTTGCTCGTCGAGCCCGCGATCCTCGGCCGATAAACCACAGGGATTTCGACCACCCGCAGCCCGCGCGCGACCGCTTCGCTCGCGAGCTCGGTCTCGATCTCGAATCCCTCGGATCGAAGCGTAACGGTGTCGCGATATGTTCGATTGAATGCGCGGTAGCCCGACAGCAGGTCGCCCGAGGGCGCGCCGACAAGGATCCGAAAGGCGCCGCGGATCAGCAGATTCCCGAGCTTGCGCACGGGGGTCAGCGAGCCCGCCTCGGCGGTCGGCACCCGCGCCCCGACGGTCATGTCGGCGCGGTCCGCGAGCACCGGCGCAATCAAGTCGCGCGCCGACTCGGCGGGATACGTGCCGTCGCCGTCGACCAGCACCACGACGTCGGCGTCGCGCAGCGTCTCGAACATCGCGCGCACGACGAACCCTTTGCCCCGACGCGGCACTTCGATCACCCGCACGCGTCGCCCGCGCGCGATCGCCCCTGTGCCGTCGGTCGAGGCGTTGTCGAAGACGACGACCTCGGCCTCCGGCATCGTGACGTGCCACGTATCAATCACGTGCCCCACCGCCGCCGCTTCGTTGTAGCACGGCAGCGCGACGACAACCCGACTTCGCGCGGCGCCGCGATTGCTCGCGGAGGCACGTGCGCTCGGATCGTCGTCGGCCGCGTCGCGGTCGTCCGTCATCAACACATCGCCGTGATTAGGAAAGTCGAACGCGTGTGACTTTTAGTGTGAGGCCGTCGCCGCCGCAGCCTCGAATCCGACCGGCTTCGCGGCGACGATCGTCGTTGACAGCGACGGCCGCGACCCGCCCCGGACGCGTATCAGCAGCGCGCTTGCGCCTTTCGGCAGCGTGACGGTCGCCGCCCTCGGCGCGTCGGCCGCGGCCGGTTCGAAGGCGACCGGCTTGCCGTCGAGCCACGCCTCGACCTCGCACGTCGTATCGAGCACGAGCCGCGCTTCCTGCTCGACCGGCGACGAGATCGGCGTCGATAGATACATCGAGGTCTTGGGATCGGCGCCGAGCGCGGTCAGCTCGACGGCCCCCTCGGCGTCGGACGTAACCCTCCGATAGGCGAGCGTCGCGCCGCCCGGCAGCTTGATTTTCGGCTCGAGCGCCGTCGCCGGCGTCGCGAAGGTCGGCGACGACTCGCCCGCCGTCGGACCCGCGGCCTGATACTGACCGACCACGCCGACGGGCCGACGCAGGCTCTCCAAAAACGCAAGCAAATCGACAAGCTCTCGGTCGTTCATGTTCTGAGCCAGCCCTTCGGGCATGAGCGAGACGTCGCTCGTCGCGCGCTCCTCAACCTCGCTCGTCGCGATCGAGACGCGCTTGCCTTCTCGCGTTTTCAGGACGATCCGCTCGGGGCTCTCCTCGAGCAAAAGGCCGGTCAGAACGCGGCCGTCCTTGGTCGCGACGACCTGTGCGCGGAAGTTGTAGCCGATCGCGGCGCTCGGGTTCAAAATCGAACGCAGCAACTCGTCTTTGCCGTATTTCGTGCCGATCGTCGAGAGGTCGGGGCCGATCCAGGCCCCCTGCCCTTGCACCCGGTGGCACGAGCCGCAGCTCACGACGCCGCCGTTCATCAGCGACGCCTGCTCCTTTTTGAAGAACACCGCGCGACCGCGTGCGACGTCGCCGCGACGCCTCATCAGCTCTTGGATCGGCGGCAGCGGGCGACCGCTCGCGGTGTGTGGCGGGGGTAGAACGCGGGCCGCCTCGTCGCGGACGCCGCGGTCGGGATGCGTGCTCAGCGTCGTCGTCGCCTCGGTCTTGAGGTCGGCGGCGAGCTTGCCCTCCTTCGCGAGCGCGATCACCCGCCGCGCGCCGTCGCCCCGCGCCGCGAGCGTCCGCAACGCCTCGCGACGGACGCCGAGCGGCATCGACCCATCCCCCACCAGGTTGATCAGCCGCGACGTCGCATCCTCGACCCGCGGCAACGCCCGCACCGCCGCCTCCGCCAGGATCGAGACCTGCGCCGACCGCGTCTTCGAGGCGCTGGCGATCAAGCCTTCGAGATACGCGCGATTGTGACCGCCGTCGACGCGTCCGAGCGCCTCGACCGCGACGACGCGGAGGTCGACGTCGGCCTTCGGGCTGTCCGCGAGCGTCCGCAACGCCCCCGCGAGCGACGGCGCGCCGCTCGCGACCGCCAATGCGATCGCCGACCGCGCCGTCAGCGGGTCCGCGAGTCCCTGCGACGTCGCCTCGACCAGCTTCGGCAGCGCGCGCGCGTCGCGCCAGTCGCCGTCGAGCTTCCTGGCCAACAAGTCGAGCAGCGCACGCCGTTCGCCCGCGTCGGCCCGCGCGTCGCTCGCCATATCGACCACCAGTTCGACCGTCTTCGGGTCGCGCATTTGGCGCAACACGTCGTCGCCCGCCTGCTTCATCTCGGGGCTTTCGAGCTTCGGCAGGATCCGACGCAACAGCGGCAACGACTCCGCCCGATGCAGACGCCACGCCAGACCGAGCGTCTTGCTCAAGGGCGACGCGGGCCGGTCCGACGTCCCGGTCGCGACGTACGCCTCGTTGCGGTCGGCCGGAAAATAAGGCGGCAGCGCGACGTCGCTCGCCTCGCCCGCGCGCTCCAGATCCAAGTCGCCGAACAAATTGCCGTCGAACAGCGACGCGATGTAAATCGACTCACGGCCGTCGAGCGCCAATCCCAGCGACTCCAAATACCAGCGGTCTTGCCCGTCCCACGTCTGCGTCAGCGTCCTGAGCGCCTCGCCGACTTTCTCAGTCGGCAGCGTCCGCAAAGCGAGAATCAACTCGCGGCGCACGCCGGCGTCGGGGTCGTTTGCCGAGCCGAGCAAAATATTAAGATGTTTCAGCGCCGGCGCGGTTGGCTTCGATTTCGGGTCGCGATACTCGACCTTGCCGTTCTCGCGGTCGTCGCGTCCGAGAATCCGCACCGCCTGCTCGCGCAGACGCGGTTCGAACTTGGTCCTCGGCGACGTCAGCACGGTGGTCGCCGCCTGATCGACGTCGATTCCCTGCAAAGTCCAGAACGCACGCGCCTGCTCGACCGTCGTCCCGTTCATGAACAGGTCTTGAACCGCCGCCGCAGCGCCCGCCGACCCCGCTTTCGAACGAGCGATCAAGCCTCGCCGCGCCGCGTCCTGCGTCGCGATCACCGGCGACTTCAAGGCCGCGATCAATCCAGGCACGGTCGCGAAGTTATACGTGATCTTCTGAGCCTTTTGACCCGTTTTCGCGACCCGATAAATCCGGCCGGTCGTCTGATCCTTGAACGCGTGACCGCCGACGCCGCCGTCGTACCAATCCGAGATCAAAATCGAGCCGTCCGGGACCACCGCGACGTCGGTCGGTCGAAACCAAGGGTCGTCGGAGCCGAGCAACACCTTGTAATCGGTCCGAAAGGTCGCGCCGTGCCGCGCGAGCGGGAACACGTTGATCTGCCGCGTGCCGGCCTCCGCCTCAAGCACCGCGCCTTCGTACTCTTTGCCGAGGCGGTCGGATTCGTAAAACGCGACGCCGCACGGGCTGCCGTTGCCGGTGCCGACCATCTTCGGCATCATTCCCGGCACGTCCTCGCCCCAGTGCCGCGGGCTGCCGGGGGTCCGAT
>JAJYDB010000263.1 GCA_021777845.1 Planctomycetota bacterium
CAGGCGTCGATGCAAACGCTCCACCTCGGCATCCACCAGCGGCTCCAAACCAAGCGCGGCCCCGAAGGCCGACGCCGCGTCGTCGACTACATGACCCTCGACCTCGACAGCACCTACTTCCCCAACTCCAGCGTCGACAACTTCGGCAAAAGCTTCGGACAGAACATGTACAACTGGGAGTGGTACATCGGCGACCGCACCAGCTTGATCTCCTACGGCTGGTTCGAGTTCTGGAAACTCGGCGGCCAGCCCATCTACAACGTCAACACCAACCGCAACAACAACCCGCTCGGCCTCAACGTCATCACCTCGGGCATCTCGATCGCGCGGCCCCCCCGCGCCAACGTCTTCATCGGCTACACCGTCATCAACACCGGACCCATCAACACCTCCGCCCTCAATACCTCGCTCAGCTACTGGCTCAGCCCGAAGTGGTACGGCACCTTCTCGAACTCCTACGACTTCGGCAACGGCATCTTGCTCGGCTCGCTCTTCTCCTTCACCCGCATCGGGGCCGACTACCTCACCACCGTCGGCATCGCCGCCAACCCCCTCCAAAACAGCTATACCTTCGGCTTCACCGTCATGCCCCGCATCAGCCCCAGCGTCCGCAACGGCAGCTCGATCGGCGGGTCGTCGCTTGACACCCGTTACGCCCCGGTGCAATAACTCCTCGACGTGAGCGCGACCGTGCCCAACACCGCCACCCCAAGTCCCGGCGAGACCAAAACCGTGTCCAAGCCGGCCGACAACCCCTCGCCCAACCCCGACCTCTCCGACTTCGACCCCGCCGAAGCCGAGGTCGCCCGCGCAGGCCGCCGCAACACCGGCGAGAAGTTCGCCGCCGGTCTCCGCGGACTCGCACACGCCATCCGCGGCGACTCCAGCTTCTTCGCCCACGCCTATCGAGGCATCCTCATCGCCGTCACGGCCGCCATTCTAGGCGTCGAGCCGATCGGCTGGTGCCTGCTCACACTCGGAGCCTGCATCGTCCTGATCGCCGAGCTTGCCCACAGCGCCCTCGACACCCTCGCCCGCGCCGTCGGCGACGCCGAGGAACCCCGCATCAAAGCCGCCCGCGAGATCGCCGCCGCCGGCGTCCTCGTCGCCGCCTTCGGCTCGGGCGGCGTCACCGTCACCGTGCTCGCCTACAAATTCCTGAAGCTCCTCGCCGGAGGCTGATCCGCGGCGCTCGACACCCCGCGGCCCGGTCCAAACTTAAGCGTGATCCTGGGCGTGGAGCGCGGCGTGAGCGGCGTCGTCGAGCGGGCGCGTGTCGCGCCCCTTCCGCGCCGTAAGCTCCAGCCGGGACAGATACTTGACGTTCGCGCACTCGTCGAGCTCCCCCGTGTGGCACGCCGACGGGTCGCGAATCAAAAAGCGGATCGGACCCCCCGTCGCGCGGTCGAGCCGCACGCCGTCGCGCTCGTACGCCACCACCCCCTGACCGCGGACCTCGACGAGCGGCACCGAGACGTGGAAGTCGTCGTGATCGGCGTGCAAGGTCAGGTGCGTCGCCTCCGGTCGAGGCTGCACAAGGTCAAGCAGGGCGACGAGTTCCACCCCTTCGCCGACCCGTTTCGACCCCCCCTCGGCCGCGACCCGCACGTGCGCCCCGGCGGGCATCGCCGCCAGCTCGTCCACCTCGAAATCCCGAGCGTGCTCGACCAGACCGTCGATCCGCAGTCGCGCTCCTCCAGAAGGTTCGACCGACATCATTCCGGCTCCCTGACGTTGAATTCGAGCTTCCACGCGCGGTCGTCGCGGATCCCTCGGAACGAAAGCTCCAACGTGCCGACCTCGTTGACCCGCGTGTGCAGACGCACCGGCACCGTCGCGCCGTCGTCCCGATCTCCCGCCTGGAGCACGGTTTCGAGCGGCGCCAGCTCGACCAGCTCGTCGGCTCCCCAGCGCTCGAGAACCTGGCCGATCGCGTCGTCGCGGCGGGTCGTCGAGCCCAGAAACCGGAACGCCGCGGGTTCCCCGACCACCAGGCCGAACTCCGACCCCGGCACGTCGGCCTCGGTCCCTTCCTCCATCCCCATCGGCACGACGCAGACCGCCTTCAAAGGCGGGGCCACCCCCGGCACGGCGGGCGCGGCGGTCTCGACCCCGACATAATAAGACCGCGCCACCCCGCCCCGAATCCGCACGCCGCGACCGTGCCGCGCCAGCCCGTAATACGCGGCCCCGAGCGCGACGGCGAGGTCCGGGTCGGCCGCGTCGAGCGCCTCAACCGCGCCGCCGGTCCATCCCGAGAGCACTTCGAGGACGCGTGCCCGCAGCGCGTCGGCCTTGAAGACGCCGCCGTTGAAGAGGACCCCGGTCGGCTTCACGATCGACCCCGAGGCATGCAGCGAGCCGGCTTGCGTGCCGAGGAATCGTGCCAGATGCCGCGTGATGGCCGGGTCCGCCGCGTACGGCAGTCCGATTTCGAGCAGGCCCGTCCGACGTCCCCGCGCCGGCTGGTCGGTCGGGGCGCAGACTGGGAAAAAGCCGTCCAAAAGCACGCGGTCGAGCGTTTCGCGGGTGAGCTCGGTCTGGAGCGCCCCGCCGATCACCCGCGCGCCGCGGCCAAGCACGGCGATCGGGACGCTCGCCTTGGAAGGCGTGCCGAAAAGCTGCTCCTTGCCGCTCCGGCAGGCGTGCCCGAGCGCCGCGCGCTGCGTCGGGTCGAGCCCCTCGAGCCCGTTCGGCAGCCCGCTCGCAACGGCGTACGCCAGCGCGAGGTCCATGTTGTCGCCGCCGAGCAGGATGTGCTCGCCGACCGCCGGCCGTTCCAGAGTCAGCGCGCCGTCGCGCTCCTGGACCGCGATCAAAGTGAAGTCGGTGGTGCCGCCGCCGACGTCGCAGACGAGGATCAGGTCGCCTACTTGAACGCGTTTCCGCCAGCCCTCGCCGCGTGCCGCCAGCCAGGCATAAAAGGCGGCTTGGGGCTCTTCGAGGAGGGTTGCCGCTTCCAGACCGGCGTCACGCGCGGCATGCGCGGTGAGGTCGCGGGCGGCGGCGTCGAAGGACGCGGGCACGGTCAGGTAAATCTCCTGCCGTTCGAGCCGGTCCTCCCCTTTTTTGCCCCCCAAGGCGTGGTTCCAGGCGTCGCGGATGTGGCTTAAATAAGCCGTTGAAGCCGCGAGCGGGGAGATCTTGGCGACGTCGTCGGCGGCGACGGCGGGGAGGCCGGCGGCGCGGCGGTCGACACCGGGATGCGCCAGCCAGCTTTTCGCGGAGGCGACCAACCGGCCGGGCACCTTCGCGCCGTGTTCGCGCGCGAATTGGCCGATGATGCGTCCGCCGTCGGACTTCCAGGGCAAGGCGAGCGCTTCGGACGGAAATTCCTTGGCGGCGGGCAGATAGAGAAACGAGGGGAGGACCGGCAGCGCGCGCGTTTCGCCGTTGGCGACGACTTGCGGGATTGGCATCGGCACGATTGGGCCGGGGTCCGCGCCGGTCGTCGCGATTTCGGCGTACGCCACCGCGCAGTTCGTCGTCCCGAGGTCGATCCCGACCACATAGCGAGCCATCGCGAGCTTCCCTCACCCTCTAGTATCGTGGGGCGCCGTCCGCCGAGTCGTCAAATCGTTCCGCTTTCGCGGTTCAGGGGATTTCCACCTCGGCGGGCGCGAGGATCGACGCGTCGCTCGAGCCGCCGGGGAGCGCCGGCAGGTGGACGTCGGCGACGCGCCAGCCGTGATGTTTCAGCACGCCTTGAAAAGGGGGCGAGCCTTGCACGTTGCCGAGCAGGCGGATCGACGCGGGGTTGAAGTCGACGGCGACGTGGACGGTCGAATCCTCCGCGCCGGGCAGGACGGGCTCGATCGTGAGGTAGTCGCGCAAGGCTTTGCGGCAGCCGCGGTGGATGTCGCGCACCGCCGCGCCGATCTGGGCGTCCGAATAAGCGTCAACGTCCTCTTGGAGGAAGTCGACGAGGCGGCCGTCGCGTTGCAAAACCGCCAGAATACGCAGGTCGGGTCCCGCGGGCTTGCCGGTTAAAAGCGGTTCGACGCGTCCGGCGAACTCGGGGTCGTTCAGAGTCTTCCAGAAGGATTTCCAAGCGAGCGTCAGTCGGTTCAAGTCGCGACCTCTCGGTTGCGGACCCGCGTCCCGCCGCGCCGCGCGGCTGTTCGCGATCGTCTCCGTCTCCGTGCCACGCCCCTCAATGTAACGGCGCGACGCTCGAAACGCCAACGGGGCAGGGCCCGCGCCGCGTTGGGCCGCATCCTCCGCCGGCAAAGTCGGTGCGGATTGTGTAGGATGTGGTACGTTTTGGGCGGTCGGGCGGCAACGGGTCCGGGAGGGACGCGGCGCAATGAAGATCTTGCTGGCGAATCCGCGCGGCTTTTGCGCGGGGGTGAACATGGCGATCGAGTGCCTCGAGCGGGCCCTCGACCTCTTCGGACCGCCCGTTTACGTCTATCACGAGATCGTCCACAACAAGTACGTCGTCGAGCGGTTTCGAGGCAAAGGCGCCGTCTTCGTCGAGTCCATCGCCGAGGTGCCCGAGGGCGCGCCGCTCCTCTTTAGCGCCCACGGCGTCTCCCCCGCGATCCGCGAGGAATCCCGCGCCCGACGCCTCCGCGCCGTCGACGCCACCTGCCCGCTCGTCACTAAAGTCCACCTCGAAGCCATCAAGTACGCCGGCGAGGGATACACCATCATCCTCATCGGACACGAGGGTCACGACGAGGTCATCGGCACCATGGGCGAAGCGCCCGACCGCATGGTGCTCGTCGAAACCGCCGCCGACGTCGAGGCTTTGGTCGTGCCCGACCCCGCAAAAGTCGCCTACTTGACGCAAACCACGCTCAGCGTCGACGACGCGAACGTCGTCATCGACGCCCTCCGCCGCAAGTTCCCCAAGATCGCCAACCCCCCCAAAGACGACATTTGCTACGCGACCCAGAATCGCCAGGAAGCGGTCCGCGAGCTGGCGAAACAGGCCGACCTCGTGCTCGTCCTGGGGAGTCAGAACAGCTCGAACAGCAAGCGTTTGGCCGAAATCGCCGACTCGCTCGGGCCGCGCGCCCACCTCATCGACGGCGTCGGCGAGATCGACCCGCAATGGTTCGACGGCGTCGAGGGGGTCCTGATCACCGCCGGCGCCAGCGCCCCCGAGGACGTCGTCCAAGAGTGCGTCGACTACCTCCGCGAGCACTTCGGCGCCACCGTCGAGGAAGTCGCCGTCCGCGACGAAAACGTCTATTTTCCCCTGCCCAGGTCGCTCCGCGAACTGCTGCCCGTCCTCAATTAAACCAGCCGACGCACGCGGCCACGCGGCACCGCGGTCGTCGGATCAACGGCGCGCTCGGCACGCTCAGCGGAGGCTTTCGCGGTCGGCCTTCGCGGCGTCGTCGGCGTATTTAGGCAGGAGGTCGACGGCGTCCTGCGACCTGGAGCGGAAAATCGGGTCGAGCGCCGCCTGGTTGTTCAGCTCAACGAGCAACCTGAACGACTGACGGGTCGCGGCGATCACCAGCGCCGTGGTCTGAATCAGCGTGATCGTCCAGATCATCCTGTGGCCCAGGTGCAACAGAACAGTGTTGATGTCGGGCCCGCGCTTCGCCACCAACGGCCAGCCGTGCCGCCACTGCGTCTTCATGATGAACCAGAGCAGCCAGATCGCCGAGCCCGTCGCCGCCAGCGAACGCGTCGACTGACCGGCGTCGGTCGCCCGCTCCACGCCCAGATGCTCGAGCATGTCGCACGCAAGGCTCGCGATCAACATGAATTCAGCCCAACCCAAAGCCTCGCCGATGTTTTCGCGGAGCCACTCGTGGCCCACGTCGCCGACCGGCAAACCGAGGCTCGTCGCGTTCGAGACCATCCACAGCAAAGCGTCGATGATGCACATCACCAGCAGCAAACCCGCCCGACGCTGCCAGCCCGGGTGCGACCAACGGCCCCAAAGCAGGTAGGCCCCGACCAGGCTCGACCAGACGATCACCGCCTCGCCGTAGCGAAACATCTCCCGAACCAGGCCGTTCGGCACCCATCGGTTGCCAAACATCCAGGTGATATAAAGCACCGAGAATACACTGGCGATCGCCAACGCAACCCCGATCGCCCCGAATCCAATGCCGCACAGGCGATACCGCGTCGATTCACGCTCGGTGGCGAAGTCGTCCATGCGGGTGGCTAACCTTCAGATTCATAAAGGGTTACGTGGACGCGACCAAGGCGGGACTTCGCGGCCGGATCGTCGCGTTTCGAGGGAACGCACGCTGCCGGCCCCGCTCGGCACTCCTATTCTAGTTCGAGTCGACCCGCACGCCAAGCACGACGATCCCAAGACCACCCCACCCCAGCCCACAAACCGCCTCCCCAGTTTCGCCCCTCCCCGCATCCCCCCGCCGCGCGCACCGCGGACGCCCTCGCCTCGCAATGAGGAGAGTTACCGGGCGGAGTTACTCCATTTTCGCCCGATTTCTACTCCACGAACCGCCTCAGGCGGGCGGTTTTGAGGGCGAAACGGGGTCCGAAGGCGTTCGGACCG
>JAJYDB010000264.1 GCA_021777845.1 Planctomycetota bacterium
CGTTTTTGACCGGCTTCGTGCTCATCGACGTGCTCGGCACCAAAGGAGTCTTGCTCGTCGTCTGCGCCATGCTCGCAGTCTCGGCGACGATCCTCGGCGGCATCCTCGACGCAGTCTGGGCGGGCGTGCCGCTCGGCCTCTGCATCATCGCCTTCACCCCCGTGCCGAAGCTCGAGGCGCTCGGCCAAGAGTGGGGCGTCCGCGAAGAACGCGGCGATCCAGAAACCAAAAAAGACAACGAGGACGCCTGGGTCGACGAGTCGAACTACTACTACATCAAAGTCACAAACGAAGCCGTCGCCGAGGGCTTTCGACGTACCGTGGCGCTCGATCACTTGATCCACGGTTATTTCATCCTCGGACATCCCGAACGACTTGATTACGACTATGAACACATTTATGCGCTAGTGACATACAGGATCGCCGAGGCGAAAATGCGCGCCGCGGGCGACGTTGCGGCGGTCAACGAGACGCTGCCCGCAACTCCCGCCGAGACCAAACCGACCCCGAAAACGGAGACGCCGAAAGCCTCCGCGGAACCAAAGTCGGAAGCGAAAACCGACCCCAAAAGCGATGCCAAGCCGGCCGCGAAGGCCGAGTCGAAGCATGACGCGGCGCCGACTCCGAAGCGTCCCTATCCGCCCGACCTCTCGAAGGCGAAACTGCGCACGCTCTTCCTCGGCGGCGGAGCTTACACCTTCCCGCGCTACCTTCAAGACAAATACAAAGGGACCCAGGTCGACGTCGCCGAGATCGACCCCGCCGTCACGAAGGCGAACCTGATGGCCACCGGCCTTAAACCCAAGGAAGGCCCGATCGTCACCACCTGGGGCGACGCCCGCCAGTTCGTCGAAAACAACCAAGGCAAGAAGCAGTACGACGTCATTTTCGGCGACGCGTTCAACGACTTCTCCGTCCCCTGGCACCTCACCACCCGCGAGTTCAACGACAAACTCGCGAATCTGCTCGCGCCGAACGGCGTTTACATGATTAACATTATCGATGTTTACGAGTCGGAGGCGACTGCGCAGGCAAACGTTGAGAAGGCGCTCAAGAAAGAGCCGAAAGCGACCGAGGAACGCAAACAAGAAATCCGCCGCCGCGAGGAAAAGCGGATGCTCGAATACGGCGGCTTCCTCGGCTCGTGGGTCAAAACCGCCAAGTTGACGTTCCCTTACATCTACATTTACGGGACGAACGAAGTTCCCGGGCACGGGCTCCGCGAGACGTTCGTGGTGGTCGCCTCGAAGTCGCCGGTCGACCTCAAGCAGCTCGGCGGCCGCGACGACGACCCGCAGTTCTTCCAACACGACCGCCTCTTCGAACCCGAACCGTTCGGCGACGACGACTGCGCTCAGGTCGACGTCCGCTCGCGCGGGATCGTCCTCACCGACGACTACGCCCCGGTCGAAAACCTGCTCGCGCCCGTCGCGAAAACCCGCGGCGACGCCGATTGAGTCGTCGCGCGGCGACGCCATTGCGACAAAGGCAACACAAATGAACATGCCGGACGATCAGAATCACAGCGCCGCTTCGGAGCCGCCGTCGAGCCGCGTTTGGCTTTACGTGCTGTCGGGATTCGCCGCGTTCTGGATCCTCTACCTCACGTTTTTCGGGCCGAAGGGCGGGCACGGCGGACTTTCCGCACCGCGACTTCAGCCGCCCGAGACCGCGGGGAAGGCGGATTCCAACTGGCGGCCGCTCGACCTCGAAGGCAAACCGACCGATTTCGCGAGCTATCGCGGACGCGTCGTTTTTCTCAATATTTGGGCGACTTGGTGCCCGCCGTGCGTGGCCGAGCTGCCTTCGATCGCGAACCTCGCGTCGAACCCGCAGCTCAAGGACGTCGCGTTCGTCTGCGTTTCGATCGACGAGCAAACCGAAACCGTGAAGCGATTCCTCAAAGACAAGAGTTGGCCGATGACCGTCCTGCGCGCCGACTCGCTGCCGAAAGAATTCCTCACCGACGGCATTCCCGCCACGTTTATCCTCGACGGGTCGGGAAACATCGTCGTCGCCGAAGTCGGATCTTCGCAGTGGGACGACCCCTCGACGGTCGACTTTTTGAAGAAGCTCGCGGGCAACGCGACCAAGACGCCCAAGTGATTTGGATTAATTTCACGTTGCATACGACTATACTTTCAGATCGTACTCTTTGATCTTATCAAAGAGCTGACGTCGACTGATGCCGAGTCGTTCGGCGGCGCGGGTGCGGTTGCCGGCGCAGGCGTCGAGCGCGCGTTGAATCGCGCGCCGTTCGACGTCGGCCAAGAGCGCCCGCAGCGGCAGCGGAGCCTCGGCGCGGTCGGCGGCGAGCACTTCGTCGACGATCGAAGCGGCGGGTTCGTCGACGTCGAGGTGCTCGGGGAGGATCGCGCGCCCGCGTGCCGCGATCGCAGCCCGAGCAAGCACGTTCTCAAGCTGGCGAACGTTCCCCGGCCACGGCAGCGACTCGATCCGCACGAGCGCCTCGGCGGTCAAGGAGAGCCCGCTCCAGCCGTATTTGCGCTCGAGCGCCCGCAAAACCACCTCGGCCAAGGGAGGGACATCCTCGACGCGCTCGCGCAGCGACGGGATCGTGATTCGAACAACGTTAAGTCGATAATACAAATCTTCACGAAAGCGTCCCGCCGCGACTTCTTTCGGCAGGTCGCGGTGCGTCGCGGAGACCACGCGCGCGTTCGACCGCAGAGTCTCGGTGCCGCCGACGCGTTCAAACTCGTGGTTTTGCAGGACGCGAAGCAGCTTCGCCTGCGCCGACGCGGGCAACTCGCCAACTTCGTCGAGAAAGATCGTACCGCCGGCGGCACGCTCAAAACGCCCGGCGCGCTGCCGATCGGCACCCGTGAAAGCACCCCGCTCATGACCGAACAACTCGCTCTCAATCAACCCTTCGGCCAACGCGCCGCAGTTCACCCGCACGAAAGGACCCGCCGCCCGCGACGAATGCCTGTGCAACGCCGACGCCGCCAACTCCTTCCCCGTCCCGCTTTCGCCGACGATCAGGACCGGCTCCTCGGTCGCCGCGGCGCGGCCGATCGCCTTAAAGACCTCGCGCATCGCCGGACTTCGACCCACCAATTCCGGCCCGTCGCCCACCAACCCCGTCCCCGGCGCTTCGTCGTCGACGCGGTCGGCACGGAGCGCGCGCACCTCCGCCGCAAGCGCGCGCTGCTTGAGCGCGCGTTCCAACGTCAATAGAATATCATCAAGATCAAATGGTTTAGTGACGTAGTCGTATGCTCCGCGACGCATGGCTTCGATCGCGGCCGCGGATCCTCCGAACGCGGTCACCACGATCACCGGCAGCTCGGCGAGCAGCGGGCCAAGCTCGCCGAGGACGTCCAGACCATCCAATTTCGGCATTTTGAGGTCGAGCAGCACCGCGTCGACGGCACCCGACCTGATCCGCTCAAGCGCCTCGGCGCCGTCGGCCGCCTCGAGCGCGCGATAGCCCTCCGCCCCCAATAAGCGGGCGAGGTTGCGACGGATCGTGCGGTCGTCGTCGGCCACGAGCACGGTTGCTCGTGACATCTTGTCTTCACGTTCCGACATGAGCGTTCTCTTTGTGTTGATGCGCGTCGGAGCTCGGCGCGAATTCGATCGGCGTCTCGTCGACGGGCAGAACAAGCGTGAAAACGGCTCCCGAGCGGCCGTCGACTCGCTTCTCGACGCCGAGTTCGCCGCGATGCGCGAGCGCGATTTCGCGCGCGATCGCCAGGCCAAGGCCCGTCCCGCCCGGTTTTGTCGTAAAGAACGGCTCAAATAAGTGAGTCATCACATCGTGCGGAACCCCGGGACCGTCGTCGATCACGCGCGCAAGCGCGACGCGACGTTCGGGGTCGAAGCGCGTTTCGAGCCGCAGCGAACCGCCTGCGGGAAGCGCCTGCAGCGCGTTCGTGGTGAGGTTGCGCAGGACCTGGATCACCGCGGGCGGCGACATTGCGACCGCGGGAATCTGCGCATCGAGATCGACTTCGACGTTCACGTGCAGAGGCTCCGCCTGCGCTCGCGCAAGCCGGCCGACCTCCGCGACGACGACGTTCAGGTCGCCCGCGACCAGCGCTTGCGCGTCGGCCCTCGAAAACTGCAAGAGGCGCGCGACAATCCCTTCAAGACGATCAACCTCGGCGAGCAAATCCTCGAACGACTCGGGGTCGGGACCGATGCCGCGCTGCCAGAGTTGGACGCTCGAGCGGATGCCCGCGAGCGGGTTGCGAACCTCATGCGCCACGCCGGCGAGCAGCTTGCCCAGCGCCGCCAGGCGCTCGGACCGCCGCAACTCCGCCTGCAGACGGTCGCGTTCGACGCGCTGCCGACGGACGGTGCGTGCCAGACTCGCAGTCAAGGCCGTCGACAACGCGAGGCCGCCGAGCGCCAGACCCGCCGCGATGTTGGAGCCGCGCAGCGAACGACCGAGAAAGATTGGGTCGACCATCCGCGTCAACGTCCAGGCCGCGCCGACGATCCGGCCGTCGACTTCCACCGGCGAGGCCCAAATCGCGACCGCGCCCGGCGGCGACTCCTGAATCACGAACAGCACCTGATTGCGTCGAATCGCGGCGTCGGCCTGAATTTCGACGAGCTCGGCCTCGTCGCTCATCGGCGGCGCTGCGCTCTCGTCCGTGACATTTGCGGGCGCCTCCGGTTCCAACGCGGTCGCGAGCCGACGACGCGGGTTTGCTTCGTCCTTCTTGGAGGCTGGGTACGGCAGCTTCGGACGCGGCCCGAACGAGCGCGCGTGACCCAAAAACTGACGACGCTCGCGAACGAAAAAGCCCCCCTCCACACCGCGGAAACCTTGTAGAATCGCCCTGTTGCGCTCCGCGAGCGACTGATCGGTACGCGACCATTCGTCGGGACTGGGCAGGTCGGGCCAGCGCGGCAACTCCGCCAAAACGTCCGCTCCGCTCTTCGCCAACGCCCCCCCCGCGGCGGCCAAGTCGCTGCGCGTCGATGCCCGCCGACGTTCGCGGTCGACCGCCGTTGACCATGTGAGCCAGAGCGACAAGAGCGCCGCCGCGAACAAGAACGCCGCCGCGCCGAATTGAACCGAAAGCGGTATCCGCGCAAGAGAGAATTTCATTCGAGATACTACACTACATCGCGACTAAATACAGTAGAGTTATTGAGACGCTCTGTTGGAGTAACGTCGAGGCGGACCGTGTCGTTGACGCAGTTTGCGGGGGGAGCCGCGACCGGCTTCCCAGCGCGATCGAAGACGCACTTTATGCAAATTCGGTGCCGCCGGCCTCATTGATGATAGAGGAGATCGCGCGGCCGCGAAAGGCAAATGTGGGGTCCGCGCGCGGTTGAGGTTGGGCACAGATCCCCCGTTGGTTCGGGAACGATCCTGCCCAAGAGGCACTCGAGTCATGGTTGAAAGAGCGACAAAGACGACATTTTTGGGATTGGCATCGTTTCTGCGGTTGAGGTTTTGGCGTGCATGGTCGGCGACCGACGCTGGCCGCGCACGCAAGCTCCCAAAGTTTTGGCTTCAGGAGAACGTCCATGAAAAAGGTTCTGTTCACGGTCGCGTCGATGCTCGCGAGCGTGTGTCTGATGGGGGCTTACCCCGCCGACCCGCTCGACCCTTCGCCTGGCCCGGTCGCCCAGGAGAAGACGAAAGTGAAGAAAGCCGGCCCTCGCGAAAAGGAAAAGGAGAAAGGCAAGGCCGAGCGCGGCCCCGAAGGGGATTTGCGACGCGCCTACGAGTTGTTGCGGCGGATTCGCTCCGACGTCGGCAGTCGCGGCCACGCGGAGTCTCGTCTCAAGGAGTGGACCGAGCGCGCCACGCGTCTCTATCGAGACGGGATCAAGGCGCTCAGCGACGACGACCCGTTCCTTGCGCACGAGTACGGCGCCGCCGCGCACGACCTCGCCCGCGCGATCGACCACGCACGCAACGCTGCTCAATTTGAGCACGAGGACCCCGAGCTTCCCGCACCGCCGGCCCCCTTCGACCACGAAGGTTTGATGCGCCGCGTCCGTGACGACCTCTACCGCGCGTACGAGCGGATCCTTGACGTCCGTCACACCGTCACAGCGGAAAACGCGCGCTTCTACTCCGACGCCGCTCGCGACCTCTACAACGCCGCCCGTCGCGACCTCGAGAGCAAACGCGTCGACCGCGCGGGCGAACTCGCTCGTTCCGCCGACGCCATGAGCCATGTCGCCGAGCATCTCGGACATGCCGCCGGCCCGCAACCGCCCCCTCCCCCCCGCGACGACCCGTTCGGTCCCGACCCCAAGCGAGAGCGCGGAGGCCCCGACCGCAAGCGAGGGCGTTTCGGACCCGACCCGAAGCGAGATCGCGGGGGCCCAGACCGCAAGGGAGGGCGTTTCGGACCCGAAGACGACGGCCCTCCTTTCGGCCCTGAAGACGACGGCCCGCGCTTCGGTCCCGACCCCAAGCGAGAGCGCGGAGGCCCGCCGCGCAAGGGC
>JAJYDB010000024.1 GCA_021777845.1 Planctomycetota bacterium
TGAAGGCGATGATGCAGAGGCCGAGCGGCACGCCCGCCCAGACTGCGTCGAGGATGCCGCCGAGGATCGTCGCCGAGACTGCGAGCATGGCGCAGACGACGAGCAAGACTCCTTTGGTGCCGAGCATGTCGATGAGCACGAAGCCCGTCAAAAACGTGCCGAGAATGCTGCCGACCATGCCCCACGCGTAGACCTGGCCGATCGCCCTGCCGGTGCGCTTCGAGTTCCGCAGGCGCTCGACCGCGAGCTTCACCACCACCGGGCTGACGGTGCCCATTGCGAGCGCCGGCAGGAAGAACATCAGCGCCGTCACGATCAAAACCCGCGCGGGCCAGTCGAGGGGAATCGTCTCGTTCGAACCGGGCAGGTGCGTCATCCAAATCGCGCGCGAGAGCAACGACTGGATCGGCTCGCCGTCTTCGAGCACGTGACCAATCATTTTCTCATAAATGAATTTCGGGGGAGTCTCGGCGCGGAGCACGAGGACGACCAAGACCGATGCGATCAGGAACAGCCAGCTTGCCTGCTTCTCGCGCGAGATGTGGTCGGCGAGCTTGCCGCCAAGGTAATTGCCGAGGCTGAGGCCGCCCAAGAGAACGCCGATCACGCTCGTCCAGCCGTAGAGGCTCGATCCGAGGTGACGTTGCACGAGCCGGCCGGCGTCCATTTCGAGCGCCATGAACGCGAGGCTGGCAACGAACGAAAGCGCGCACAGCGTGGTCAGGCTGTTGCCCGCGGCGGCGGGTTCGCCGTCGGTTGCGGGCTCGGGTTTCGCATATGTGAGCGGCTCGGGGACGGGGGTGTTTTCCGGATCGGCGAGGAACGCGCGGCGCGCCGCGTTCAAACGTCCCAAACCGATCAGCGCGAGCATGACCGCGAGTGCGTGCCCGGTGAGCGCGATCGGGTTGATCGTGATCGAGCCGAGGTTAAAGCCCGGTAATTTCAAACTTCTCACGAGCGGCGCGATCGAGCCGAGTCCGAGGCAGATCGAGGTGACGACCCCGAAGAAAAAGCCGGTGGCGTTGCCGAGAAGGAGCGCGGCCAAAAGCGCGAGCGCGGCCGCGACGACGGTGACGATGGCGGAGGTCGGCGCTTCGTAAATCAGAACGAATCCCGCGAGAAACGTGCCGACGATCGAGCCGACGGCTCCGAGAAAGTAGACGTCGCCGATCGCGCTGCCGGCCTTTTTCGACTGCTCGACCGCGAGCTTCGCGACCACCGGGCTGACCATGCCGAGCACGGTCGCGGGGATGAGGAAGTCGAGCGTGACGACGACCAGAGTGCGCAGATTCCAAGGCATCGCGTCGAGGCCGGGCGTGAGCCCGACGTAAGCGTTCGCCCACAAACAGCCGAGCGTGAGCGCCGTCGCGATCGCGAACAAAGGTCCGACCGCGCGCCTGGGCGCGACGCCGTCGGCAAGCCGCCCGCCGAGCACGTTGCCGAGGCATATCCCGCCGAGCATCACGCCGATCACGCTCGTCCAAACATCGAGCGACATCCCGACGTGCCGCACCACGAGCCGGCTCGCGACGAGCTCGAGCACCATGATGCAAAGGCTGCTGCAAAACGCCAACGCGTACGGTACAAGACGGACGGCAAGGCCGTTCATTGCGGCGTGATCTCCCGTTCGGAAGGCAGGTTGCGGCGGGTTCAACCCCACGACGGGCGTTCGACCCCGAATTACACCCAAGATAGCCGACCACGTCGCCGCGAACAACCTGCCGGTCGTTGCCGACGACCCGCTTCTCCACGCCGATTTCGAGGCCTACCCGTGGCGTCCGCCCCGCGACTTCTGTAACTTCAAGAGGAAGACCAACGCGCGCATTTTTTTAAAAAAAAGGGAATCGCGACCGATGAAGACTCGGACGCGCTTGTGTATCTGGATCGCGGGACTCGCCGCGACGCTCGCCTCCGCGGGATCGAGCGGCGACGAGTTCATCAGCCTGTTCGACGGCAAAACGCTGAGCGGCTGGACCCCCATGCACACCGACCGATTCTCCGCGCGCGACGGCGTTTTGCGCGCCGACGGCGGCTCGGGCTGGCTCCGTTCGGCCAAATCGTACAAAAACTTCGAGTTCCAAGCGGAGTATCGCGCCCTCAAAAAAGGGGCCGACAGCGGCCTCCTCTTTCGATGCAGCGGCGACAGCACGCCCAAGCCGCCGCACTGGCCGTCGAAGGCCTACCAGTTGCAGGTCATCGACGCCGACAGCCTGCTGATGATCTTCGGCCACGGCGCGCTGTCGCACTTCGAACGCGACGTCGCGGCGCTGCAGACCGCACGTAAACCCGTCGGCGAGTGGCAGACGATCACGCTGAAAGTCGTCGGCAACCGCGCCGAGGCCGCGCTCGGCGGCAAACGCGTCACGGTCTCCGACTCGATCCACCTCGACGAAGGCTACATCGGTCTGCAAGGCGAGAACGGCAGCTTCGAGTGGAGAAACCTCAAAATTCGCGAGCTAAAGAACAAATAGCAGAGTATTTGGGCGCGGCGGAGCGTCATTTTTCCGGGAGAGGCTGGTCGACCTCGGGCCGCATGGTCGCCCGCAACCGCGCCGACGTCCGCTCCGCATCGCGCAGGACGCGCAGCACGTTGCCGCCGAGAATCCTGCGGACCTCGTCGTCGGAACGGCCGCGACGCAGCAGTTCCGCGGTCAATTTCGGATAGCACGAGACGTCGTCGAGCCCCTCGGGCCACGACGTGATCCCGTCAAAGTCCGAACCGATGCCGACGTGATCGATTCCCGCGACTTTGATGATGTGGTCGATGTGGTTCGCGACGTCGCCGATCGTCCCGCGCGGCATCGGGTGCGCTTTCAGCCAGTCTTCGTAGCCTTTTTCGACCGCCGCGGGGTCGTGCGGATGCGCGGCGCGGAGGCGCGCGCGCTCCGCCGAGGATCGCTCGGCGTACTCGGACACGATGAACCCTGAATAAAAGTTGACCATCACCACGCCGCCGTTCCGCGCGACGAGCTTCAGGACGTCGTCGGGGACGTTTCGCGGGTGACGCGCCGTCGCGAAGGCGCTCGAGTGGCTCGCGATCACCGGCGCGACGCTCACGCGCAACGCATCCTTCATGGTATCGGGCGACACATGTGAAATGTCGACGAGCATGCCAAGTCGGTTCATTTCACGGACGACGCGCTCGCCGAATTCGGTCAGTCCCCCGTGCCGCGGCGCGTCGGTGGCCGAGTCGGCCCAGTCGAGCGTCGTCGCGTGCGTGAGCGTCATATAGCGCGCTCCGAGGGAGTAAAAAGCCCGCAAGAGCGCGAGGTTGTGCTCGATCGCGACGCCCCCTTCGATGCCGATCAGCGAGGCGATTTTGCCTGCGCGGACCGCGTGTTCGACGTCGTCGGCGGTGTAGGCGATCGCGAAGTCGTCGGGGTAGCGCTCGGCCATGCGCTTCACGAGGTCGATCTGCTCGATGACGGTCCGCGCGGGATGCGGGTGCTCGCTCGGGATGTAGACCGACCAGAATTGAGCCTTCAGACCGCCCTCGCGGAGCCTCGGGATGTCGGTCTGGCCGGTCGTCAGACGCTTCGACAGGTCGAACTTCTCGAAGCGCAAGTCGCCGTCTTTGCGAAGCCGCCAGGGGAGGTCGTTGTGGCCGTCGAAGAGGATCGAGGTCTCGTGAAGCCGGCGTGCGCGTTCGAGGAGCGCGGCGTCGTCGTCCGCGTCCGCGGCTCGCAACCAACCCAAGGAGGCGAGCGCGAGTGAAAGCGCGAAAAAACGGAATTTGGACATGGCGGAGATCCCTGTCGCGGAACAATTGTGGAGTACAAAGAGAGGGATTGGAGTGGATTAACGATCGACGGAGCGATCGAGGTCAAACCGCGCTGCGCGTCCCCAGGCGTCTTCGAAAACGAGCGCCGCGAGGTCGAGCCGATCGAGCCAGCCGGCGCGTTCGAGCTCGGGAGTTGGGGCGAATTCGGCGACGCGTCCGAGGCAGAGGTACGCGATGGGTACGATTTCCTCGGGGATGCCGAGTGCGTCGCGAAGTTCGTCGGGATCGACAATGCTGACCCAGCCGACTCCAACCCCCTCCGCGCGGGCCGCGAGCCAGAGATTCTCCACCGCGCAGACTGTACTATAAATATCCATTTCGGGCTGCGAGGTGCGGCCGAGGACGAGCGGTCCGCGGCGCGATCGGTCGCAGGTGACGCATAAATTCAAGGGCGACTCGATGATGCCTTCGAGCTTGAGGTTGCGGTAGAGACGGCCGCGGTCGGGGTCGAGCGCCTCGAAGCGCGCGGCGGCGGTTTCGTTGGCGCGGTCGAAGGCGGCTTTGACGCGGGTTTTCACGGTTTCGTCGCGCACGACGATGAAGTTCCAGGGTTGCATGAATCCGACCGAGGGGGCGTGATGAGCGGCCCAAAGCAGTCGCGCGACGAGCTGGTCGGGCAGGGGGTCGGGCAAAAAACTTCGGCAGTCGCGTCGTTCGCGGACGGCGCGATAGACGGCGGCGCGTTCGCGGTCGGAGAAGGGGGACGCGGGGGTTGTGGAGATATCCTCGGGGTCGAGTGGAGTGGAGTGCGGTCGGTCGAGGTCGGTCATGGCGGACGGCTCGTTCAGGCGGCGGCGGGGGCGGCGGAGTCGTTGGCGGCCGCGAATACCTGATCGGCGGCCTCGCGCGCCGCTTTGACGCAGTCGGGGATGCCGACGCCGTCGAACGCATTGCCCGCGAGCACAAGGCCCGCGTGTCGCGCCTGTCGCGACCGGATTTCGGCGACTCGGTCGAGGTGCCCGAGCGTGTATTGCGGCATCGCGCGGGCGTGACGGGCCACCTCGGCGAAGAGCGGCTCGCCGCGCGCGCCGAGCAGTGTGGCGAGCTCGCCGCGGACGAGCTCGACGAGCGCGTCGTCGCTGCGCTCAAAGAGCTCAGGCTGCGTCGCGCCGCCGACGAAAACGCGCATCAAGACCGTGCCCGCGGGCGCGCGCCGGGGGAACTTCACGCTTAAGAAGGAAACGGCCAGAATCGAGCGGTTTTCCAACGCCGGCACGACCGCGCCGAAGCCGTCGAGCGGGTGCGCCACCTGGTCGCGACGGAAGGCGATATTCACGATCGCCGACGACGCGTACGGAATCGAGCGCAGGAGCAGTGCGAGCTCGGGGTCGTGCCCGTCGAGGAGTCGGGCCGAGACGTGGGCTTCGGTCGTGACGATGACGGCGTCGGCGTCGAGCGCGGGGCCGTCGAGCAACTCGACGCGCCAGGGTGCGTTTATGTCGGGGCGGCTGATGCGGCGGACCGGGGTATTGAGCTGCAACGCACGGCTCGGCAGCCTGGATTCCAAGGTGCGCGGCAGCAGATCCATGCCGTCGTCGAGCGTCATGAACAGCCCGTAGCGCGCGCCCGATGCGTCACGTTCCTCCGCGCGGGCGCGCTTGCGTTGTCGCAGGGCCCCGCGAATCACACTGCCGTAAACGCGCTCCATCTCGAGAAATTGAGGCAGGGTCGCGCGCAGGCTCAATTCGTTCGGGTCGGCGGTGTAAATTCCCCCGACCAGCGGTTGGACCAGTCGATCGAGTGCCTCGCGACCGAGCCGTCGCTTCACGAACGATGCCAAACTCTCGTCGACGATGCCGTCGCCCCTCGGCAAAATCAGGTCGAGCATCATCCGGAGCTTGCCGCGCCACGACAAAATCGGCGAGGTCAGCAACGGGCCGAGCCGCGCCGGGGCCATCAGGACAAACCCCTCAGGGACCGGCGCGAGCCGACCGCGACGTACCACGAACGAGCGCCGATGCCGCGCGTCGGTTTCGATCAGCCGCGACTCAAGTCCAAGCTCACGACAGAGTTCGAGCGCCCACGGCTTGTTCGTGATGAACGAGTCGGCACCCCCCTCGATCGTGAAGCCGTCGCGACGCTCGGTCCAAATCGCGCCGCCGACGCGGTCCTTTGCCTCGAGCACGACCAGCTCGAGCGCCTGTCGAGCCGCCGCCGCGCGCGCCGACACGGCGTGCGCCGCGGTCAGACCCGAAAGCCCCGCGCCGACCACTACGACACGACGTGGTATCAGCCCGCGCTCGGACGTCACGTCCCTGTCTCGCTCCGTGTCCTTCAAACAAGCTGCGACGCGCGGCCCTCGGTCGGTCCGATGCGTCGCCTTCGCGTGTTGACCACTCTAGATTATCGCGACCCGCGCCCGATCGAAAGTCCCGACTCCGCGCGGGCGGGCTCCAAGGCCAAAAACGCCTCGAAACCAAGGCGCACCTGGTCGAAACTCGCCGCCTGAAGCTGCATTCCGGCCAAACTCAAGGCGCGGCCGGAGCCGCCGCGGGCGCGGCGTTCGGAGGCAAGATCACGAGCCCCTTCACGCCCTTCAAATCGAGCCGAAACAAGCCGCCGGGATCGCCGCCGGTCATATAAAGCCGGTCCATCGCCGGACCCGCGAAACAGACGTTCGACGTCGTGAGGTTGCCGCCCGGATAGCGACGAATCACCTTGCCCGCGGGGCTGATCACCTGCACCTGGCGCATCCCGTAGTGCGCGACGTAGAGGTTGCCCTCGGCGTCGAGCGTCATGCCGTCGGGCTCGTTCGCGATCTGCCCGGGTCCTTTCGAAGGCAGGTCGACGAGCGTCCGCGGCCCTTCGAGCACCCCCGGCGACGTCACCTTAAAGGCGAGCACGCGGTTCTTTTGACTCTCGCCGACGAGCAGCTCCTTGCCGTCGGGACGCAGCACCGTGCCGTTCGGGAACGCGAGGCCCTTTGCGGCGGTGTGCGTAACCCCTTTCGGGTCAACGTAATGCACCGTGCCGATCGGGTTGCTGAGGCCGGAGTCGCCGGGGTCGGTGAAGTAGAAGCCGCCCTTCGGGTCGAGGGTGAGGTCGTTCGGACCCCGCAGCGGCTTGCCCTCCGACTCCTTGGAAGCGGGCGGCAGTTCCTTGCCGGCGGGATCGAGGTGCAGGACCGCGTGCCGGCTCGCGTCGCAGACCAGGTGCGTGCCGTCGGCCAAGATTTTGTGGCCGTTGGGCGCGCCGGTGTCTGCCCAAAGAGTTGCATGATACTGTGCATCGACCTTCGTGATAATCTTCCCATGCGAAATATAAAGGTTGCCCTGGTGGTCGACGACGACCCCCTCGGTGTAGTCGCCGGTGTGGACGACTTCGACCGGCTGCGCGGCGTCGTCCGCGGGCAAATCGCCGGCGCGAGCCGCGAGCAAGCCGAGCGGGAGAAAGCAAACGAAAGCCCAAATCATGCGTCTTTTCATAAAGTCTCGCTCTTTCTCGATGTCGAACCAAGCCTGCTCGGCGGCGGCGAATCGAATCCAGCGGCGCCTCGATCCAGAAGTGTACGAGGCGCGCGCACGCTCTCCAAGCGCAAAGGCCCGCGGGACGGGAGGATTGCAAAGTTGCTTTTGACCATTCTCCTCCGCGCAGCCGGCTTGGACTTCGCGACCCGTCCGCCCCGCGAGCTTCGACCGCAATGCGCTGTGGCTCGATTCGGATCAAACCCCGAGCAAGCGGCAGAGCAGTGCTTTTTGGAAGTGGAGACGGTTGGCGGCCTGGGGAATGACCCGGCTTTGCGGCCCGTCGAGGACGTCGGAGACCACCTCTTCGCCGCGGCGCGCGGGCAAACAGTGGAGTAGAATCGCGCTTGGTTTCGCATGTTTCATGAGAGCGGCGTCGACCTGAAACGGCGCGAAGCTTCTGCGGCGGTCCTCGGCCTCGTGCTCTTGGCCCATGCTCGCCCAGACGTCGGTGTAGACGACGTCGGCGGCGTCGACGGCGCGG
This sequence comes from Planctomycetota bacterium, assembly GCA_021777845.1. Taxonomy (GTDB): domain Bacteria; phylum Planctomycetota; class Planctomycetia; order Isosphaerales; family Isosphaeraceae; genus JAJYDB01. The sequence continues at coordinate 7,730 of JAJYDB010000024.1, forward strand.
GCGGGGTCGTGCTCGAAGACGAGCGGCACGCCCAGAAAGCGCTCGGCGAATCCAAGCTGAAAATCGCCTGGAAACTCGTAGCCGCGCGGACTCGCGAGCACGAATTTCGCGCCCAGCAGAGTCGTCGCGAGCGCCAACGACCGCGCCACGTTGTTGCCGTCGCCGACGAACACGACCTTCAAGCCCTCGACGCGGCCGAATTCCTCGTGGATCGTGAGCACGTCGGCCATCGCCTGGCACGGATGCGCCGTGTCCGAGAGCGCGTTCACGATCGGCACCGATGCGTGTCGCGCCAGCTCGTCAATCGTGCGTTGTGAAAACGTCCGCACCGCGAGTACGTCGACATATTGGCTAATCACGCGCGCGAAGTCGGCGGTCGATTCGCGCACGCCGAGACCGACGTCCTTGCCGCGGAGAAAGATCGCCGAGCCGCCCAGCCGCGCGATCGCGGCCTCGAAGCTGACGCGGGTGCGCAGCGAGGGTTTCTCGAAGAGGAGGCCGAGCGTCCGGCCTTGCAGGATGGCGGTCCGATGTCCCGCGCGGTCCTCGGCTTTGAGCGCGACGGCGCGCGCGAGCAGGTTGCGCGCGTCGTGGGAGGAGAGGTCGAAGAGGTCGGTAAAATGGCACAATTTCATGTCGCGGCTCCCGCGTGCGGGGAAGGTTAAGCGCGTCGGTCGGCGACGGTTTTGACCGCGTCGGCCAGGACGTCGCAGCCCTGGTCGATCTGGGCGTCGTCGATGGTAAGAGCCGGCAGCAGGCGAACGACGACGTCGTGCGTCGCGTTCACGAGCACGCCGCGTTCGAGGCATTCCGCCACGACCGCCGACGCGTTCATCGTGAGCTCGAGGCCGATCATCACGCCGCGGATCCGGATGTCGCGGACCAGTTCCGGCCGTTCCTCGCGCAGGTGCTCGAACCGGCTTTGAAACCGCGCGCCGACGGCGACGCCGCGCGCCAGCAAGCCGTCTTCCTCAATCGTCTCGACGGCCGCGATGCCCGCCCGGCACGCGATCGGATTGCCGCCGAACGTGCTCGCGTGCATCCCCGGCTGAAATACCGCCGCGAGCTCCGGTCGCGCGATCAAAACACCCGCCGCCACCCCCGCCGCGAGCGCCTTCGCGCACGTCAAAGCGTCCGGCTCGATCCCGAAATGCTGGTAGGCGAACCACGTCCCCGTCCGCCCCAGCCCGGTTTGAACTTCGTCGAGGATCAACAGCGCGCCGCGCACGTCGCATATCTTGCGCAACCCCTCCAGATAGCCCGGTGCCGGCAGATTAATGCCGCCTTCGCCCTGGATCGGCTCGATCAGGATCGCCGCGGTCTCGTGGTCGACGGCCTTCTCGACGGCGCTCAGGTCGTTGTGCGGGACGTACGTGAATCCCGGCACCATCGGCTCGAATCCGGCGTGATATTTCGGCTGTGCGGTCGCGGTGAGGGCGGCGTAGGTGCGGCCGTGAAAGCCGTGCTCCATCGTGACGATCTTGTAGCGGCCGCGCGGGTGGCCCCAGGCGCGGGCGAGCTTGATCGCGGCCTCGTTCGCCTCGGCGCCGCTGTTGCAGAAAAAGCACTGGCCGCCGAACGAGCGCTCCGAGAGCAGCTCCGCGAAGTCGCCTTGCGGCTCGGTGTACCAGGTGTTCGGCACGTGGATGAGTCGGCCCACCTGGTCGCGCACGGCCTCGACAACTTTCGGCGGGCAGTGTCCGAGGATGTTGCAGCCCCAGCCGGGAAACAGGTCGAGGTAACGTCGCCCCTCGGCGTCCCAAATCCACGAGCCTTCGCCGCGGACCAGGCAGACCGGGTAACGCTTGTAGTTCGGAATCACGCAGCGCTGAAACCGCGCGATCGTCTCTTCGGTGCCGACCGATGCGAGTTGCGACAAGGCGAAGGCTCCGAACCGGGCCGCCGCGAGGCGGAGTCAATGAGTAGAGTCAAGTCCAACGTTTCGATCAAGCGCCGCATCGGACCGGCGCGGTTACTATACTCGTTTAAGATACTACACTCGACCGAAATACTACACGCGAAGCGCGGCGACGCGGCGGGTTTCGACGACGGGGGCCGCGCCCGTTGCGAGCGTGATTTCGGTGCCGACGCCCGACTCGGTGAACATTTCGAGCAGAAGCGAGTGCCGCACTCGGCCGTCGATAATGTGCGTCTTGCGAACACCCGCCTCGAGGCTCGCGAGCGCTGCTTCCACCTTCGGAATCATGCCGCGGTCGATCACCCCCGCGGCGATCAAGGCGCGACAGCCGTCGGGGTCGAGACTCGGGATCAAGCTCAAGGGTTCGGACCGGTCGCGGAGAATCCCCGCGGTGTCGGTCAAAAAGACGAGCTTTTCCGCCCGCAACGCCCGCGCGACGGCCGCGGCGGCCGTGTCGGCGTTCACGTTCAAAAGCTTCGTCTCGTCGTCGAGATCCTCCGCGAGCGACGGCAACACCGGCACCACGCCCGCCAGGCACAAATTCTCGATCGGCTCGACGTCAACCTCGGTCACGTCGCCGACCCGACCCAGGTCGATCACGCCGTTCTCGCCGTCGCGCAACGTAAGTCGTTGCCCGAACAGACACTGTGTCGTTTTATGATGCAGTCCCGCGGCGCGGCCGCCGAACTTGTGGATGTGCTGCGTGATGTCGAGGTTGATCTCTTCGGCGAGGACCCGCGCCACGATCTCGAGCGCGGCGTCGTCGGTGTAGCGACGGCCCAGCACGAACCGCGCTTGCAGGCCGGCCCGCTCCATCGCTGCAGTGATCGCCATCCCGCCGCCGTGAACCACCACCGGCCGCATGCCGATCGTCTGCATGAAAACGACGTCGACGAGCAAAGCGCGCAGCGACTCGGGCTCTTCCATCACCGAGCCGCCCAGCTTAATCACGGTGTATTTCCCGTGAAACTTGCGGAAGTAACCCAGCGCCTCGATCAAGACGTCGGCCTTCCGGATGGCCTCTTCATGCACTTCGGCACACCCCCTCACCAAAGTCGCCGACCCGACGACGAGTCCCCAAGCAACAATACGCGACCGATGGCCGCGAAAGCGAAATCGGAAAACACTATTGTCTTGACCGCGGGCAGGGCTGTAAAGCCGGTTCCCCGCGAATTACCCGACGAAGCCCGAAACACCCGCGCACGCACGCCGCGAGCATCGCTTCGACATCGCCGACGAACAGAGTTGCACCCCCCCGATCCGTCGACGAGCCGACGGACCTCGTCTCCCCACTCAAATAGCGGCGACAGGACTTGAACCTGTGACCTGCGCGTTATGAATGCGCCGCTCTAACCAGCTGAGCTACGCCGCCGCCTGTTCGTGTCGCGACCGCCGCGACGTCTTGATCGAGACGCCTCGCTTCGTCACGGTTCGCAACCCGCAAGGATTCGAGAGTAACGGACCGGCCGTCGCTCTTCAAGTCCGACCGCGCCCCGAGCCGCCGGCAACACCAACCCTACCGCGACTCAAAAGTCTGCTACAATAGTCAAATCGAAGCCCGATCAGCCTCCCGGCCGCCGTTTTTGCGAGGTTCCGCGTGATTATCGTCGTCTGTCGATGCGGCCTGCGACTGCGGCTTCTGGACGCCGAGCCGGGACGCGTGGGCCGGTGTCCAAGCTGCCGGAACGAGTTTCGGACCCCCGACCGCATTCCGGCCGAGCCCTCCGAACCCGACCTCGAAGCCGCCGCCGACGGCGCATCAACCGCATACGTCGACTTCGCCGCGCCGCGTCGCGCGCAGCGAAAGCGACGCGCGAACGCGCCTGGAAACTCCACTCCTGAGGGATTACGCAAACCGCCGCGCGACGGCCTGCTTCCGATGCCGAGCACGTGCGAAAAGTCGATCGCGCAGACTCTACTCTACCCGTTTTGGGGCGCGCACGGCCTCTTTCTGTTGGTCGTGTTTCCGCCGCTTTTATGGCTCGCGACGACGATCAGCGCGACTTTGATCATCCTTGTGATCAACGCCGGAATCATGATGAAGTTGCTGTCGACGCTCGTGTTGATTGGAGTCGGATCGTGCACGCTTTTACTCTACTCGTTCGTATTGGAGTTTCTCGCGTCGGTGTTGGAAGGGGGCGCGGCGGGCGAGGTTGCGCACCCGCGCTGGCCGGAGTTCTCGACGAGCGCGTTGTTGAGTGGACTGGGACGCTGGGCGGGCATCGCGCTCTTGGGCGGAGGCGTCGGCGGGCTGCCCGCGGTCGCGTACTGGATCGTCTGCGGCGACGTCGATCCGTTCGATACGATTATTCTGCTTGATCTGGCGATTCCCGGTGTTTGTTACGCTTTAATGGCGTTGCTCGCGGTGATGATGCATCGCGATGTCGGCGCGGCGAATCCGGTGACGGTGGTGCGTGCTTTGGCGGCGTTGAAGTTTAAATTCGCGCGGATATGCCTGCTTGCGGTTCTCTCGGCGGGGTTTTTGGTCGTGCTGATCGAGATCTGTCTGCGCTGGTCGAATCCCGCGGGTGTCGCATTGTTATTCTGGATGTTCTGGACGGCGGCTCTTTATTTTGGCATGGTGATTTGTCGGTCGCTGGGGCTGTTGCATCGTAAGCAGATGCATATTCTGGGTTGGTTTCGCGCCTTGCCGAAGTTGCGGTCGTGAGCGGGAGGGATTGTTTGGAGGGAACCGGGTTGCCGGGCGGGCGGACTCGCGCGAGAATAAGGTTGAGGACGAACCGCGACGCCCGGGACCGTGCCGAGGTCGGGGCGTGCTCGACTCAGGCCCCGCGAGGTCGCGACGGACGATGCGACGCTCTTGGTATGACCCGAACAGCGAGTCGTTGGTGGTGCAGCGGGAGCGTGTGGAGGGGCACGCGCTGATTTCGTCGCGTTATCGGCGGTCGCGCGACAAGCCGGTCGGGTTGGGGGAGTGCCTGCTGTATCCGCTCCAGGACGGGCCGGGGATCGGCTTATTGGTGTTTTTGCCGCCGCTGTTGTGGCTGCTCTCGTTGCCGGTGTTTGACCTGATTGCAGCGCTCGAGCCGCTGACGCGCGGGAACTGGGCTTTGGGACTGATCACGATCCCGATTTTGACGCCGCTGGCGTTTTCGTTCGCGATGTTGTTCGGCTACGCGCTGCTGTTTTTGGGGGAGACGTTGGTTGTGAGCGCGCTCGGCGAGCACGACCACCCGCGCTGGCCCGCGTGGGACTCGCACGCGATTTCGGAAGGGCTGGGGCGCTGGATTTGGGCCGGGATTTTCGGGCTCGCGCTCGGCGTCTTCCCGGTGGCGCTCTACTGGCTGAATTGCGGCGACATCGACTGGTTCGACCGCATCGTCTTTGCCGACCTCGTGATCGTCTGCGTCGGCTACGCGGGGATGATGCTTGCCGTTTCGCTGCTGCACGACAGCCTGCTCGCCGCGAATCCGATCAACGTGCTCGCGACGATCGGGCGGATCGGCTGGTCATATTTGCCCACCTGCCTGACCGCGGGATTCACCGTGCTCGCGATCGGCCTGTCGCTCTGGGCGATCCTGTTTCGGATGCCGAGCATGGAGCTGGCCGCGCTCGCGCTGTGGGGATTTTGGATCGGCTCGCTCTACCTGGGGCTGGTCGTGCTGCGGATGCTCGGGTTAACGTATTACATCCACGCCGACGACCTCGGCTGGTTCCGCGGCCTACCCAAGTGGGGACTCTCGCGGCGTCGCGGCCGGCTGTACGCGAACTCGTGACCTGCGCGCGGGACGTCGTGCGATCGGCGTCGGCATGGTCTCTCTCTTTTTTTTTCGTCGATGGGCCGCGCGCCGCGGCGGGGTCGAAACGCGCGGAACCGACGCCGACTTTGCTCGGGGGCCGGGACGCGCGGCGGGATTCGGAGTCGGGGACGCTATAGATGGACGGACACGATCTTTTGCGGTTGCTGGAGCAGGTTCGACGGGGCGAAGTCGAGCCTGACGAGGCGCGTCGAGTCTTGGACGGCCCCTCGTTTGTCGATACGGGAGGGTACGCGAAGGTCGACTTGCACCGACGCGTGCGTTGCGGGTTTCCCGAAGTCGTGTTTGGTCAAGGGAAAACGGCGGAGCAGATCGAGGGGATCCTGCACGCGTTGATTGCGCACGGGCAGGGGGGGTTGGTGACGCGACTGGCGCCTGAGGCGGCGTCGAAGCTGACGACGGTGTTTCCGCAAGGGCGGCATCACGCGCTGAGCCGGACGTTTCGGGTGCCGCCGCGCGACGACCCGGGCGAGAAGCTGGGCAAAGTGGTGATTGTGACGGCGGGTACGAGCGACTTGCCGGTCGCGGAAGAGGCGCGGGTGACGGCGGAAGCGTGGAATTGCGACGTGACCCTGGTCGCGGACGTGGGGGTGGCGGGTCTGCACCGGCTGTTGCATCAATTGGAGAGGCTGGAGGGCGCGGACGCCTTGGTGGTGGTGGCGGGCATGGAGGGTGCGTTGCCGAGCGTGGTCGGCGGTTTAGTGGACTGTCCGGTTTTGGCGGTGCCGACGTCGATTGGATACGGCGCGCACTTCGGCGGTCTGGCGGCGCTGCTGGGGATGCTGAATAGCTGTTCGTCGAACGTGTCGGTGGTGAATATCGACGCCGGCTTCAGCGGCGGGCATGTGGCGGCGTTGATTGCGCGGCGAGCGGCGTTGGCGCGGCGAGCGGGGTTCGAGTCGGGCCGACGGGCGGGCGAGTGAAGTAGTGCGCGTGGAGCGTCGCGCGTGGTGAGTCAACCTGCCGCGCGGCAGGTTGAACTCCACTCCATTACGGCGTCGTCGGTGATTGCGCGGTGAACTCCAACGATCGCGGCGGCGCGGGTTTTGTCGCGCGGGTCTTGCATTTATTTGCGGTTGAATTCCAAAAGAAAGCACGAGGCGAGCATGAGTTGGCGTGCAGTGACGGCGATCCCGAAGTTGGCGCCGCGGGCGGCGGACGGTCACAAGGGTTTGTACGGGTCGGTGTTGGTGGTGGCGGGGTCGCGGGGAATGGCGGGTGCGGCGGCGCTCTGCGGTGCGTCGGCGTTGCGGTCGGGAGCGGGGAAGGTGCGTGTGGCGTGCGCGCAGGAGGTCCAGGCGACGGTGGCGAGCTTCGAGCCGTGCTATATGACGTACCCGCTTGCGAGCGACGACGAGGGCGTGATCAAGTTTGAGTCGGCGCGGCGATCGTTGTCGAAGCTGATGTTGGAGGCGGATGTACTGGCGGTCGGACCTGGGTTGGGGCGGTCGGAGGATCTCGACGCGCTGGCGGCTTGGTTGGTGGAGGAGGCGACGTTGCCGACGGTGCTCGACGCCGACGCGTTGAACGCGCTCGCGGGCCGGCCGGAGGTTTGGAAGAATTTGACGAGGCCGGTGGTGATTACGCCGCATCCGGGCGAGTTCGCGCGCCTGACCGGGCTCTCGACGTCCGAAATTCAAGGCGACCGCGCGGGTTGCGCGGCCGCGTTCGCCGCGGCGCATCCGCATCTGGTGGTGGTTTTGAAAGGGGCGGGGACGATCGTGACCGACGGCGCGCGGGTGTTCACGAACACGACCGGCAACCCGGGGATGGCGACCGGCGGCGCGGGCGACGTGCTGACCGGGGTGGTCGCGGCCCTGATCGGCCAGAATCTTGAGCCCTTCGACGCCGCGGTGCTCGCGACCTATATTCATGGTCTCGCGGGGGACGTTGCTCGGGAAAACTCGGGCGAGGTCGGCATGATCGCGGGCGATATCGTCGATGCGCTCGCCGATGCGTTCTATCACTGGCAGGCTTGAAACTTGGCTGCGCCGTCATGAATCGTTGCTCGCAAGAAAGTCGGCGTGCGACGTGATTTCAATGCGGATCGTATGAGCCAGTCGGTAATACTATATTAAATTTTTTTTGAAATGACCTGGCGGGGGCCTGACCGCTCACGCATAATGTTGACAGACTTCAAGCAGGCTCCCCTCATTTTCAGTCGTTTCGTCGTGCAATCATTAGAGTGATTTCGGGATTTCGAGTCTGACGCCGACACTACACTCATGCCTCGTACAAGGTGCGAAGGTCGAGCGTCATCGGTGGTTGCGCGATAAGATCCCGCCCGACGTGCTGGAGACGTTCCTCTGAGGTCTGTCTAGCTTTTGATCCTTATTTGATGCTCCCTTGGAGGAGAAGTTCATGTCTCGGACTCGTCGAGGTTTTACCTTGATCGAGCTGCTGGTGGTGATTGCCATCATCGCGGTTTTGATCGCTCTTTTGCTGCCGGCGGTGCAGTCGGCCCGCGAGGCGGCCCGTCGCGCTCAGTGCGTCAACAATTTGAAGCAGCTCGGGTTGTCGGTGCACAACTACATCTCCACCAACAACTGCTTCCCGCCGTTGATGGGGAGTTTCAACTATCCTCCCAGCATTGCGACGCCTCTGTATACGACCGGCCCGTGGCCGTTGGCGTGGGCGGTGGCGCTGTTGCCGTACGCGGAGCAGGCGACGTTGTTCAACGCCGCAAATTACTCGTACGGGGCGTCGGACCCGGCGAACCTGTTGACGGTGAGCTTCAGCAAGGTCGCGACCTTGATTTGCCCGTCGGAGAGCCAGGCGAACGGTCCTTGGCCGGGTGTGCCGTCGTGGATCAACTACGCGGCGAATTTCGGCGGTCCGACGTCGATCACTGCCTGGAACGGCCCGTTTGTGCCGATGAATCCCAGCCAGAACGGCCTGTCGGGTTGCTTCTGCTACACGAACGGGAACACCGGGACGGTGGGCTTGCAAAGCGTGAGCGACGGGACGTCGAACACGGCGATGTTCAGCGAGAAGCTGTGCGGGATCCAGACCCCGAGCTCGGGCGGGATCACGCCGGGCTCGACGTACGCGCATCGGGTGACGTTCCAGGTGAGCGTGCCGATGCAGCCCGACGCGTTCAACGCGCAGCAGGCGTTGCTCTTCTACGGCGCGTGCCAATCGGTACCCGGCACGATGCAGTCGGCGGGCGCGAATTACTGGAACGGCGCGAGCTGGGCGGGCAGCCACTCGGGCACGCTGCGGTTCAATTCGTACAACCACGTGATGCCGCCGAACATGCTTTCGTGCGAGGCTGACGGCAACACGCCGGGCGACCTCACCGCGGCGATCACCGCGGGCAGCAACCACCCGGGCGGCGTGAACGTCGGCTTCTGCGACGGTTCGGTCAAATTCATCAAGAACAGCATCAGTTACATCACTTGGTGGGGTATCGGCACTCGTAACCTCTCCGAGGTGATCAGCGCGGATTCATATTGATCCAAGCGGCGAACGGGCCGAAACCGCCTCGAGGACGACGTCGTGCTCGGAGCGGTTTCGGCATTGGTTCGCGTTGGTGTCGGAGTTGAGCTTTTTCTCTCCCTCCTTTTTTTCGTGACACGAAGGAGCATTCCCCTATGTCTTCTCGTCGCGGTTTCACGTTGATCGAGCTGCTGGTGGTCATTGCGATCATCGCGGTCTTGATCGCGCTCCTCTTGCCCGCGGTGCAATCCGCCCGCGAGGCCGCCCGTCGTGCCCAGTGCGTGAACAACCTCAAGCAACTCGGGTTGTCGGTGCACAACTACATCTCCACCAACAACTGTTTCCCGCCCTTGATCGGGAGCTTCAATGTGCCTCCCAGCATGGCGACGCCGAACAGTGCCTTCGGCGGCGGTCCTTGGCCGCTCGGCTGGGCGGTGGGGCTCTTGCCTTATATGGAGCAGACGACGCTATTTAACGCCGCGAATTATTCTTACGGCGCCTTCGACCAGGCCAACCTGGTCACGATCTCGATGACGAAGCTGAACGCACTCATTTGTCCGTCGGAGAGCCAGGCGAACGGTCCTTGGCCGGGTGTGCCGTCGTGGATCAACTACGCGGCGAATTTCGGCGGCCCGGCGTCGATCACCGGGTACAACGGCCCGTTCGTGCCGATGAATCCCGCGCAGAACGGGCTGTCCAATTGCCAATGCTACACGAACGGGAACACCGGCGTGGTCGGGCTGCAAAGCGTGAGCGACGGCACCTCGAACACGTCGCTGTTCAGCGAGAAGCTGATCGGCATCCAAACGCCCGGCTCGGGCGGGGTCACCCCCGGCTCGTCATACTCGAACCGCGTGATGTACCAAGTGGGCAGCATCACCGTGCAACCCGACGCGTTTAACCCCGCGCAGGCGCTCTTGTTCTATCAGGCGTGCGTCAACATTCCCGGCACGCAGCAGTCGACCGGCGCGAACTACTGGAACGGCGCAAGCTGGGACGGCAGCCACGCGGGCACGCTGCGATTTAATTCGTATGATCACGTGATGCCGCCAAACAACAACTCGTGTCAAGACGGCAACGCGCAGGCGCCCGGCGACTTCACCGACGCGATCACCGCGTCGAGCAACCACCCCGGCGGCGTGAATGTCGCCTTCTGCGACGGCTCGGTCAAATTCATCAAAAACAGCATCAGCTACATCACCTGGTGGGGTATCGGCTCGCGCAACCTCGCCGAGGTTATTAGTGCTGATTCATATTGATTCGTGCATGTGTTAACGTGCGGCCGAGGGCGGGAGTGCGCTTCCGCCCTCGGTTTTGCCGTGCGGACGGCGCGCGATCGGTCCGAGCCTGGGGGCTCGCGGCGGTTGCGACGCGACGGTCCGCGGATTGTTTTCCTCAAAGGAGACTTCGATGCGACGGATGTTCTGCGGCGGTCTGGCTCTGCTCCTGACGACTTGCTTCCTGGGCTGCGGCGAGGCGAACGTGAATCCTGCACCGCCCGCGAACGCCCCCGAGACGGCGCTCGAGGCCGTGAATAAGATGAAAGAGATGCATCCGACGGCCGTCGATCCGAAGGCCGCTGCGAAGACCAAGTAAACGACCGACGCGACGCGCGCCGGCGGTCCGCCTGGGAGTGCAACCTCGATGCGGCGACTGGGACTGCTGGTTTTGCCGGCGGTCGCGACGTTGGTCGGCGCGGCGTGGCTCGTCGAGCGTGGCGTCGCGCTGCGTCGCTTCGAGCTCGAACGCGCCGAAGTCGAGGCTGCGCGCGGCGAGATCCTGACTGGTCGATTCGACGCGGCGCGGCGGCGTCTCACGGCGCTGCCGCCCGCGCGACTTGACGACCCCGAGGCGGCCGACTTGCTCGGCGTTTGCGAATACGAGGCGGGACGCTTCGAGGCGGCGCTCGCCGCTTGGGAACGCATCCCCGCTGATTCGCCGCGCGCTCCGGCCGTCGCGCTGGCGCGTGCGCGGACACTCGTCGGCGACCTCGGCCGCTTTGCCGAGGCCGAGGCCATCCTCGAGGCGGCATTGCCGCGCGCAGGGCCGGCGCGCCTTGAAATGATGCACACCCTCGAACAGCTTTATTTCTGGGAGTTTCGCGGCGAGGCGATGCGACGCTTGATTCGCGAGTCGCGCGAAATCTGGCGCAATCCGTCGAACGAACTTCGCGACTTGTGGATGATCGACGACGCGACGGTGCTCGTCGAAGGGGTTCGCGCCGCGGTCGATAAAGCGGCTCGGCTCGCGCCCGACGACGACCGCGTCCGGCTCGCCCGCGCGGGTTTGGACGCAATCGAGGGCGACTATCCCCACGCGACGAAGATGCTCGACGACTGCCTCGCGCGTCGGCCCGACGACCCCGCGGTCTGGGGGGCGCGTCTCCGCTTGATGCGGGAGGCGGGCAATGTCGCGGAGGTTGAGCGGGCGCTCGCGCACCTGCCCGCCGACGCGCTCGCCGAGGCCGAGCTGCTCGACCTGCGGGCTTGGCTCGCCTCGAAACGCGGCGACCTCGACGACGAGCGGAGCGCTCTGGAACGCCGGATCGACCTCGAACCCGCCGACCCCGGCGCGTGCGAACGCCTCGCCGTGCTCGACTGGAAGGCCGGCCGGACCGACCGCGCCGCCGCGCTCCGTCGCCGCAAGGCTGACCTCGACGCTTCGAAGGATCGCTATCGACGCCTTCTCCACGACCGCGCTCCGAGCGACCGCTTCGACGAGCTGGCGCAGCTCGCCGAGCAGCTCAACCGGCCCTTTGAGGCCTACGGTTGGTGGTCGCTGGCCGCGCGCGAAAAGCCGCGCGACCCCGCCGTCGCGGCCGGTCTCGCGCGCCTCTCGGGCCGGCTCGACCCGGCTCGACCCGTCGCGACCGGAACGCTCGCCGACCGTCTCGCGGCGCTCGCCCCGAAGAGCGCCCGCACCCCGACCGCGCGCGCGGAATCATCGGCGCCGACCGCTCCCGCGCCCTCGATCCGCTTCTCCGACGACGCCGGCAAGGCCGGCTTGAAGTTCGTCTTCGACAACGGCAGGTCGCCGATGCGGCAGCTTCCCGAAACGACCGCCGGAGGCGTCGGCCTGCTCGACTACGACGGCGACGGCTTCCTCGACGTTTATGTCGTGCAAGGCGGCGTCTTTCCCCCCGACCCGTCGCGACCCAATACCGGCGACCGCCTCTTTCGCAACCGCCGCGACGGCTCCTTCGAGGACGTCTCCGAACGCTCTGGAATCGCGCGGATGCCCCGCGGTTACGGACACGGCGTCGCCGTCGGCGACTTCGACAACGACGGCCGACCCGACCTCTTCGTCACGCGTTGGCGTTCCTACGCGCTCTATCGTAACCGAGGCGACGGCACCTTCGAGGATGCAACCGCGCGCGTCGGCCTCGACGGACCGCGCGACTGGCCGACTTCAGCCGCCTTCGCCGACCTCGACAACGACGGCGACCTCGACCTCTACGTCTGCCACTACCTCGATTGGGACGACGTCAACCCAAAGCTCTGCCCGCGCACCAACACGAACGAACATCGGCCCGAGCCCGAAATTCGCTTCGCGTACTGCATGCCGAACGCGTTCCGCGCACTCCCCGACCACCTGTTCCGCAACGACGGCGGCAAATTCGTCGACGTCACCGCAAGCGCGGGCATCGTCGACCGCGACGGCCGCGGCTTGGGCGTCGTCGCCGCCGACGTCGACGACGACGGCCTCGTCGACCTCTTCGTCGCGAACGACACTTCGGCGAACTATCTCCTCCACAACCTCGGCGGCATGAAATTCGAAGAGGTGGGTGCAATCGCGGGAGTCGCCTGCAACGCCGCCGGCGCCTATCAAGCCGGGATGGGCACCGCCTGCGGCGACCTCGACGGCGACGGCCGCTTCGACCTCCTCGTTACGAATTTTTTGGCCGAGTCCACCTCCTTTTTTCGCAACTTGGGCGACCTCATGTTCAGCGACGAGACCGACGCCGTCGGCCTCGCGACTCCCAGCCGGAGCCTGCTCGGCTTCGGGATCGCCTTGCTCGACGTGAACAACGACGGCCGGCTCGACCTTGCCGTCACCAACGGGCACGTTAACGACGACCGGCCCAGCTTCCCTTACGAAATGCCCTCCTTATTAATGCTCGGCGGGCGCGGCGGCCGGCTCACCGACGTCACCGCCGCGGCCGGTCCACCTTGGACCGACCTCCGTTTGGGCCGCGGACTCGCCGTCGGCGACCTCGACAACGACGGCCGCGACGACCTGATCATCCTGCCGCAAAACACCCCGCTCGCCTACTTTCACAACCAAACCGCCGGCGGACGCTTTCTTGAACTGCAACTCGAGGGGACGACCTCGAATCGCGACGCGGTCGGCGCGGTCGTCTCGGTCACCGCGGGGGGCAAGGTCCAGAAGGCGTCGAGGCAGGGGGGCGGCAGCTTTCAGTCAGCCCGCGGACCGCGGCTCCACTTCGGGTTGGGCGACTCCGCACGCGCCGATCGCGTCGAGATCCGCTGGCCGACCGGCAAGGTTGAACGCTTCGACAAGGTCGCCGCCGACGCAGCCTACCGCGTCCGCGAAGGCGACGGCCGGCTCGCGACCCTCCCCGGTTTTCAACCTCTCGCCGCCGCGCCCGCGCCTGCGCCGTCCCCCTGAACGCTGCCTTTTTACAACATCGATCGCGCTCAACCTGCAAAATAGCGGCCACGACGGACGTCAGGGCTTTCCTCGCGGGCCGCTTCGTGTATAGTTTGAGGTTGGGACCCGCGCGGGTTAAGCATCGGAACGGCTGCTTCGCGGGTCCGGCCGACTTTCGAGGGAAGGAGCGCGGGGTGTCGTCACGAGAGAACCCGACCACGCCGCCGACGTGGACTTACAGGATGGAAGTCTCACCCACGGGTCCCGGCGGTGCCCAGGTGCTCTCGAACGTGAACGACCCGATCGCGCTTTTGCACCTGCTGGTGAATTTGCAGGGGCAAAACATCGAGATGCAGCGGCAAGTGATCGAGCTGCAACGCCAGCAGCTCGAGTTGGTGCGCGAGTCGGCGCAGATCGCCCGCGAACAGCGCGCCCGGCAAGTCGCCGAGATCGAGCGCTGGCAGGCGGGCCACGAGGGCGTCGTCGAGGCGTGCCGCGAGTCGCTGGGCAAGCTCGAACACGTCCACGCCGCCTTAATGGGCGAGTTGGGCGTGTATGTTGAAGAAAATTACGAGAATTTGCTCGAAGGCGACTACTCGTTGAGCGACTTCGTGGACCGTTTCGGGCCGCGGTTGGCTCATTTGAACACGATCCTGGCCGTTTTAAGGCCGCTCGCCGCCGCCGCGAAGCGTCCCGAGCCGCCGCAGTCGTAAACGAAGGCGGGATTTTAGGTGGTGTAGTCCGCGTTGAGGCGGACGTATTCGGCGGTGAGGTCGCAGGTCCAGAAGCGGACCGAGGCGGAGCCGTCGCGAAACCTCAAGTGAATTGACGTCTCGTGCCGCTCACGGATCGAGCGGGCGACGGCGTCGGCATCGAACGGCACCGGCCGGCCGTCGCGGTAAAGCTCGACGCCGTTGAGCGTGAGTGCGGGACCCGGCGGCGCGTAGCCAACCCCGGCATAGCCCGCGGCCGAAACGATTCGGCCCCAGTTCGGATCCGCGCCGTGAATCGCGGTCTTGACGAGCGCGCTGTCAGCGACGGCGCGGGCGATCGCGCGTGCGTCCTCGAAGGTCCGGCAGCCGTCGACGTCGATCGTGATCAGATGGGTCGCGCCTTCGCCGTCGTCGGGAATCATCCGGGCGAGTTCGATGCAGGCGTCGTTGACCAAGGCCGCGAAGGCGTCGAGGTCGGCCCCGCAGAGAGCTTCGCCGGCGGCGCCGTTCGCGAGCAAAAGCACGGTGTCGTTCGTGCTCATGTGCCCTTCGACCGAAATGCAGTTGAACGAACGCTCGACCGCGCCGCGGAGGATCGACTGCAACGCTTCGGGCTCGACGCGGGCGTCGGTGAGCAGGAAGCCGAGCATGGTGGCCATTTTCGGGCCGATCATGGCCGCGCCCTTCGCCAAACCAAGCAGCCTGATCTCGGAGTCGGCGATATTAATCCGCCGTGAGACAATTTTAGGCCGGGTGTCGGTCGTCATGATGGCCCGTGAGGCGTCGTCGAAGCCGCTTAATTCGGAGGTAAGATGCGGGACGGCGTCGGTCAGGCCGGCTTCGAGGCGTTCGATCGGCAGACGTTGGCCGATGACGCCGGTGGATGCGACCAGCCAGTCGTCGGAGGTGCCGCCGAGCAATTTGGCCGCGGCCTGGGCGGTCCGTCGCGCGTGGGCGAGGCCTTCGTCGCCGGTGGCGGCGTTCGCGTTACCCGCGTTCACGACAACGCCGAGGACGCTCGTCGAGGGCGTCAGACCGCGATCCCACGCGACCGGCGCCGCGTAGACGAGGTTCGTCGTATAAACGCCCGCCGCGGCGCAAGGTCGGTCGGATACGAGCAGCGCCAGGTCGAGCGACCCCGACGGCTTGATCCCCGCCTTCACGCCGCACGCCGTGAATCCCCGCGGTATCGACCCTGTTTCCAATCCGCTCATCAACGTCGGTCCTCTGCTGTTCTCGCACTTTCGCCGCAATGCGACACGCGCCGCTCCGGCCCGGTTCGCCGCGGGACGGGAGATCGAAAAAGAGACTCTCCAAGGATACTTTACTCTACCTCGCGGTGTAGCCGCCGTCGATGAAGAGGGTCGCGCCGGTCATGTAGCTCGAGGCTTGCGAAGCGAGAAAAACCGCGGCGGGGCCGAGTTCGACGGGATCTCCCCAGCGCTTCAGGGGGACGTTTGACTCCATCGACGCGCGCGCGGCGGGGTCGTTCATGAGTGGAGTATTAATTTCGGTCGCGAAGGGTCCGGGGCAGAGCGCGTTGACGTTGATTCCGAACGGGGCCCACTCGAGGGCGAGCGTTTTGGTCATGAGCGTGAGCCCGCCTTTGCTCGAGGCGTAAGGCGTGCGGTCGGGGAGCGAGATCTCGCCGAGCATGCTCGAGACGTTGATCACCCGGCCCGATTTTTGACGCTTCATCGTCTCGGCGGCGGCTCGGCAACAGAGCCAAGGGCCTTTCAGGTTGGTGTCGATGACCAGGTCCCAGTCGGCTTCGGCGAGGGTTTCGATCGGCCCGCGGATGTTGATGCCGGCGTTGTTGACGAGGATGTCGAGGCCTCCGAAGTGGTCGAGGAGGCGAGCGAAGGCGTCGTCGACGTCGGCTTTGCGAGTGACGTCGAGTGCGAGGGCAAGCGTTTGCGAGGTAGTCGAGGCGGTGAGGGCGTCGGCGGCGTCGCGCGCCTGGGTGATGTCGCGGGCCGAGACCGCGACGCGCGCGCCCGCCGAGGCGAGCGCCTCCGCGATCACCCTGCCGAGGCCGCGGGCCCCGCCGGTCACAAACGCCGTCTTGCCGTCGAGTCGAAAGGCATCAAGAACCGACACCGGCATCCCCCCCGCCTTTGAGTTTCGGACGCGTGAAAAATCACAGGCCGCGTCGATTCAGACTAACCACCCGTCGTCGTGCGCGAAAGCCTGGGGCCGGCGTTTGGAGTGCGGAAAAGCGCGGAATTCTGTGAATATGGGTTGTTTGGCTAGAGTTTGACTGGCTTGCCGTGGGCTCCGGTCGTAGGCGTCCGCGCGGTCACGTTGAGATTCTGGAGTGTTTTCGTGACTTAGGTAACAGTGGCGGAAACTCTATGTTTTGGGGGTTTTGGTCATTTGGGAAATTTGGAGAAAGTTCTTGAAGGAAGGTCCCGGCAGCGGCCGAAGCTAAGCGTGAGTTGACGGATCCATTGTGTCCGGGGAGGAGCCCCGCGCGTGGGTTCGTTGTTGAGCCGACCTGGTCGGGATGGTTGTCGAGGAGCGTCTGACGATGCGTAAACTTCTTTCGGTCGGGCTCGCGGTCCTCTGCGCAGGGACCTGGGCGATGGCCGAGCGACCGGCGCGCGCCGCGAGCTATGCGGGCGCCGCTTCGATGCGCAGCAGCCCCGTGCCTCAAGATTGCGACGGGCACATCGAGTATCAACTTCAGCGCACGACCGTTTTGCAGCCGGTCTCCGAGACCGTCTACGAGACACAGGTGGTGCCGACGGTGCAGGAAGTGGCGGAGACGATTTATCAGCCGCGGACGGTGACGACGATGCGAAACGTCGTCGAGCGCGGCGTGCGGGACGTGCCGTACACGGTGCAGCGGCCGGTGTATCGCACGGTGATGACGCAGGTTCCCTACACGGTGCAGCGGCCGGTCTCGCGCACGGTGTGGAAAGACGCGGTCTACACCGTGCAGACTCCGGTCCGCGAAACGCACATGGAAGACCGAGTCTACACTGTTTCGCGCAAGGTCCGTGAGACCGCTTTCCAAACGGTGAACTACACCGTCAACCGACCGGTGAGAGAAACTTCCTACAAAGATTGCGCCTACACTGTTTGTCGGCCGGTGCAAGAAACCGTGATGAAGTCGGTACAGCACGTCGTATGCCGTCCCGTGCAGGAAACGGCCTACAAAACGTGCGCCTACACCGTTTGCCGGCCCGTGCAGAAGACTTGCCGGCGGATGACGCCGCACGCGGTGCAGGTGCCGGTGCAAGAGACGGTGATGCAGTCGCAGCAATTCACGCGCATGGTGCAAGTGAAGCAGTGCGCGTACAAACAGGTTGCCTACACTGTTTGCCGGCCGGTCCGCGAAACGGTGATGAAAGAGTGTCGCTACACGGTTTGCAAGCCGGTCTGCCGGACCGTGATGAAGGATTGTTCCTACACTGTTTGCCGGCCGGTCTGCGAAACGGTGATGAAAGAGTGTCGCTACACGGTTTGCAAGCCGGTCCAAACGACGTGCTACAAGTCGGTGACCGAGACAAGCTGCCGGACCGTGACCGAAACGGTGAATCGCGAGGTCTGCGAGACGGTTTGCGTGCCGCGGACGATCACGAAGCAAGTGGTGCATCGTCGCGGGCAGTGGGTGACGCAGCAGGTCTACAAGCCCGGCCGCACGGTCGTGAGCAACGGGTGCACGTATGAGTGCCCGGGTACTTACGAGTGCAAGCGGGTCTGGCAGAGCTGCGACGTCGTCGAGAACGTGCCGTGCACGGTTTACGACTCGCAAACGGTCCGCAAGGTCGTGCCGACGACGGTCTGCCGAACGGTGCCGGTGAGCGTCGTCAAGCAAGTGCCGGTCACGACTTGCACGATGGTTTCGGAGGAGGTCGTGCGTCAGGTGCCGGTGACGACGCGTCGGATGGTGAGCGAGACGGTCGTCAAGCAAGTGCCGGTGACGATCAAGGAGACGGTCACGTCCGAGATGGTCAAGATGGTGCCGGTGACGACCTGCCGGATGGTCTCGACCACCTGCACGAAGACCGTCCCCTACACGGTTTGCACGTCGGTTCCGCAAACCTGCGTGCGTCGCGTGCCGGTCTGCGTCACGAAGATGTGCTCGAAGACGGTCTACACCAACGACCCCTACACCGTCACGGTGATGAAGCCTGAAAAGTGCTTCAAACAAGTGCCGGTAACGGTCACGCGGATGGTCAAAACGTGCGAGACGCGCCAGGTGCCGTGCACCGTCACGCGGATGGTGCGTCAGACCTGCGTGAAGCGCGTCCCGGTGACGACCTGCCGGATGATCCCGACCCAGTGCACCAAGCAAGTGCCGGTGACCACCTGCCGCGTCGTCTGCGAGACCAAGCACTGCCCCGTGCCGGTCACGACCTGCCGGATGGTCTCGACCACCTGCACGAAAAAAGTGCCGCAAACGATCTGCGAAACCGTCTGCGAGCAACGCGTCAAGTGCGTCCCGAAGACCGTCTGCGAAATGCAAACCGTGAACTGCGTCCGCAAAGAGCCGTTCACGATCTGCAAGCAAGTGCCGTGCACGACCACCGTCTGCGACCCCGTGTGCGTCACCCGCAAGGTCGTCGTGAACAAGACCGTCTGCGTCCCGAAAACGATCTGCCGACAGGTGCCCGTCACCGTCTGCGTGCAGGTGCCCGTCGTCGTCCACTGCCCGGCCGTCCTCCCCTCGGCGCAGGCCGTCGCGGCGAGCCCGCAAGGCGTGATCGTCCCGGCTCCGCAGTCCCCCGCGAAGTCGACCCGCTGATTACAGCCGATTTCCGCGGGTTTCCGTAACCATTCGCAAACCAAAGCGCCCTTGGGATTCAATTCCCAGGGGCGTTTTCATTTGTATTGCGATTTAAGAGTCGTTGCGTGATGTCGATCAACAGGTAAGCAGCCTCTCAAGCGGTATGCGCAGATGCTCGAACGCCCGCGCGCGGTGGCTCAGACGCGCCTTCACGAGCGGACTCAGCTCGCCGTACGTTTGATGATATTCAGGGATCACAAAATAAGGGTCATAGCCGAATCCGTTCGACCCGCGCGGCGCGTGCGCGATGCGGCCCCGGCAGCGGCCCTCGGTTTCGACGCGAATCGCCCCCGACGGATCCGCCAGCGCGAGCACGCACACGTAGGCCGCGCCGCGGTCGACGTCGGGAACGTCGCGCAACGCGGCGATCAGCTTGCGATTGTTCGCCTCGTCGTCGCCGTGACGCCCCGCGTATCGCGCCGACAACACCCCCGGCGCGCCCCCCAAAGCGTCCACCGCCAAGCCCGAATCGTCCGCCAAAACCCACGAACCCAGCGCCCTCGCCGTCTCGCTCGCCTTCTTCCGCGCGTTCCCCGCGAAATCCGCCGCATCCTCGACGACGTCAGGCGCGGCGGCCTCTTCAAAATCAAGCAACGACCTCACCGCCAACCCCGCCGCGCGCCGCTTCGGCTCCCACGGCGGCGCAATCAAACCCGCCATCTCGCGCAGCTTCCTCGCGTTCCTCGTCCCCAAAACCAACGACGTGAAAGCGTGCTCGCTCGCCGCTTCGCTCATGAGTAAAGCCCGTTTGTATTCCATGACTCAACAGGTGTTGTAATAAACGACAACGAACGTCGCGATCGATTCAAGGTCGACCGCGCCGTCCGTTGATGTTAATGCCGCGGCTCCGCGTTTGTCGCGGGCAATTACCGCGAATCGCCGCGATTTACGAGCGACTCACTGCCCCCGGGCCACGCCTTGCGCGGGGGGTCGGACCGGATTCTGCGGATCCTCGAGGTCGATCAAAATCGACGGCGCAATCACCTCTTCGGTCACCTTCCGCGAGATCAAGTCCGAGGCGAGCCGCGTCATCGTCTCGCGCAGTTTGGCCGCGCGGGGGTCGTTCGGAGAGTCGAACGAGCCGATCGTCACGCGGCTTGAAACGCGGTCGTGATAAACATAAGGCTGATATCCGGTTGCCATCACTTGTGGATCTTTCGAGAGCTTGTCGGCGAGTTTTTCGGCGTCTTCGTGCGCGGTCAAGAGCGGGCTCTTGCGCAGGAACGAACGCTCGTGGAACTTCGGGTCGTCGGCGTCGAAGGTCATTCTGCCTTGAAACTGCACGACTTGCAGCGTGTAGCGGCCGGGGCAGGAGTAAATCGAATGCGCCCCGCCGTTAATCTTCTGGACGAGCGCGTCGGGCTTGCGCGGGAACAGATACTGCGTCGGGATGAACGGATTCGTCGTGCGGAACGAGCCGGTTTTCAGGCCGTCGCCCTGCCGCCAGTGATAAATCGACGGCATGCTCTTCAGGCACAGCGGGTGGATTTTCTTCACGCGCTTGAGCAGCCTGTCGGCGTCGGCCTCGGTCTTTTCGTCGCCGACGAGCACCGTCGCCTCGTCGAACGTCCTGTACTTTTCGGGCAGCCCGACGTTCGGCCGATTCATGAAGTCGCGCGCCGTCGGCGGCACCTCGCGGATATTGCTCTGGCCGGGAAAATCCTTCTTCCGCAGCACGTATGCCGGCAACTGGTAGTCGCGACGCAGCTCGAGCACCAGCGCCAGCGCGTAACGCTCGGCGTCGGGCCCGCGGAACGTCTTCGCCATCACCATGAACGGCCCGTTCTGCTTCGTCAACAAGTACGGCTCAATCGGGCCCGCCGGCAGATCGACCTTCGCCGACTGCATCTCCTCCATCTTCGACGGCTCGGGGATATACGCCACGCCTTGCTTGATCGTCGGGTCGTTCTTCGGGTCCGATCCGCTCGTCGCGGCGGGAGCGGGACCGTTCGTCGACGCCGGCGTCGACGACGGCTGACTCGCCGCGGTCGCCGCAGGCTCCGCTCGCTTCCGAAACAGTTGCGCCTCGGCAACGGACCCGACCAACGCCGGCATCAAACTCAAACTCAAGCCGCACACGGCCATCTTCACTTTCATCGCCGATCCCCCATCCTTGTCGGGTTCGCGACAGTCGGTCCACGAACGTTTGATCGATCTTGTCCCACCCGGCCGCAGGCTGCCAACAGCCCGCCCAGTACCCGCAACATCCCATCGCGGTATCCATGCGTGGACTCATCGAAAACCGGCTGCAATTCCACAAGGGGTGTTCGGCTGGGGCTTTGTTCCCGATGATTTTAG
>JAJYDB010000265.1 GCA_021777845.1 Planctomycetota bacterium
TCTCCGGCTTTCGAGCCTCCGTACGCCGTCGAGCAATGATCGAACGGCGTCCTCCCGCCCCGGCGGCGACGGCGGGCGACTCCTCTTTGAATGCGGAGTCGCGACGACCACGAGATTCCTCGTCGACCACCGCGCTTAGCAAAAAGGACGCAGCGCGGCGCGCATCGCGGCGGCGGTGGGGTAGCGGGCGGCAGGGTCGCGAGCCAGGCATTTTTCGATCGCCGCGGAGAGCGCCGCGGGCACCTCGGGCCGGCGGTCGCCGATCGGCACGGGCTTTTCCTCGAGCAGCGTGCGAATCAGGTCGCCCCCTTCGCGCAGCTCGTCGTAGATAAACTTCCCTGTGATTAAATAGTAGAGCGTCGCGGCGACCGAGTAGAGATCGCCCGAGGGCCGTACCGCCTTGAAATCAAGCATCTGCTCGGGCGGCATGAACGGAATCGTGCCGCGCATCTCGCCCGAGAACGTCAAACCCGAAAGTCCCAGCCCGCGGAAACTCTTCGCGAGGCCGAAGTCCGAAATTTTCGCGACCAAGCCTGCCGGCGTCTTTGAGATCAAGATATTTTCGGGTTTAATGTCGCGGTGGACAAACCCGTGCTTGTGTGCTTCCTCGAGTCCTTTCAGGACTTGGCAGGCCATCCGGCAGGCCTGATGGACGGGGAATCGACCCGGCTCGGTGTTCGCGAGGTCTTCGAGATTCGTACCGTTGACGTACTCCATCGCGAACCAGAATTGGCCGCGGGTCATCCCTTGTTCGAGCCACTCCACAATGTTCGGGTGCTTGAGTTGGCTGATGACCGACATTTCGCGCAGGAAGCGGTCGATCGCGGACCGTGCCGCGGCGGACTCGGGGACGATCAGCTTGAGCGCGACGAGTCGCCCGGTCTTGTTGTTTTTCGCCTGATAAACGACGCCCATCGCGCCGCGTCCGAGCTCGCGGAGCGTCGTGTAATGCGGGACCGGCTGCGGCGTGGACGCGATCTCGGAGCGGCAAAGGTCGCAGAGCCACTCGATCGACTCGTCGGGCGAGCCGTCGTCGCTGATGATCTCGACATCCTCGGGCGCGTAGGTTCCGCATTCGGCGCAGCGGATCGAAGCCCCCTCGGCGACCGCGAGAATCGTCTCGGTGCGCGCCGCATCGCGACCCGAGTCGATGCCCGCGAGCCGTTCCGCCGCGACCATCGCCGCCTCGACTCGAACCCGGAACACGCTCTGGCCGGCCGCGATCATATCCCCCGACTGCAAACGCGTACGCTCGACCCGCTGGTCGTTCACGAAGGTCCCGTTCGTGCTCCCAAGGTCGCGAATCTCGCAACGCGGCGGGCTGATCTCGATGAGAAAATGGTCGCGCGAAAGCGCCGTGTCGTCGGGCATCGGACAATGCACGTACCGCGATCGACCCACGATGAAAGTGTCGTGGCGATCAAAAACGAACGAGCGGCCTTTGCGGGGCCCTTGCAAAACATCCAAGATAACGCGCATTGTCCCTACGTAAACATCGCGGGGAGAGCCAACACTTCAACCAGCCGTGTGGTACCCTCAATGTTACGCACAAAACTCGACTTCGTACCAACCAACCTTTCGGATTTTTCGCATCACTGAACGGCTTCAATCGAGCAATTCCGCATGGGTGCTGACACGAATCCCGCGACCCATGACAGCTCGATTGCGGGGGCCGCGCGCGACCTCGACGAAGGTGCAGAAAGTCCCGATGGTTTAGGATTCATCGTTGCGAAAGTCGCCGTCAAAGTCGCCGGCGATCGGCTCAATTTGCGTCGCTTTCCACGCGCGGCGGCTCGAATCGCACGACGAGCCCGGACTTCCTCCAACTCCGAAGCCGGGCGCCGCGACCGCCGGTTCACGCCGCCCACCCCTTCGAGATTCCTCCCGACCCGTGCCTCGGCCGCGAAGGCATCGCCCTTGAGGCGCGCGGCGACGACGAGACATCATGCGTGCAATCCACGCATACGTCCGCCGCAAGTGTTGTTTTTTTGCATCATTCGGGCTGCAGCGACGATCCGAAACGTAGGGTTTTGATGATCGCGTCGACCTTCCGACGATACGGCGCGGGGGGGTCGAGATCGGTCGTGGCGGTAACGATGAAGCTCTCTTCGTGCGTCGTTTGAATAAAGAAATGATCTACGAGAATACGTTTTGAAGAACGCGGGGCCTTGGGGTCGGGCATGAGCGCGGCTTCGTAGTGATGGACGCGGAGGTTGAGCGGCTTCCAGTCGGCCTCGGGAAGCCATTCGGACGGGCCTTTGCGGAAGTCGATTTGGCTTTGGCTCCACTCGTCCTCGAGTGCTTTGACGAAGAAGCCGGGGTCGGCGTTGCGTTTTTGGAGGGCGGGGTTGGGCGACTTGGCCACAAATCGCATCGCGAAGGTGTTGTTGCCTTGCGGCGTGACCTCGGCGAGCGCGACGTCATCCGACGACTGTGCGGGGATGGGGCGGAGCGACTCGGGATGGCGAAAGTGGAAGCGTCGTTGCGGATCGTCGTAGGTGAGCCACGAGTTGCGGTCGTCGGCGGCGGGCGGAGTCGCGGGCAAGGCGAGCGTCTCTTTATCGGCGAGCGGTGCGCGGACGCGTTGCAGGACGACGTCGCGGGTCTCGCGCGCGTGCAGGCGTTGCGTCGCGTCGGCGGCGGTCAGCAGGACGGTGACGCGCGCCATCCGCAGCTCGAAAATCTCGCCCGCGGCACTCACCGCGTCGTCGGTCGGAGCCGCATTGGATGCCGCCGGGGCGGCCTTGGGGTCGGCGGCGGGCGGCTTCGCATTTGGGTCGAAACGAAACAGAATCCGCGCGTTCAGAGCCACCGAGTGCGCGTCCTCGCCCATTTCGTAACGGCCTGTAACGTCAAAAGTTGCGATCATTGCGCTCGACTTTGGGTCGGGCTGGACGCTCGCGAGCGTCGCGACGAGCGGGTCGCCGGGGACCGTTTGACCGAGCAAGGCCCGCGTCGCCGACCGCGCCGCGCGCCAGCGGTCGCCGATGCGCGTCGGCAATGAAGGCAGCAACGTCGCCAACTCGGTCATCGAGATTTGATGCGAGATCGTTTCGTACTCGAAGTCGCGCATCCCGCGCTTCCCCGCAATCAGCAACACCTCGGGATCCGACAGCAATTTCGGCCTGATCCAGAGAGTCTCGCCTTCAAACAGCCGCGGCTCACCCGGCTTCAAAAACGGGTCGGGATCGGCGAGGAAGGTCTCGTAGCGACGAACCAGCGCGAGCACGTCGCCCGCCTCGCCGACCTCCGCCGGCCGTTCGCGGTAGATCGTCTGATACGTCGTTTCGATCTGTTGCGGCGCGCCTTTTTTTTGCTCGACGGTGTTCTTCAAACGCTCGCGAATCGCAACTCGATACTGCACTAAATCGCGAGGCCGCGCGGCATCCTCTTTGGTGGAGTAACTCTCTCGAAATCGATAACGCGTCGCGAGACCGAACCCCGGCCGCGCAGCTCCCGCCGCCTCCTTTGTCGTCTGCGCACGAGCCGCGCCCACGACGACGCACGCGTACGTGAACGCGGCGCACGACGACGCCGCGACCAGCAGCCGGATCCGCTCACTCCATTGATACAACCCCGGTACGCGCATCACGACGTCGCTCCTCGAGTCCACCGTCGCGGTCGCGACACGGAATCGCGCACGACCACGGCTAGATTGTAACGATCTTTCGCCGCGGACCCGCACTTCACGGCGACGCTTTTTCTTTCTGGTCGACCATGCTCCACTTCAAAGACGCGAGCAACTGCTCGTCCTGCGCGCCGAATGTTTCCATCTTCGAGGCCGACAGCGTGAACGCCGCCACGAGTTGTTCGCCCTCCGGACTCGCCGCGAGATAGTAGTACCAAATCACGTCGAGATCCCCTTCGCGACCACGAACGCCCACCTTATGTCGAAAGCCCTCCGCGGGATCTCCCTCGACCCCGCCTTCGCCTAAGAATTCGCGAAATCGCGCTCCCAGCGCCGCGCGGACCTCCTCGCGAAACTGCTTCAAATCTTGGTGACGTCCCTTCCCCGCATTCGGCCCGAGCGACAAGTTGCATTGCGCGACCACCAAGCCCTTTTCGAGCCGACGCAGCACCGTCTGCCGTGTGTTGTCCCAGAAAACATGCCAGTCGCGATCGTGCAAAAGCGTGTATTTGCCCCCCGGCGGATCGAGCAAAAGCAGCAGCCTCGCAGGCTCGGGCACGAGAGGCAGACCCTTCAAGGCCGCGTCGGCGAGTTCCGCGGGCACCTCGACCGTGCGCCGTGTGACCGTCAACGTACTCTTCACCTCGAGCCCCGCCTCGATCGGCCCCTGACTGCGGTTTTCGTCGCGATCGAGCGTCATTTGGTCGATCCGGGCCGCCGCTCGGTCGAACGTGAACGAACCACGGAACGTGATCGAACCCTCGCCGCCCAGCGCCGACCCCTTCACGGTTCCCGCCACTTTAAACTTGAATCGCGCGGGTGTCTCCTCCTCAAGTTCCGCCTCAAGCCCGTTCGACGTCAGGACGTCGTACCCGGACAGCCCCCGCGCCGTCGCGTCCTCGACGGTCCAACGCGCTCCCGACGCGACCGCCCGAGCCGGCAACAGCCCCGCGAGCGTCAACGGATCTCCCGGCCCCTGCACGAGTTCCAGCTCGGAGCGCGTAAGCGGCCCGCCCGGACTGAAGACGATCGCCGCCCCCTCGCGTCGCGTCGCCGAAAGGATCGCAACCTCGGGCCGAAGACTCGCGGACGACGGCCTGATTTCGCCGTTGATCGCCGACGCGGCTTGATATACGCGGCGCGCCGTCCGTAACGGCCGGCCGACGTCGTCCACCTGCGTCACCCGCTCGGCGAAGTCCAGCCGCGTCTCCACTTGCAGCGACAACGGCTGCGCCGATTCAACCTTCTTTGACGCCCCCGCCGCGTCAGCCCCTGGCGGCGGACCCTCGCGAAACAGCCCCTTCGCCTTCAGTTCGATCACAACCCGCTCACAGGCACCTACTTGCGACTTCTCTCGGATCTCGACCGGCGTCCCCGCGCAGGCCCATCCGACCAACGCCACGCACGCGCACGTCAGCGCGACCACCCCCCTTGCGAGTTGGAACATGGCTCCCTCCCGGTTCCGCCGGACGTACCGCGCGACCGCTTCAACCCCTTGCAAAAGTACGCAAGCCGAAGGTTAGTCGCCCCCCGACAACGCTGTCAATCGACGAAGTCTCCCAGGGACCCAAGACAAACTCGCACAACAAACCAAGCATGCACCCATTCGTTTTGCTGTCCCAATTCCTTTCCCGCTTCGTAAGTGCAAGCGGTCGATCCCGTCGTCTGAAACGAGTGCGACCGTCCTGCCGCTGTGAACCTTTTCGGCCCGAGAAGCTCTCTATTTTTCCAACGTTCGGCGTGATTTCGATCGAGATTTCGAAATACTGGTGGATTCGGACCGAACAAAACGGTAGATTAAAACGTCTGTTTGAAACAGTTGTTCAAAACGGACCTCGGGTATGCAACGGGTGTCCAAAGGATTTTCAAGAGGAATTTATTTGATTGCCCCGACCCAATCCTCGAAGATATTCGTAGTGATCACAAGAGGTTGAAAGTCGGTGTGAAGCCGTCGTCGCGAGAACGCCGATCGAAACCGAACGGGTTCGCGAGGCGAAGGGTTTGAATGACTGGGGTTTGCCGGTCCCAAGGGTATTGCGACGAACCTTGTACTACGATGGGAACGGCGTGCGGCCTTGATCCGCGAGGCGGAAGGCGGCCGACGTCATCAACCAGAGCAGACCGATGAGCCACACGTATCGACAACCGGCGCTGCGGCAGCTTAAAGAACAACAGGCAAAGTATGCGCCGCGCGAACGACGCGTGGAACAAATCGATCGTGCCGAGCATCTGTTCACTGAGATCGACGAAACGAAGCGGTATCCGTACGACTTCTTGTGCTTTCGGATTACGGGGTTTCGGCCTGAGACTTCGGCGCCGATTGTGTGTGACGGAGCCGATGTCCGACACGACTTGCGGTTGTTCATCGAGGATTTGTCGGCGACGGCGGCTCTGCCCGCGGAGCAAGCGGCGGAGCCGGTTCTCACGGTCGAGGCGGTGGGTCGCCGTTACAACGTTTCGACACGGACGGTAAGTCGTTGGCGCAGACAGGGTTTGGTCGCGCGACGGTTTTTGATTGGCGGCCGGGCCAAGATTGGGTTTTTAGAGTCGAGCCTGGCTCGGTTTGTGACCGAGCATCACGACCAGGTGGACCGAGCGACCCGATTTCAGCAATTGACGGACGCGGAGCGCGATGAGATCATCCGCCGCGCCCGCCGCATGGCGACGATCGACCAAGCGGGTTTGGTTGAGATCGCGCGGAGGATAGCACGCAAAATGTCACGCTCCACTGAAACAATTCGTTCAACGTTGCGAACCTACGATCGTGAACCCCCCG
>JAJYDB010000266.1 GCA_021777845.1 Planctomycetota bacterium
GGCGGCCTCGGACGCGGCGTTTTCGAAGCTCGCGGACGCGATTCGGGCGTCGCAAACGGCGTCGGAGTCGCCCGAGTCGACCGCCGAGTCGGTGGCGGCGCAAAACGAAGCCAACCGCGTTGAAAGCGTTGCGGTGGTTGACGTTGCGTTCACGCGACTGACGCGTTGGCTGGCCTCGAACGCGGCGCGGGTGGTCGCGGGGATGCGGGTCGCGGGGCCGGAGTCGACCGCGGAGCCGGTCCGAACGCCTTCGGACCCCGTTTCGCCCGCAAAACCGCCCGCCTGAGGCGGTTCGTGGAGTAGAAATCGGGCGCAAATGGAGTAACTCCGCCCGGTAACTCTCCTCATTGCGAGGCGAGGGCGTCCGCGGTGCGCGCGGAGGTTGGATCACCTGGTCAACCTGCTCGTGGCTTGCAAGCCGACGGGGGATTGCCGATGATCGCTGTTCACGCCCATTATTCAACAAGTGGTCCAACCTACAGGCGAGGCGCGTGGACGATGCCGAGTGACGCAAGGCCGTCTCATGGATTCCGGGGTCTGACTCTTCGATTTCTCGCGGCGACATCGATCGCCGCCGCGGCGGTAACGGCGTCGGCCGAGGACAAGCCGCCCGACCTCGTCTCGAAAGCCGAGGCCCGCACCCCCGCCGAGGAACGCAAGGCGCTGCGGGTTCCCCCGGGTTTCGAGGTCCAGCTCGTGGCCGCCGAGCCCGACATTCATAAGCCTTTGAACATTGCCTTTGACGATCGCGGGCGGCTGTGGGTGACCGAGACGATCGAGTACCCGTTCCCGGCTCAAGGTCGGCCGGGTCGCGACTCGGTCAAGATTCTCTCGGATTTCGGACCCGACGGCCGCGCCAAAAAGGTCGAGACGTTCGCGGGCGGCCTTAATATTCCTATCGGCTTGATCCCGATGCCCGACTGCCGGTCGGCCTTGGTCCACTCGATTCCGAACATCCTGAGGCTCATCGACGACGACGGCGACGGCAAGGCCGACCGCCGCGAGCCGGCCTACTCCGCCTTCGGTTTTCGAGACACGCACGGTATGACGAACGCCTTCCACTGGGGCTTCGACGGCTGGATTTACGCTTGCCACGGCTTCTCGAACACGTCGAGCGTCGCGGGCAAAGATAAGCACGCGATCACGATGACCTCGGGCAACACCTATCGGATGCGGCCCGACGGTACGCACGTCGAACAATACACCCACGGGCAGGTGAACCCGTTCGGTCTCGCGCTCGACCCGCTCGGGCGGTTCTACACCTGTGACTGCCATAGTAGGCCGATCTACCAGATTTTGCGGGGGGCGTGGTATCCGAGCTTCGGCGCGCCTCACGACGGCCTCGGCTTCGGGCCGGAGATGATGTCGCACGACCACGGCTCGACGGGCATCGCGGGGATTGTGAATTATCAGGCTGACCAGTTTCCGCCCGCGTATTTAGGCCGGGTTATGATCGGCAACGTGGTGACGAATCGGATCAACCAGGACGTTTTGGAGTGGCGCGGGTCGACCCCCAAAGCGCTCCAGCAGCCCGACTTCTTGACGAGCGACGACGACTGGTTTCGGCCCGTGGACCTCAAGATCGGTCCCGACGGGGCGATGTACGTCGCGGACTTCTACAACCGGATCATCGGCCATTACGAGGTCCCCTTGACGCATCCGGGGCGCGACCGAGAGCGCGGCCGGATTTGGCGGATTGTCTATCGAGGGACAAAGGCGCGGGCACCCCTGATGTCGACGCTCGACCTTACTAAGGCGACTTTGGACGAGCTGATCGCGTTGCTGGGCGACGCGAACATGACGTTGCGTCTGCGGGCGGCGAACCAGGTTGTCGAGCGGTTTGGGAGCGGTGGGCGTCCGACGTCGCGGTTCGAGCGGATCGCGGTCGAGGACTCGAACGTGACTCGACGTGTGCATGCGTTGTGGATTCTGGAGCGTTGGGGGGATTTGCGGTCGGATTTGGTGGCGAAGGCGGCGGAGGCGGCGAGTCCGGAGCCGTTGCGGGTGCATGCGATGCGCGTGCTCGCGGAGTTTCCGGGCTTGACGACGAGCCTGCGCGGGCTTGTTTTCAAGGGGCTGCGCGACGTTGACGCGGTGGTTCGGAGCGCGGCGGCGGAGACTCTGGCGGTGCATCCCGACGCGGCGAATATCCGGCCTTTGCTCGACGCGAGGCATGTCGTCGACGAGGCGGACACGCATTTGACGCATGTGATTCGGATGGCGCTGCGGGACCAGCTTCGTGCCGTCGGGAACTGGGAGAAGCTGAAGGGGATGACGCTTGACGAAGCCGACCGGCGTGCGGTGGCCGACGTGGCGACGGGCGTGCCGAGCGCCGAGGCCGCGTCTTATTTGGCGGGTCACCTTGAGCAGGTGGTCGAGCCGCTGGGGAATCGTCTGCGTTATGTTCATCATGCGGCGCGGTTTGGGGACGCCGCCACGCGGTTGCGGGTCGAGGCTTATCTTGGCGGGGTCGCGGGGAAGGATACGGCGATCGACCTGGCGGAGTTGTGGCGGGCGGACTTGCAGGGGACGCAGGAAGGGGGTGCGCGGCCGAGCGAGAAGGCGTCGGCGGCGGTTGCGGCGCTGGCGGGGAAGTTGCTGACGGGGTCGGCGCGCAACGAGGTGTCGCGCGGTGTGGAGTTGGCGACGACGTTGCGTTCGCCGGCGGTTTGGGCTCGGCTCGAGGAGTTGGCGGTTTCGGGGCGGGCTGCGGAGGCGAATCGAGCGGCGGCGCTGGGGGCGTTGGCGGCGATCGACCCGCTGAAGTCGTCGGGGCCGCTGGGGCGAGTCTTGGCGGACGAAACGGCTCCGTTTGGGCTTCGGCAGCATGCCGCGGGGGTGCTCGCGGCGACGAATCGACCCGAGGGGCGGTCGGCGCTGTCGGGGCTTTTGCAAGTTGCGCCGGCACGTTTGCAAACGTCGATCGCGGAGGCGTTGTCGAGGAGTCGCGAGGGCGTGAACGCGTTGCTGGACGCGGTGGAGGCGGGGAAAGCGTCGCCGCGGTTGTTGCAAACGCCGCCGGTGGACCGCATTTTGGCGGGGTCCGACCGAAAGCCGGTGCGTGATCGGGCGGCGCGTTTGGTCCGGGGTTTGCCGCCCGCGGACCAGCGGATCAACAGCGTGATCGCGTCGAGAAAGGCTCGTTATCAGAAGGCGACTCGGGAGCGCGACCCTGCGGCCGGCCTGAAGATTTTCGAGAAAAACTGCGCGGCGTGCCACCAGACGTCGGGTGCGGGCGGGCGCGTCGGGCCGCAGTTGGACGGGATCGGCGTCCGCGGCGTCGAGCGGCTGCTCGAGGACGTTTTGGACCCGAACAGAAACGTCGACCAGACGTTCCGCGCGACGACGCTGGCGTTGCGGGACGGTCGGGTGCTCTCGGGGTTGCTGCTGCGCGAGGAGGGGGCGGTTTTGATCCTGGCCGACGCGCAAGGGAAGGAGCAGCGCGTCCCCTCGAGTGAAGTGGAGGAACGCAAGGTCCAGCCGATCTCGCCGATGCCCGCGAATTTCGTCGACCAGATCGGCGAGCGCGACTTCGAGCTCTTGCTCGACTATCTACTCTCGCGGACCGAGAAAGCTCCCGCCGACGCGAAAACACCGGCGAAATAAGCGTTTTTCTATTACTACACTATTTCGGACGCAACCGCGACGCGCGCTCGTCGCGGCCGCCCGAACGGAGTGGAGTCTACTCCACCAGGCGCGCGGAGGCGTTTAAAACTCCAGTCAGCTTGTGGATTGGATAAACTTTGCCGGGAGCGAGCGCGGCGTCGAGGAAGTTCCAGGCGGCGAGTCCGTCTTCGCTCTCGGGTTCGAGGAGGCAGGCGGCGAGTCGCGCGAGTGGTTGGGCGGTTCGGACGACGTAGGATCCGGTGGGGAAGTCGATGGTGGATTTGGCGAATTTGCCGGTGATTTTGAGGATTTTGTGTCCTTGGAAGGGTCGGTCGGCGGGTTTGAGGGTTTCGATCGCGAAGCTCTCGACGGCGAGCTGCGCGGGGGCGGCGAGTTCTTCGACGACGATGCCGTGGGCTTGGAGATTTTCGAGGACGCCGCGGATTTTGGGGTCCTTCGCGAACACGTAGGCGTTCGGGAGGGGGACTTGTCGGAGCGACTCGTAGCGGCCGTAGTCGAGCATTTTGGTTGGGGTGAGCTTGTTCTCGATCATGACGGTCATGGGCTTGCCGGAGCGTGGGTTAGGCTTGTGTTCGACGGCTCCGACGAGGATTTCGACCGGTTTGGGGAGCGGTTTGAGGGTGCAGGCGACGTCGAGGCGGAGCGGGTCGGCGCCGGGGAGGCCGCGGCGGGTCGTATCGAGGTCGACCGCCTGCGTGAGGTTGCGGATCTCGAGGTCGCGGGCCGAGGCGAAGGCGAGAATCGAAGCGACAAAGGCCTCGGTGACGTCGATACGCTTATGGAAGTCGAGATAGCTGTAGGCTTCGGAGAGAATCGTGAGCCGGTTGCGGAAACCGAGGTAGTTTTGGCCGATGCGAGGCAGGTGCGTGAAGGCTTCCCAGCGGGCCCGCGCGGGGGTGTCGGGGAGGTGCGAGAAGCCGCCGAAATTGCCGTAATAATAGGTCCGGAAGTGGTGATCCTTGATCATGGTCGCGGCGACGTCGGGCATCATTTGGTCGTGGTGGAAGGCGAGAATGCGCGGGTCGGCGGAGGGGTGGAGCGGCGTCGAATACGTGAGGTGATAGCCGTGATACGAACCGTTGGTGGTGTGGAGGTCGACGGTGAGATGGGGGTCCCAGCGTCGAAACAGACGGACGAGGGCGCGGGCCTCGGGGGATTCGAGCTTGATGTAGTCGCGGTTGAGGTCGAGGCCTTGGGCGTTCTCGCGGAGGCCGACGCCGTCGACAGGTCCATATTGCTCGGGGCGGTTGGCGGTGCTGATCGGCTCGTTGCCGTCGGCGTTGTAAATCGGGGCGATCAGGACGACGAGGTTGCGCAGCCTCGGACGGAGGTCGCCGAGCAGAATCCGCCTCGCGACATGCTGGGCGGCCTCTTTGCCCTCCACCTCTCCGGCATGGATATTGGCCATCACGAGGACGATCGTTTTGCCCGCGCCGCGAGCCTCCTCAGGGGTCGCGACGGGCGGGTCGGCGAGAATCCAGAGCGGCAGCTTGCGGCCCTGATTGGTGACGCCGAAGGTCCCGACTCGTATCAAAGGAGAGCGAGCCGAGAGCGCGTCGCCGAATGCGACGACGTCGTCGTAGCGGCTGGTGGCCTCGAATCGGGAGAGCTCGGCGCGCGTGAGCAGGGACGGGTCCACCTTGCGAGCCGCGGCGGGCGGGACGTCGTCGGAGCGGGCGGGCAAGGGCGCAACGACGACCTGCACGACCGCCGCAACGACCGCGAGCGCCGCGACCCGAAGCTTGATCCCCAGGGCAATGGGTGTACAATGAGCGTGATCATGCGTCGTCGACATCATGCGATTCCTCGGAATAATCCCGCCACGGACGTCACGGCGTCTGGAATTCGAACCGACCGCGCGCGCCGTTCAAACACCGCCGGGCCGCGCGATCGATACGGCCCAATGTCCTGCAAAACAGGCTGCGAGGCAAGCACCCGAGATGCCGAGCGCGCGGTCCGAAACGGCGCGGCGGGGTCGCGGTCGCGGCGCGCGACGGCCGCTTTCGCCTTGCTTTTGGCTCTCGTCGGAGCACAGCCGGCCGACGCGCAGGTGCTCGACAAGCAGGCGCTGCTCGACCGTCAGACCTTCTGGGACAACCGCGACTGGGATTGGTACAAAGCCCAGATCCCCTTCTTCGACAGCCCCGACGAGGCGATCAACACCACCTACTATTACCGCTGGGAACTACTCACAAAGCACCTGACCTACGGCTCGCCGGCATCGGGCTACACCTTCACCGAGTTCATCGACCGGCCGCCGTGGTCAGGGACCTACGGCGCGATCAGTTGCCCCGCGGGACACCAACTTTACGAGGCCCGCTGGCTCCGCGACCCGCGCATCCCCCGCGACTTCGCGCGCTACTGGTTCGAGACCCCCGGCGCACAGCCGAGACGCTACAGCACCTGGCTCGCCGACGCGCTCTGGGCACTCCACCGCGTCCATCCCGACCGCGGCTTCGCCGTCGGCCTGCTCCCCGCTCTCAAGCTTAATTATGAGAACTGGGAACGCGAGCGGTTCACTCCGGAGGTCGGCCTTTTTTGGCAGACCGGCCACGACGACGGCATGGAAACGAACATCAACAGCCGCCAAACCAAGGACTGGTTCCGCGGCGCGCCGGGATATCGGCCTACGCTGAACAGCTACCTCTGGGCCGACGCGCATGCGATCGCGCGGGTCGCCGAACTCGCGGGCGATCAAGCCGCGGCGGACGTCTATCGAGCCAAGGCCGACGCCCTCAAACGGACG
>JAJYDB010000267.1 GCA_021777845.1 Planctomycetota bacterium
CTTCGTCCTCTGCGTGCAAGTCACTACAGGGCAGTAGCTTAAGCATTATTTCGCATTGCGGAGCGGTCCGGCGCAGGAATTGCATGCTTTTAAGGCGTGCGAGACGCCCTCGGCGATCCAGATGTATTTTAGACTCGTCGTTTACCGGGATTTGGACAACTGCCATGCGCTACAAGCTGGGCGGAATGATTGGCATTGATGGACTGATTGGTCGAAGGTTCGCGGCGGGCGCGCGTCGTCTTGTCCGCGGAACGCTTCGTCTGGGGTCGTGCGGGGTGGCCGCGGCGTTGCTGCTGTCGGCACCGAGTTGGGCGCATGCCGAGGAGGCGTCGAAACCGACGGTCAACGGCGCCGATACGGCGTTCGTGATGTTCGCCTCGGCGCTCGTGATGCTGATGACGCCGGGGTTGGGGCTGTTTTACGGCGGGATGGTTCGTCGCAAGAACGTCCTCGGCACGTTCCAGCAGAGCTTCATCATGCTGGGCGTGGTGGGGTTGCAATGGCTCTTGATCGGCTACAGCTTGGCGTTCGGGCCTGATCTTATCGGCGGCTTTATCGGCTCGCCGGTGTGGGCGGGGCTGAGCGGCGTCGGGCTGGAGCCGAACGCCGATTACGCCGCGACGATCCCGCATCAGTTGTTTATGGTCTATCAGCTTATGTTCGCGGTGATCACGCCGGCGTTGATCTCGGGCGCGTTCGCGGAGCGCATGAAGTTTTCGGCCTATCTCTTGTTTACGTTGCTCTGGTGCACGTTGGTTTACGACCCGATCGCGCACTGGGTTTGGGGCACCGGGGGATGGATCAAGGTTCATCTGGGCGCGCTCGATTTCGCGGGCGGGCTGGTGGTGCACGTCAGCTCGGGCGTGGCGGCGTTGTGCTGCGTGTTGGTGATGGGCCGGCGACGCGGTCACGGTCAGGAGGAGATGCATCCGCACAACTTGACGATGACGGCGTTGGGAACGGCGCTGCTGTGGTTCGGCTGGTTTGGGTTTAACGCGGGGAGTGCGCTCGCGGCGAACGGGTCGGCGGTCGCGGCGTTTGTGAACACGAACACGGCGGCGGCGGCGGCGGCGACGAGTTGGTCGCTGATCGAGTGGTTGCACAAAGGCAAGGCGACGGTTTTGGGCACGTGCTCGGGGGCGGTCGCGGGACTGGTGGCGGTGACGCCGGCGGCGGGCTTCGTGACGCCCGTCGGTGCGATGGCGATCGGCCTGCTTGTGAGCGCCGCTTGCTACGGCGCGATCCTGCTGAAGGGTCGGTTCGGCTACGACGACTCGCTCGACGTTTTTGGCGTGCACGGCGTCGGCGGCGCGTTCGGCGCGTTGGCGGTGGGCGTTTTGGCGGTCGAGGGAATCAGCGGCAATCCCGGCGGTCTGCTCTCGGGCAACGCGAACCTGCTCGGAGCGCAGGCGCTTTCGTTGCTCGCGGCGGGGGGATACAGCTTCGTGGTCACGTTCGGGATCCTGAAGCTGGTTGACCTCGTGGTTGGTCTGCGGGTGACCGACGACGAAGAAGACCTCGGCCTCGACCTCACCCAGCACGGCGAGCGCGGCTATAACATGGGCGTCGGCGAACTGATGGGCGGCCTGCCTGAGCAGGAGTCCTTCAATCACGGGGCGATGAACCACGTCGGCGAGCAAGCCGTCACGGTTTGAGCCGCCGTCGGTGGGTTTCAAACGCAACGCCGCGGCGTGCCTGTCCAACGGGTCGTCGCGGCGTTTCTGCTTCGAAGCGCTTGCCGCGGCGGGTCGACCGCGTCAGCGCGCCAGGAAGCGCCGCAGCGTCGCGCGGGTGTCGTCTTCGTATGCCAGCCGCGCGAGCTCGCGGACGGCCATTCCGCGGGCCTGCTCCTGCCCTTGAAGACCGTCGACGAGCAGCAAGTTCATGATTTTGCCGTACGCACGCTCTTGTGCGGGGCCGGCGAGCGGCGGAGTCCGAAAGCTTGAGATCGGCTCGAGGTCCTGTTCGACGCGCGGGTTCTCGAGCAGCCGGCGCGTGAGCCTCCCCACGAAATC
This sequence comes from Planctomycetota bacterium, assembly GCA_021777845.1. Classification (GTDB taxonomy): domain Bacteria; phylum Planctomycetota; class Planctomycetia; order Isosphaerales; family Isosphaeraceae; genus JAJYDB01. The sequence continues at coordinate 2,016 of JAJYDB010000267.1, forward strand.
CGCGAGGCTTTCGTCCACCTGGCTGACTTCGACCAGCCCGACCTGGGCGGCTTGCTCCGCATTGTGCTCCGTGCCGCCGCAGAGCCAGTCGACCGCGATGCGGATACCGATCCGTCGAGCCAGCTCGGGGATCGCACCCCAACCGGGAATCAGGCCGAGGTTGATCTCCGGCGTGCCGGTTCGCAACTCTTGACCGGGTACGAGGGCGAGCACGTCGCACGCGAGCGCGAGCTCGAGTCCGCCGCCCAAGCACACGCCGTGCACGAGCGCGACCGTCGGCAGATTGAGCCGTCGGAGCATCTCCAAGACCACGCGACCGCGCTCGAAATAGGCTTCGAGCTCGTCGATCGACTCCGCCGCAAGGATCGTCTTCAAGTCGGCTCCCGCGCAGAAGCCGCGCGGCTTCCCGCTTTTCAGGACGAGTCCGCGCGGTTTCACGTCGCGACTTTTGAGATTGCCGAGCGCGACCGCAAGCTCCTCCAACGCCAACGGCGTAAGAATATTATGCGGTCGACCGGGTGCGTCGAACACGAGCGTCGCAAGACCGTCGTCGGACGTGGTGAGATGCCAACTCTCTTCGCTCAAACCGCCGACTCCTACTCACATAGAATGTCCGCGTTCAGACTCGCATGCATTGTATCGACGCGGACATGCAAGTTAGACCCCGGTTTTGAACATGCTTCTTTTCGGCAACATGGCGACTAGAATCAAGACAGGATCGGTGCTTCCGAACAGGCGGCCCGTTGCGAGGTTGGGCCGCGATTCCAGCCGGCAAGGGGGAAACGCGATGTCGACTTCAGCTCCCGTACGCGCGAATACCGGGCCGCTCGACGACCCCGAACGTGCCCGACAAATGCGCGAGGCCGAAGAATTGTTGTTCACCGGACCAAAGCGCGACGGGTTCGCGAAGGCTCTGTTTCGGGGCGAGTTCCGCTCGGCGTCGTTGTTCCCCTACCCCGCGTTGCCCGAGAGGGAGCGGGCGCGGGTCGACACGGCGGTCGAGGAGGTCCGAAATTTCGCCGACGCACACATCGACGCCGCCGCGATCGACCGCAATGCGGACATCCCGCGCGAGGTGATCGACGGACTGGCGAAGCTGGGCGTTCTGGGCATGACCGCGCCCGTGTCGTTTGGCGGGCTTGGGTTTTCGCAGTCGGGGTACTGCCGGATCATGGAGGTGATCGGCGGCCACTGCGCATCGACCGCGGTGTTTGTGAACGCACACCAGTCGATTGGCATCCGGGCGCTGGTTTTGTTCGGGACTCCCGAGCAACAGGCGCGTTGGCTGCCCGGTCTGACCCGCGGCGAGAAGCTCGGCGCGTTCGCGCTCACCGAGCCCGAGGCCGGCTCCGACGCGGGCAATGTTCAAACGCAGGCGGTGCCCGACGCCGACGGACGCGGCTATCGCCTCAGCGGTTCGAAGCGATATATCACGAACGGCGCGATCGCAGACGTCCTGACCGTGATGGCGCGAACGCCCGATGGACACGGCGGCTCGAAGGTGACCGCGTTTCTGGTCACGCCCGACATGCCTGGTTTCGAGGTTGTCGAGGCCAGGATGCCGAAGTGCGGGATCCGGGGGACGGCGACCGCGAAGCTGGCGTTTCACGACATGCCGGTGCCGGTCGAGAACATCCTCGGTCCGGTGGGCAAGGGGCTGAAAGTCGCGCTCACGGTGCTCGACTTCGGCCGGGTGACCTTCGGCGCGAGCTGCACCGGGGTCGCGAAAGCGTGCTTGGAGGCGGCGTCACGACACGCACAACGTCGTCAGCAATTCGGCAGGCCGCTCGCGGACCTCGAATTGATTAAGAAGAAAATTGCCTATCTTGCCGCAACCGCCTACGCGCTGGAGGCGACGACCTATGAGACTGCGGCGTTGATCGACCTCGGCGCCGATGATTACATGCTCGAAACCGCGATCCTGAAAGTGTTTGCGACCGAGATGCTGTGGCAGGGCGTGTACGAGACGATGCAGGTGTTCGGCGGGCAGGGTTACTTCACCGACGAGCCGTACGAGCGCTGGATGCGCGACGCGCGGATCAACACGATCGGCGAAGGGGCGAACGAGGTGCTGAAGGCGTTCATTGCGCTGGTAGGCATGCGCGACGTCGGCGAGGGGTTCAAAACGACGCTGGACGGACTGAAGTCGCCGGTCCGATTCGTGCCGACGTTGCTGAAATTCAGCGGCGAGCGGTTCCTGCGCATGGCGCGATCGGTTCCCATGCCGACGGCATCGCCGGAGTTGGTGCCGGCGGCGTCGGCGCTGGGACGGCGGGTGTCGCGTTTTGCGTGGGCGGTCGAGCGCGTGCTTGTGAGGCATCGCGAGGCCGTGCTTGAGTTGCAGTACGTTCAGGAGCGGATCGCCGACGCGACGATCGCGTTGGTTTCGTCGGCGTGCACGTTGGCCCGTCTCGACGCCGCGATCGCCGCGGGTCGCGCCACGCGTGCCGAGCGCGCCGCCGGCGACCTCTACCTCCGGATGGCGTCGCGACGTTTCGATCAGGCCCTCCGCGACCTCGACCGCAATGACGACCGAGCCGTTACGGTCGCGGCCGAGGCGGCATTCGCGACCTTCGCGCAAAGGTAAACGTCAGTTCCCGTCGCCTAATTAAATGCTTAATATCGCGGCAATTTTATCAGCCGTAACCATCATGTAGGCTGAGTGTTGCGGAATAAAACGATCGCGAGCGCAGGATTCCTTGCGTGCGTTAGCTCTCATTTGGGTCATGGAGGTTGTAAAATCATCCTAGGTCGATGGAGACCGGGATGAATGGAATCGGTCAATGGAGGACCGAAACGCGAGAAGGAGGAGTCCATGCGGCCTCCGATTCGGATGGTTTGCCGAGGTTGCCTGCAGAGCGTTGAGTTCAGCGAGGACGCTCCTCACGACAACACGAACACGTGCCCGTACTGCGGCGGGCCTCTCGACAGCCGCGACCAGGAGTATGAATCGGCCACGCTCGAGCTTTCGTCGGGTGTCTTGCCGACGCCCGCGACGTCTCCGCCGTCGACGCCGTGGATCGAATACTGGAAACAGGGGACGTTTGGGAATCTTGGGGGATTTGTGCTCCGCGAGGAGTTGGGGGACGGCGGGTTTGGGACGGTATTTCGGGCGTTCGACCCTCGACTCGACCGGGACGTCGCGATCAAGATTTTGAAGTCGAAGGAACCCGACGAGCGTGCGATGAAGCGCTTCTTTCGCGAGGCGCGCGCGGCCGCCCGACTGAATCACACGAACATCGTGGCGGTCTACAACGCGGGTTTGGACAATGGCCAGTTCTGGATTGCGTACCGGTATATCGGCGGGGTGACGCTGGCGCGGTACGCCGAGGGGAAACAGCTTACGCACGAAGAGGTTGCGCGGATCGCGCGGGATCTGGCCGACGCGCTTGCGCACGCACACGCGAACGGCGTGTGTCATCGCGACATCAAGCCGGCGAACGTGATTGTCGACGAGCAAGGCCGGCCGCACTTGACCGACTTTGGTTTGGCGCGTCGCGTCGACCTGGAGTCGGATCTGACGCGCGACGGCGCGGTGATCGGGTCGCCGGGTTACATGAGTCCCGAGCAGGCGAACGGGCTGAGTTCACAGGCGGACGAGCGGAGCGACATCTACAGCTTGGGCGCACTCTTGTACGAGTTGCTTTGCGGCGAGCGGCCGACGAAGTTGACGCCGACGGCGGCGGCATGGTCGCCTCGGCAAGTGGCGGAGCAGACTTCGCCGCAGGCGATCGACGCGCGAGTCCCGGACGGTCTGGACCGGATCTGCCAGAAGGCGCTCGCGCCGCATCCTTCGTCGCGGCATGAGCATGCGGGCGTCTTGCGCGACGAGCTCGATCGCTGGCTGAGCCGGAGTGCGCGGAGGAATCTGGCGCGACCGTTCGTGACGAGCGTCGCGGCGTGCTTGATGGTGACGACGATCCTGATTCTGGGGCTGTCGCTGCGGAATCGACAAGGCGTGCCGACGCCGACGGGCGCTTCGGAGCGTGCCGGCGACGCGGCTTCGCGGCCGCGGGATGAGAGTCCGACGCCGAACGGCTTGGCGGAGTCGCCGCGGTCGCACGATGTTCGCAAGCCGCCTTCGGGCACGCCGCCGCCGGAGCTAAGCGCGGCCGATTCCGCCCCGAACCACATCGGGGCCGCCGCGCCGCGGTTCTTCGCGAGCCCGACGAGCGCGAAGTTCCATATTGAGGGTTGCTCGCACGCGCAGAAACGGTCCGACAAGTGGCAGGTGTACGACACCGCCGAGGCCGCGCGGATGGACGGCAAGACCGAATGCGCCACCTGCGTCGAGCGGATTCTCGCCGCCGAGAAGGCCGCGGCCGCCGCGGCCGAGGTGGAGCGTT
>JAJYDB010000025.1 GCA_021777845.1 Planctomycetota bacterium
CCGCTCCTTCAGTTCGCGCGCTTCGTTCTCGTCGATCCGAAACGACCAGCGGCTCGACTCCAAAACGACCTCGATGCCCGTCCGCAGCGCCAGTCGACTCGCTTGTTGTCCCGCCGCCATCCCCCCCATGCCGTCCGCGATCACCAGCACGTATCCATATTCCTCAAAGTGCAGCGGAACCTCGCCGCGCGGCAGGTTCGTTTGCACCATCTCGAGTCGACGGCTGACGCGCATCACCCCGAAATGATCCTCGTTGCGTGCGCGGAGCTTACCAGGATGGCTCCGCCCCGCGACATCAACGTGGTATCCCGGCGGGGTCACCTGCGAAAGGCACGCCCGCGCCGGTGCCGGCGTCAGCGACGACGGCAACTCGGCCGTCGGCAATTCGCTTTCGTGCTCGTCGGTTTGGACTGCGATGACATGCCCCCAAACCCGGCTGCCCGCCGATCATGATGCAACGCGTTTACTTCTGCTCCATGATGCAACGGTCACATGCACTCGACAAGTCATTGACCGATTTCACGACCAACGCGCTCAAAATTTCCATGATTGTTCGTTATCTCTCCGCGAAATGCAACACTCAACCATCCACGAATTACCGATTCTCCACCCCCGCTAAAGATGCCGACAGAATCAATTCCTTCTGCAATTGGAGCGTTGAAATGCGAGGAAGTCTTTATTTTAAATAAATCATTGATCAGAGGGGCCTGCTCGGTCCCCAAGCCGGCTTGGTCGCAGCCTCAAACTCGTCGTCGCGACGCGGCGAACGCGCTCCAAAGCATGCGCGCGCTTGCTCTGGCGAAGAGGCTCGCGAACCGAACTCTTTTGACCATCCGCCGGCGCACCCCGACCGCTCCCTTCCGGATCGCCGTCGATGCCGTCTTCAAAGGCAATTCCGACTCCGCGACCCAAGGCCGCCGCAGACCGTCGCTCGGCAACCGCGGCATTGCGATAAGATCAAATGCGCCAAGCCTCGCCGACCATGTTGCGAATGTTTTATGCGCCCTCACGCGCTTCGGCAAGACACGCCAGACATGACGGGCAAGCTCGTCGATCGCAGCGTCAGCCTCCACAACCACCTTCGCGCCGCGCGCAACCGCGTCCGCGATGCGCCCCGCGCGCACGCCGATCGGTGTCTTGACCATGGACGTCGCAGCCCTGTTGCAAAAAAGCAACGCCGGAGTAAGCGACGTCGTCGCGCCGTCCCAGTCTCCGCGCAACAGCGGTTCGAAGAGAAACGGATCGGCGCCGAGGCCTCTGAAGTCGCGATCCGATGCGAACAAGGCGTGAAACACAAGTGCCCCCGGCCGTCCTTGATCATCGCAGCCCGCGGGAAACACGCCTACAAAAATCCAAACCCCGCACCGCAGTCGCTGCGCGCAGAATCCGCGCCGGGCCTTGCCGCGCGGCTGCTCGCCGAGACTCCTGCATGCCGCGACCCACTCCGCAACCCACTCCGAACGACACCCCGGCGACTTCGCCAACACGTCGTAGCCGCGATCCCAAAACGCGAACGACCCGTACACCGCCTGCTCGCAGACAACCGGTGTGTCGGCGAAAAAACGACTCTTTAATCGAGCAAATCGGCGTGAATATTTAGACGCTATATCGACGAGCACGTTCATATTTAAGAACTTTACAACCGGTCGTGAGGATCGGGCGGCTCGGGTTCCAGATACCACGACGTGATCGGCCAAACGCCGAGCATCGGATCGTCGGGGTAAGTCGCTTCGAGTTGACGCGATCGAACGAAGTTATACGGAACGCTCATCCTTCCGGAAGGCATCCTTTCGATCGGATTCTTGATCGTCGATCGCCATAACTCCACTCTATGCGCCGCGCACGCTCCGACTTCCAACGTCAAAAGTGCAGTGTAGTTTCCCCCTTACCGAGCAAGGTTCGATTCGCCGCGCGCGGTGCGATCCTCAGGCGGATCCAGCCTCGGGATTTCGAAGTCCGACGCGAACACGAGACTCGTCGCGCCGCCTTTCGCGGGGGCGATCACGCCCGAGAGCAGACGCAACGCGAGCGGGTCTCCTTGCGGGCTATTGAGCGTGTACACGGGGGTCGGCGACCAGTCGTTGTCGATAATTCGAATCGCCACCGGATCACCCGTTTTCCAGGTAATCGGCCGCGGAAAAGTGTAGTCCCACACCGGGTTGTGCGTGTTCCGCGCGATGGGAGACGGGCCGTAACGCATGCCGCCGACCTCCACTACGACGCTCAGGTCGGGACCGCCGCCGCTAAGGTATTTGCCGACGTCCGAGTCAACTTCGCCGCGGCGCAGGGTCACGCGATACTCGGCGGGTGCGCTTACACGCTCCCACCACGTTAAATAGGCACGCGCCGCCTTGTCGCGACGGCCGTCAGGGTGGTCACGGAGATAGTCCCGAAGTCGCTTCGCGGTCTCGGCGACGTCGTTCGGATGCAAAGCGAGGTGATCATACGCCAGCTTATAGTCGTACTGATCCCACTCGGCTTCGACGGCGTCTTTGGCCTCGATTGCGGCGGAAACGTGTCGGCCGCCGGCGGCATGGCCGCGCAGGTAGTTGCGATAACGTTCGAGACGTCCCGTGAAGTTGGTTGGCGACTCGCGCGAAAACGCCTGTGCCCGCTCAAAGTCGCGGTCGTCGAGGGTCTGCGTGTAACCTTCGAGCCGGCGCTCGACCTCGCCGCGCCAGACGCTTTGCGGATGCTCCGCGAGAAATCTGCGCGCGCGCTCGGCAAGCTCGGCGAGGTCGGCGTTCGGCAGCTTTTCAACGCGATCAAGGTCATCCAAAACGCGTCGCTCGAGCGCAGCGCGTTGCTGTGCCGCGGTATCCCGCAGCGACGCCAGCAGCGCCAGCGCTTCGGAACGCTTCGGCGTGTCGGGGAACTCGCGCAGGAACCCCCGAACGGCTTCGATCGGTGCATGCAGCGCGTTTTCCGAGCCGTCCGGCGGCGGCGTCAGCGCTTCCGCGCGCACGACGCTCCAGCGCGCATCGTGACGCGCCTGCTCGTGAGCCCGCTCGACGCGTGCAATCGAACCCGCCAGCGACGGCGCTCGATCCTTGAGCGCGTCGAGCTTCGCTTTCAAATCCTGACCGGCCGTGCCGTTTTCAAGCTGCGCCTCCGCGGCGCGGATGGTCCACGAGTCGAGCTTCTGCGACGCAATTTTGGCGCGCGTCGGCCAAAATAAAGACATCGTCGGGTGCCACGCCAAAAAGTCGGACCAGCGTCGCGCCACCGACGGCGCCGTGTTGTCGGCGTCGCGCTCGCAACGCATCGCGGCCAGATAGCCCCAGGCGTCATAGCCCGCGGCGCTCGCCGCCAACAACGCACACGCCGCGACCGCTCTCGAAACGACGCGAAACACCCGCGCCCGACGCAGCTTCTTGAGGCGTCGATCGAAATCCGCCAAATGGTCGGAACGAGGGTAGCGCTTCCGATAGGCCTCAAGACAGCGCGACAGCCGCGGCAAGTCCCGCGGCGCGAGTTCCCAAAGCCACTCGAGCCGACTCCGATCGCCGGCTTCGAGCTCCTCCGCCAGCCAGAGCAAAGGCCCGTCGAGCCCCATCGGCTCAAGCAACGCGGGCGGATGAATGCCGTCGGCACCCAAACCAAACGAGCTGACCGCGAAAATCGCGCCCCGAGGCGCATGACGCCCCAGCGCGTGCCGCGTCATCCCGTAACGCTCCTCAACGAGCTCCTCCACACCCCACTCGGCGGGGTCGTCAAAACGATCAAGCCGCCCTTCGTCGCGCGCCCGCGTCAACACGCGGTCGAACTTCGTCAGCAAAAGCGCGGTCGGGCGGTCCGTCGTGCCGTCGTGAGAAGCCGCGATGTACCTTTCGAGCAGATGCTCCACCTCCTGCTGACGACGTCGACGCTCCGCGGAATGCGTCGATCCTTCGGGATCCAAGCAAAGCAGGACGGCGTCGCACTCGTTAAAAAAGGCGTGAATCGGCTCGTCGTCAGACCCCAGCGCCACATGCTCGCCTTGATAATCCTTCACGATCAGCTCAAGCCGCGCTGGACCGTGATACAAACGCAAATGCAACTCAGTCTCGGCCAGCGTACCCGCCGGCGATTCCCCCGCCTCGATCTGCGCGATCTTTTCCGCCAAATACTCGGCGCTGCGATGGTCGCTCGCCGCCAGTCGGACCCCGGGAACGCGACCCGTTGACGCTTGCCGGTAAAACATCGCCAGCAGCGTTGTTTTGCCCACATTCCTATGCCCAAACAGCGCGATCCTCCGCGGACCCGTCAGCCGCCGTTCCAGCACGTCAAGATGTTCGCCACGACGATTCGACATGATTCGATCCATCCCCCATGACGCCGCGAACCGCGCGCTCCATGCCGCGGCATTCCGTCGCAATCGGTCTCGTAACAAAGAGGGGAACTAACCCGCGTCAGCCCGCGGCCCGACGCAGAGATCGCTTTAATAATCGCAACGGTCCCAGCAGGGGCCGCGTGAAAATGCGCATCGGCAGGCCCAACAATGTCAGGGTCGCGACCAACGCCGCCAAGACCGCCGATCCCGTCAAAATTAACCTCCCGACCGCGTTGTTAAGCCCATAGGATGCGAGCAGCGCTCCGGCCGACGCCTCCAGCCCCTGCGTGAGCCCCGTACCCGCGGCGGTCGCCAGCACGATGCCGGCCTTGCCAAATTCGCGCGCGGCATATTCGGTGGCGCGGCCGGCATAGTCGACAAACAGGTCAGGATTGGCGTAAAACGCCGCCAGGACTCCCGCCGCGGCCAGCTTTTTCTTGTGAGGTAAAACCTCGGTCGTCAAAAATGACCAGCCTGCACTTCCCGTCTTACGCAGAACGCCCAAACACTCAGGGCCTTCGCGGGTTAGAATCGGTGCGACTTCGTCGCCAAAGACCCTGGTCGCGGCCAATCCCTCGGCACCCAAGGCTCGAATCATCGACTCCGCTTCGTCAGGGTAACGACGCGCCAGTCGCTGGGCCGCCTCTCCCACCTCAACCACCAGCCGACGTTCCGCCGGAGCCAGGTTCGCGAACGCCCGCGCAGCCGCGGGATCATGACGCATCAGCGACGCAAACCTTGACGACAAAACGGCTTCCGTTGAAGTCGACGCGACGGGAACAGCGCGGCCAAATACCTCGGCGCGGTGTGCCAACGTCTCCAAGCTCATGTCGGCTTCGCGCTCGAGCAGTCGTCCGCCGCGCGACAAGGCGCCGGCATGGCCGGCCGCCGCGCCGAGGCTGTTTTTGGCTTCCGTGCGCGACTCAACCTCCGCCTCGCGGAGAATTTTACGGACAATCTCTTCGAGTTGCGCGACGCGTCCGCCCGCAACGGCCGGGGCCGTGATGCAGAGCATCGACAAAACCGCCGCCGGAAGCGCGAAACGCACGCGCGACCTCTGCTGTCGGTCGTATTCAGTCCGCATCGCAGCCCTCTCCGTCCCTGCCCACGAGTCGCCGCGTCTCTATTCTACCGCGCGGCGTTGCTTCTCAAGCCTCGCTCCGACCGCCTGCTTGCTCGCAACACCGTCGCGAGCATTGTCGAAGTCAAAGACCGCTCACTCGTCGCGACGCGAGGAACTCTTCCATCTTCTGGAATCCGACAAACCCAACCCCGGCATGCACCGCCTGTTCGGCCATATATTTCATGCCCTTCCGCGGCGGGATCGGGAACACGACTTCCGTGCCGGCGCGGAGAAAACGGAGCGGCTTCCAGCGCGTCAGCGTAATCCCCGCGCGTCCGCACAGCGGTCGTGCCAGTTCGGTCAGTTCAGGCAAGGTCAACCTCGGCAAGACCGCGGGCATCCGTCGCAAGAGCTCGAAACTGCCCCCGGCAACCCGAACCACCCACCAACGCACGACCTCGGGGCTTGCACCTTCGATTCCACCTTTAATAAGCGACCGAGTCCCCGCTTCCGCGGCGGCTTCGCCGGCCTCGCGGCTCATGGTTTTCAAGGTTTCGCGCGTCGCCGTTTTGAGTTCGGTGCGGGCCGCCTCGGCGGCAACCGCGCCTTCGGGTTGAACCGACGCCAAACTTAACGCGTCGGCAATCACAAACGCCGCGTCGAGCGCTGCCCAAGCGGCCTCGCCCCAGGTGGGCGCGTGGCCCCGACGGATCACGTTGCTCAGGTGAATCACGTCGTAAAGCGGCAGAAACTGGTAATAATCGACGTCGGTCGACGTTAATTCGGCTACTCGCTCCAGCCCGTCCGCCTTAATCGTCCGAATCGTGGCTTGACCGCTGTCGCCGGAAAGCGCAAGCACGCCGGCGGCAAAGCGTTCCGTCAACGACCAGCGCGGCTTGGCGCGGAGCGCCGCGAGCTGAGCGGGAGTGGCGTCGGTCTGTGCGATCGGCGGGATGACGGCTTCGCCGTACTCGCGCAAGATCGCGCGAAAATCCGGGTCGGCGGCGTATTTGTCGAGAATGGCGAGCGCCGAGGTGCCGTAATTCGCCAGCGCCTCGACGGCAACACGACGCAGCGGCTGGTCGTCAAAATCAGCGTAAATCACGACTGCGGCGTCGGATCCGGCGTGTTGCAGCGCCAACTCGCCGCGCCGGCCAAACTCGATAATCAAGCGCAGTCCGTTCGGCGTCGAGCCGACCTGCGCCACCAAGCCCGCCGCCGCGACGTGACGCAGATCCGCCGCGACCGTCTCCGCCGACTGCGTCTCCAAGCGTTGATCGATGTAGGCGGCATTCACGCGTAATAAAGCGAGAGCTTGGTCGAGCGGCAAGGCGTCGCCGAGTAGTTTGATCACGCTCCCGTATTGGCGGACGAGCGCGATTCCGTCGAGCCCCTCGAAGCGGAAGGCCTGCAGAGCAAGTTCTCGGTGGCGCTCGAAGGTACGCAGAACGATGCGGAGGTCGGCGGTGCCGGATTCAAGGCTTACGAAGTTCAGAACGGCGAGCGTCTCGGCGAGGTCGTTCGGAGCGTCTTGAAGACGGTCGAGCAGGTCGACCATGCCTCGGGGTTCGGCTAAAATAAGCGGCAAGATTGCGGGCCAACGGGCAGCCGCGCGGCGAGCGGCGGTATCGAGGCGGCTGACTTCTTCGATCAGGACGCGGCGATCGGCGTCATCGACGCGCTTCAGGCCAAAATAGTCTCGCCAGCGGAGGAGGATCTCGGCGGCGGCGTTGTCGTTGAGGTTTTCGCGGAGACGCTGGAATTCCTCGCGATGCCGCTCGTAAAGGTAGACCGCCTCGAGGTCGAGTCGGTCGAGAAGGACGAGACCGCGGAGGCCGTCGGTACGCTCGATTTGGACGGCGTTACGCTTAAATTTGCGCAACGTCCGCTCGACGACGGCTCGATCGGCGGAATCGGGATAGCGCGCGAGCAGCGCGGCTTCGGCGGCGTTGTCGTCCTGGTCGAAGTGGGATGAGTAAGGGGTGTCGAGGCGTGCGGGGCCGGGTTTTAGCCCTTCGCGCAAGCCGATCTTGAGCAGAATGCCGAGCGACGCCAGCAGGACGACCAAGGCGATGGTCCGTTTCATCTGTCCCACCCGTTCCGAAGGTCTCGAGCTCGAGGCGGTTTCGAGCCCGCGGAAGCTCGACGTCGACCCGTCCGCAAATCGCGGCTGCCGCGTCGTCAACAGGAATTATGGACGATCAAAGTCGCCCGCGACTGCTCAAGTTTACCTTGATTGCAAGCGCACGGGGCGGTTGATCCGCTCAAGCCGAATGATCGCGTTGTATCTGATTTGACCGGCTCCACCTAGAAATCCCGGCAACAACCCCGCGCCGAGCTGGACCTCGACGTTGCGGAAGATCGCTCGACGCGTCTGATTCGGGACCTCTCTTGCTTGACCCGAGGCCCCGCGCAGAGTAACACGATAAGTACTTCCGCTCGCTTGTGCATTCGCATTCGAAACGGTTTTCGTCGTCGCGACGCGATTTCTTAGGGGTCGGGGGCCGTTCGCGACACCGTGCTCTCGAAATTTTCGCTCGCTTTGGTCGCGAGTTCGCGACAGGAGCCAACCCAAATGAGTCTATTCGAGACGGTGCGCACACAATTAGGCGGGCTGCTCGCGGGGGCATCCGCCGACGGCGAGGGTCAAGCGCCCGGGGTTGAGCCTCTGGGCGGGGCTTTGTTGGACATGATCAGGTCGCGCGGGCTGGGCTCGTTCCTCAACGAACTTTCCAGCAAAGGATTGGGGACGGCTGTGGCGTCCTGGGTCGGCCTGGGTCCAAATCATCCTATTTCCGCCGAGCAGATTGAGCAGATTCTCGGCTCAGACCAGGCGGCACAGCTCGCCGAGCGTTTTGGACTGCCCGCCGAGCAGGTGCGATCCACGTTGGCGCAGCTCTTGCCGCACGTTGTGGACCAGTTGACTCCAGAAGGCCGGGTGGAAGAGCCCGTCGCCGACGAGGGTACGTGAACGCATCGAGCAACCACTCTTTCCTATCAAACGAGGCAACCCAACCATGACGACGCCGCGCATTTTTCGGATCGGCGGTGCAATCACGCTGACGCTCTGCTTCCTGCACGCGGCGGTTTCGATCGCCGACGCGCAAACCACGTCGCCGACCGCGAAGGCCAAAGCCAAACCGAAGGCCAAGGTTAAGGTTGAGCAGAAGGCAAGCGACGCGACGCCGCTCGACCTGAACGTCGCAACCGCGGAGGAAATGCAGGAGAAGCTGCCGGGCATCGGGCCGGTCTACGCGAAGAAGATTGTCGACGGACGACCTTACAAGTCGTTCGCCGGTCTCTCCAAGCTCGGGATTCCCGAGCGGACGCTGGCCGAGATCAAGCCGCTGGTGACGGTGAAGGTTCACGAGGTCGAGAAGAAGACCGCCGCAACCACCAAGGCGACTTCGAAGACCGCGGCGCAGGCGAAGGGGGCGGCAAAGTCGAAGCGAGCCGCAACGACGCTGAAGCCGGGACAGAAGGTGAACGTCAACACCGCCAGCCTTGAAGATCTCGACGGACTCTTCGGGATTGGGCCTGCGAAGGCGCGGGCGATTATGAACGCACGCCCGTTTAAGACGATCGAGGACCTGAAGAAGGTCCGGGGAATCGGCGAGGCGACCTTTGAGGAGCTCAAGGATCACGTCACGGTGAAGTGACCCCCCTGCGCAAGCGGTTGAGGGGAATCGTTGCGGAAGACGGTCGCGGCGCGACTCTCGTCGAGGGAGCGCGCCGCGTTTTCGTTGGGGAGCGCGTCCAGAATCGGTGGGCGGCGGAGCCGACGGTCGCTCGGTTTCGCAGCCGGCCTCGAGTCAAACGTCTGCGTCGAGACGTTCGTCCAGCGAAACTTATCCGGCCCGAGCCGGGGGGTCGAATCGGCCGCGACGTCGTTACATCTTCGCCAGGCAGACGGCCTTCCGCAACCGCGACGACCCTCAAGGTACGTCGCCGTAACCTGTTGTCGGAAAACGGGAAGCGACCTCAAGGCAACGCCGCCGGCGGACGATATCAAACCCTGGCTCGCCAAGGTCCAGCCGTGGCGAGGACAGGGAGCATAAAACTTTCAGGACGCGATTCCTCGCGGGTTTAGGCCTTCACGGGCCGCGGGTTCACGGGAAAGCCCGCCGTGTGGAGTCGTTGAAGTGAGATGTTCCGCGGGGCTTTGAAATCCGGCCGGCCGGATGGCGCCCCCTACCCTCGAAAACGATTGCCAAGGAGTACAGTCTCCCATGTTGAAGCCCTTGACGATGAGCCTCAGCCTCGCCGTCGCGCTCGGGTTCTGCGGCGTGTCCCACGCGGGCGGCGGCCTTTTTAATAAGGGTTGCGACACGTGCGGTCTGGCCTCGCCCCAGGGCGTGGTCGCCTCGCCGCAAGCGTCGGCCCAGTGCGATACCTGCAACACCTGCGCCCCGAAGTGCAAACTCTTCAGCGGCTTTAAAATGCCGAAGCTGAACCTGCACTGCAAGCCGAAGACCTACACCTACACGTGGGTCCTGAAGAAGAAGCGGGTTTGGGGTCACGGCGGTTGCGACACCTGCGGCAGCCCGGTTGTTCCTTCGTCGCAGGCCGCTCCCTCGCCGCAAGGCGTCACCCCGGCCGCGCAGCATGCCTATCGGGCACCGCTCGCGCCGACGATGGCGTCGGTCCCCGGCGACCTGATCGCCGCTCCGGCACCGAGCGACGAGCCCCCGCCGGCTCCCGAAGTCGGCCCGCAGTCGAGCGTTCTGTTCTCGAGCCCCGCGGGCAACTAATTCGACCGCGGGTCTCGCGACCCGCATCGAACAACGCGTCATGATTTGTCCGGGCCTGCGTTCTCAACTCCTTGGCACAAAACAACTCGTGATCTCGGACAGTACAACTTGACCACCGACGGCCCTCGCGAGCAACTCGCGACGGGCCGTTCGGCTTTTGGGGCCTGGACGCACGGCTAGGCGGCTCGGGGAGGCGGACGCCTCGCGAACCCGGACCCGCGAACATCGAGCGGTCACGGGCTTAACGAGCAATCGGTCCGAACACGACACCCGCTGCCGGTCGCACGCACGATCGTGCGGCCGTTGCGGTTTGAGGCGGCGTGCGCGACTCGTCGACGAAGGAACAGCGCGGGGCCGAAGGCAAACGCGGAGTCGGTTACTTCGTGAACAGCTTCGAGAGCTCGTTGAAGACGGGCTTCTCGAGGGGGTGGACGGAGTTTGGGGTCAGGCGAAGCTCTTTGGCCTTGCTCCAGGCGGCGGCGGCGGCGTTGTCGTCGTCGTTCAAGTGATAGGCGTGTGCCAGGTGGAAGAGCTTGGAGGCGGTGGGAGCGACCTTGCAGGCCTCGTCGAGATCAACGACGGCGTTCTTCGGATCGCCCGCGGCGCAGTAGGCGACGCCGCGCGTATCGAGCAGCTCGGCGTTCGGACCGTTGCGGTTGATGGCGCGGGTGACAAGTTCGACGGCGCGTGCACTGCGGTCGCCGCGCAAGGCCAACAGCCAGCCAAGGTTGTTGAGCGCCATGCTGAGCACTTGCCCCGAGGCGTTGGGATGGCCCACGACCTTGTCGTACAGGGCGATCGCGTCGTCGTAGCGCCCCTGGTATTCGCGGAGTTGCGCAAACGTCGCGAGCACCGAGTCGTTGTCGGGTTGCTTGGCCAGCGACTCTTGCAGCCAAGTCTCGATGCGCTCGACGTCGGCGGGGGTCGGCTTCATTTCATAGAGCAGAGGCACTACGAAAATCGCGACTTGGTCGACCGTCGTCGTCTTCAAGGCTTGCTCGCAGATCCGCATCACGTCGGCGGCACGCCCTCGACGCGCGAAAAACGCCGCGAGCTCACCGACGCTGAGGGGATCCTTGGACTCCACGCTATACCGCTCGAAGAACTTTTGGGCGTCGTCGTAGCGGCCGAGGTTTTCGAGCATCATGCCTAATTTCGCGAGGTTCACGACGCGTTCGGAAGAGTCGTCCTGCGCGGCGAACTTCTGCACGGCGGCGGCGGCCTCGTCCTTCTTCCCCTGATTCTTCAGCGCCAACACGCGCAAATCGAGAACGCTGAAGTTCTTCGGGAGCGCGCGTTCGAGCTGATCGATCAGCGGCAACGCCGACTCGGTCCGGTCGGATTTAAGCAACATCAGAGCAAGGTCGGCGACGACGTAGAGATTGTTCGGCTGCCTCGCGAGCACGTCGCGCATTTGCTCGACGGCGCGCGACCAGTCGCCCTGTTCGGCGTAAATTTGAACCGCGAGCAGCAGCCGATCGGCGTCGGAGGTCGCGGGGGCTCGCTCAATGACCCGCTCGAGAATCCGAGTCGCAAGCTTGCGGTCGGCGAGCGTCTTCTGCGCCAGCAAGACGCGGGCGCGAGCGCGGAGATCATCGAGCGACTCGCTGTCCAAGGCCTCGGCGGTTGAAGAGGACGACGACGGCGAGAGAATGCTCAACGCCTCGCGCGAGCGCTGATAGTCGTCGCTGCGCGTCAGCACCACGGCCAAGGTCCGACGCGCCCAAGCAACGTCGGTCGCGACCACGCCCTCGCCTTCGAGCGTAAACAGTCGACGCAAACGAACTTCGGCTTCCTTGTTGTTGCCGGCGCGCATCTCGAATTCGCAGGCCCGCCGCAGCAGGCTCGAATCGTTCGGCTTCGCCGCGAGTGCCGCGTCGTACGCTTGCCGCGCCGCCTCGATGTTGCCAAGCTCCTCAAAACAGCGCGCCGCGGTAAGATTCGTCGGCGTTGGAGCGGTTTGCTTCACGACGTCGGCGGTCACCTTCGCCGCGTCGTCCTTGCGGCCGGCGCGCATCAAGAATTGAACCAGCGCCACCGACGCGTCGCCGTCGCCCGGATTCAGCTCGGCGGCGCGTCGGACCTCCACCTCGGCCTGCTTCAAATCCCCGGTCGATTGCAGGATCTGCGCCAGCCAAAGGTGCTCGTTCGGGTCGTTGGGGTTCGACGCAACCCCCCGGCGGGCAAGATCGAGCGCGCGACTCACGTCCGAATTCTGCAGCGCGATGCTCGACGCCAGTCTCTGCAATTCGCCCGTCAGCGGCACCTCCGCCGGAAGCTTGCGAATCACGTCGTCGGCCTCGGCGTAGCGCCGACTCGCGAACAACAACGACGCCGTCCGACGAATCACCTCGGCGTCGCGCGTCCCCAAGTCGATCGCCTGCAAATACAAACGCACCGCCTCGTCGGTGTGCCCCTCCTGCTCATCAAGCTGCGCCAACGCCAGCGACGGTTGCGGCCAATCCGCCCTCTGCTCCGCCAGCACCACCAAAATCCGACGCG
This sequence comes from Planctomycetota bacterium, assembly GCA_021777845.1. GTDB lineage: Bacteria > Planctomycetota > Planctomycetia > Isosphaerales > Isosphaeraceae > JAJYDB01. The sequence goes on from JAJYDB010000025.1 coordinate 12,629, forward strand.
CCTCCGCCTCCGCCGCTTGATCGCCCGCCTGTGCAAGCTTTATAAGGCGTCTCGCTTCGGTGTAGCGCCAATTCGTGCCCTCCTCGCCCTCGATCCGCCGCAAATTCGCGATGACCTGCTTCACTTTGGCGTCGTCGGCGGCTTGCATGGCGAGGTCGAAGCAGATCAATTCGACGTAGACGTCGTTCGGCAACCGACGTGCAAGGTCGTCCCAGAGAGGTTGCGCCGCCTTGACGTCGCCCAGCTTTAAGAACGCCGTCGCGACGCCGCGCAACACGACGGTCTGCAGCGCCTCGGGCAAGGTCGCGACCTGGTCGGCGATCGTGTGGATTTCCTTGACGTCGTCGGGCTTGCCGCGCGTCGACAGGTACTGCAACTTCTGGAGCAGAATCTCGGGCCGATTCTTGAACAGCCGGCCGGCTTCCTCAAGCGTCGTCAGCGCCTGATCGAGCTTCCCTTGAATCCGCTGGAGCTCACAGAGCGCGATCCAGGGGCCGACTTGGTCGGGGAGTTTTTTACGGATCCCTTCGAGCAGGACTCTCGCCTGATCGAACTCGTTGTTCGCGATCAGGACATTGGCCCGCAACGAGGCCACCTCGAGCGGGTCGGCGCCGCTCTTCTCGGCGTCGTTCAGCGCCGCGTCCACCTCTTTCCAATTGCGCTGCGCCGGGGCCAGTCGGATGTTCCGCACGAACAACTGCTGTGCCAGGCGCGTGCGAACCGCAGGCACGTTGGCCGCAAGCTCGCGAAACTGAGCGATCGCCTCGTCGGCTTTGCCGGCTTGCCCAAGCGCGTCGGCGAGTGCGACCTGGACGGAAACCCAGTTGGGATTCAGCTCAAGCGCGCGCCTCAAGGCCGCGATCTGCCCCTTCAGGTCGCCCAGCTTGCCTCGGCAAATCGCCAACTCGAAATAAGCGCGCGGACCCAGCTCGGGCAAGTTGTCGATCAAAGGGGTGATCCGCTCGAGCCTCGCCTTCGCCGCGGCCCACTCGCCTTTGAAAACTTGCGTCGTCGCGACGAGAGCGTCGATCGCTTCGGCGCGAAACCCCTGATCCCGCAAGATCGCAATCTGCTTCTGGAGTTCGGGAGAATCCCCCATTTCGACCAGCCAAGACGCCAGTCGCCAGCGGAGAATGCTCTGGTCGGGGTATCTCTTGAGAGCGTCGCGGAGCGTTTCGAGCGCGGCGTCGCGCTCGTTGCTCTGATACTCGACCCGCGCCAGGATTTCGTAAAACCGCAGGTCCTCGGGATGCGCCTTGATCCCCTCCTCGGCAAGTCGCTTCGCTTCGGCGGGCTTCTTTTGCGTCCACGCCTCGACGACCGCGTCGATGACCAGGTCGGGGTCGTCGGGCGCCATCTTCAACGCAACCCGCAAGTCGTCGGCCGAGCCCGGCAGCTTAAACTGCCGCCGATAACGCGAGCGCAACGCATACGCCTTATAATTCTCTTTGTTCGCGGCCACCATCTCGTCTATCACCTGATCCGCACGCGCCGCCGCGCCCGGCGTCGCGTTCAGGTCGCCGCGCAGCAAGCCCGCCAGCCGCGTCGGCGCCTCCAAGAGATCCGGCTTGTGCCGCCGCGCCTTCTCATACCACTCCGCCGCGCCGGCGTTGTCGCCTCCACCCGCCAAACACAACCCCTGCTCATACTCGAGCTCGCCGTCGTTCGGCGTCTTCTCCAGCAACATGTCCAAGCTGGCCTGCACGTCGGACGTGCGCCGCAATTCGTTGCCGACCTTGATGAAACGACGACGCAGGTCGTCCCGCGCCGGGCTTTCGCGCAACGCCTGCTGGAACGTCAAGAACACGCGCATCTTGTCGCGATCGCCGCGCGCCATCTGGTCGATCAACTCGGCGTATTGACCCAACGCCTCCGGGTCGCGCGGATTGATCTGGAAGTACCGGCCGTAATCCTTCTCCGCCTCAACCAACTCCCCCTTCTTTTGCTCGGTCGCCGCTCGCGCGAGCAAATCGTGCGCCGAACGCTTGGTCTGCACACGATGCACAAAAAAAACGAGGACGCCAAAGACAGCGGTTGCGCCCACCAATATCGCCAAAAATCGCAAGTTGATTCTACGCATGATGCGTCGTGCGCCTTCGACTTTCCAATCCATGCCCCACACGTCACGAGCCGCGACCTGGCCCGCGCGCCCGGTCACCTAACAATAGGTGACCAAATGAGCAATGTCTACGCAAACTTTCCCGCCCCGCCGCCTACGATTCTAAAGAAAATTTTATCTTGCCGCCGGGACCTCGTACAAGCCGTCCTGTATCCAAAGGTGTTTTCTTTCAACAAAGGAACGAAGCCCCCGCCTCGCCGACCTCGCAAAGATCCACACACGCGCCGTCCAGTTGTTTATTCTATCCCCTCATTCAAGGCCGGGGAAAAGCATCGCCGCAAACCCGCTTGCGCGAATGATCCCCTCCTTCAAGGAAAGACGCAATTGACCGGCGGGTTTTGCCGCCTGGATGCGTCTATGCAGAGCGTATTTTGTGTAATACGATCCGGGAACGCGCTTTGGGACGGGCGTGCCGTCGATTCTCTGATCGCGCGCGCATCGCGCGGGTTCTTCGAGGCTCGCGGCTGCCGCCGGTCGATGCACAACGCCCCGGGGATAACCTGTTGACGGCGCCGTGCACGGGCGCGTCGCGGCGGATCGCGCTCGTGCGGCGACGAACCGGCGCGCAGTCGTCGCGCGGCGGCGGCGGTCGGCAAACAGCGGGCGGCGAACGCTGTCGTCGACAGCTTTTCCCCTAGCAAACGCGGCTGGTTGTGTCCGCGCAACCAGGTTGGTAATATCACGTTCCCGTGTCGCGGGCCAAGGCTGTGCGCAGTCGGGGCGGACGTCTTCGAAGAAGACGACGGGAGAGCGCTCTCTTTCACTTAAGAGCGCAGAGAGACACGCCTCGACATCGCGGGAGCCGGTCGGCCGCGCGCCGCGCTCGAAAAGGGCAGGTCAACGAGGACGGGGAGTTTGCATGAAAGCGCTGTGCAACCGCGAGGGATTGCTGAACGCGTTCGCGATGGTCACCGGCGTCGCGCCGACGCGGAGCCCGAAACCGATCCTCCAGAACGTCAAATTCGTCGTCGACGGCGAGGACGGCTCGACCTTGCTCGCGACCGACCTTGAGGTCGGCATTCGGCATCGCGTGCTGGGGGTGCAGGTTGAAGAGCCCGGCGCGGTGATCCTGCCCACGCTCAAGGTCGGGTCGATTCTGCGGACCAGCACCGACGACGAACTTTCGATCGAGACGGTCGACGACCAGATCCTGATCCGCGGTCGGCATTCGGAATTCAAGTTGCCCAGCGACAACCCCGAGCACTTCCCCGAGGTGCCCGACTTCGCCGCGGTCTCGTATCACGTGGTTTCGGCGACCGACCTGCGTCGCCTGATCCGTCGCACCAGCTTCGCGACCGACCCCGAGAGCACGCGTTACGCGCTCGGCGGGTGCTTGATCGAGTTCACACCCGAGTCGCTCACGATGGTCGGCACCGACGGCCGACGTCTGGCGCGGATGATCGCCCCGGCCGACATCGAGAATCCCGACGCCGCACCCAGCCCCACCGGCTCGCCGGTTGTGCCGGTGAAGGCGCTGAAGATCCTCGAGCGCAACATCAACGACGACGACCCGCCGGTTCACATCGCGATTCAGTCCGACAAAAACGTGCTCGTCCGCACCGAGAACGCGGTGATTTACAGCCGGCTCGTCGAAGGCCGGTTCCCGCGCTATCAGGACGTGTTCCCAACGCACGTCGAGAACAAGGTTTCGGTCGAAGTCGGCCCGCTGCGGATGGCGGTCGAGCAGGCGTCGATCGTGACGAGCGAAGAGAGCCGCGGCGTCGACTTCAACTTCTCCGAGGGCGTGCTCCGGCTTGCGAGCCAGGCGGCCGACGTCGGCAGCTCGCACGTTGACCTGCCCATCGGTTACGAAGGCAAGCCGGTCGAGATCACCTTCGACCCGCGCTACCTCACCGACGCGCTCAAGACGCTCGACGACGCCTCGACGGTCCACATCGAGCTCATCGACTCGAAAAACGCCGCGGTGTTCAAGACCGACGACCGCTACACGTACGTCGTGATGCCGCTGACGCGCGAGCGTTGACGCGCGGCGGCGACGATCGGGGCGCGCGAAAAAACGAAGCGCGGGTCGGGAGGACTTGCGGAGCGACGATCGCGTTTGCACTGATGTTGCGATTTTGCAGGAGTTTGTGTAGAATCGAGAGGACGTCCATTCTCGGTGTCGCCCCTGTGCGACGGCGGTCCGGCAGCGATCACGGATTTGGCGTGCCCCTTGTCCGCGTTGGAGCAACCACGCGGACGGACGGACGGAACGGAGAGCATGGCGAGCCCGAGAGGCGGCGGACCGAAGGCTGTGGGCGAGATTCTCGGCGAGATGTTCGCCGCGCGCGGATTTGCGCGTCTGCGCGGTTTGAAGGAGTTGGAAGAGGCCTGGAACGCCGCGGTGGGCGAGCCCGCCTGCCGCTTCACGCGAGTCGGCGAGGTGCGTCGCGGGATGTTGAACGTGACGGTGGCGCACTCGACCCTCCTGGAGGAGTTGGCGGCATTCCGAAAGCCCGCGTTGCTGGCGGCGCTTCGGCGCGATGCCCCTTCGACGAAGATCGACGACATCCGTTTCCGCGTGGGGCCGGTCGAAAACACGCCGGCAAAGCCCGCGAGCACGGAATCGAAGCGAACGAGTCCGTCGCGAACGCCGCGCGACGAGCGCTGACTCACCCCCCGAGCGGCCGCGTTTTTTGGAGGCGCGGCGCGCCTCGAATCGACGTTGTTTGTTGGTAACCGGCCCTCGCGCCTTTTGCTCGCGAATGCCGGTTGCCGCCGGCACCGAAGGTAAATTCCCCTATGGCAAGCAGCGATCCCGACGCCGTCCCGACCCTCGACCGCGATCCGAACCAGGCCGCTCTCGTTGCCGCCGCGAACGGCGACGGCGGCCTCGTCCCCGCAATCGACGAGCATCTCGACATCACGCACGACGCCGGCTACACCGGCGCCAATATCCGCGTGCTCGAGGGGATCGAAGCCATCCGCCTGCGCCCTTCGATGTACATCGGCGGCACCGACACCCGCGGCCTGCACCACCTGGTTTGGGAGGTGATCGACAACTCGATCGACGAGGCGATGGCCGGCCACGGCCGCTCGATCGAAGTGAACGTGCACGCCGACGGCTCGATCTCGGTCCAGGACGAAGGCCGCGGCATCCCGGTCGACGTCCACGAGGAGAGCGGCAAAAGCGCCCTCGAAATCGTGCTCACGAAGGTCCACGCCGGCGGCAAGTTCGACCATAATTCGTATAAAGTCTCGGGCGGACTCCACGGCGTCGGCGTCACCGCGGTGAACGCGCTCTCGGAGTGGCTGCACGCCGAAATTCGTCGCGACGGACACGTCTGGCGGCAAGAATTCGAGCGCGGCAAGCCGCTCGGCAACGTCCGCGTGATGGGACCCGCGAAGTCGACCGGCACCAAGATCCAGTTTTTCCCCGACGGCGCGATCTTTCCGCGCACCGAGTTCGACTACGACACGCTCGAAAAACGGCTCCGCGAGCTCTCGTTCCTGAACCGCGGCGTGCGCATCAGGCTCCGCGACGAACGCGGCGACGAGCCGAAGCTCGACGAGTTCTACTCGACGACCGGCCTCGCCGAATTTGTCGCTTACTTAAACCGAGCCCAGACGCCGCTACATCCTCCGGTGGTGCTGTTGGGGCGCGACGACGACCGCGGCGTCGAGGCCGAGGTGGCGTTGCAATACAACGACTCGATCAGCGAGAACGTGATTTCGTACTGCAACAACATTCATACGATCGAGGGGGGGACGCACCTGACGGGGTTCCGCGCGGCGCTGACGCGCACGTTGAATAATTACGCCAAGTCGAACACGCCGCAGGGGAAGAAGGATCTGGCGATCACCGGCGACGATTTTCGAGAGGGATTGACGGCGGTCGTGAGCGTGAAGGTGCCCGACCCGCAGTTCGAGAGCCAGACGAAGATCAAGCTGACGAACAGCGACGTCGAGGGGATCGTTACGAAGGTTGTGAACGACAAGCTCGCCGAGTTCCTCGAGCAGAACCCGACGGCGGCGAAGCGCGTGATCGCGAAGGCGTTGCTGGCGGCGGAGGCGCGCGAGGCGGCTCGGAAGGCGCGCGAGCTGGTCCGGAACCGCAAGGGGGTGCTCTCGGGCGGCGGACTGCCCGGCAAGCTGATGGACTGCACGACGCACGACCAAGACTCGAGCGAGCTGTTCCTCGTCGAGGGCGACTCCGCGGGCGGCACCGCCGAAGGGGGTCGCGACCGCTTGTATCAGGCGATTTTGCCGTTGCGCGGCAAGATTTTGAACGTCGAGCGCGCCCGGCTCGACCGCGTCCTCGGCAACGAGGAGGTGCGCAACATCATCACCGCGGTCGGCTGCGGGATCGGCGAGGAAGAAGATCCCTCGAAGCGCCGTTACGGCAAAGTGGTGATGATGAGCGACGCCGACGTCGACGGCTCGCACATCCGCACGCTTCTGATGACGTTCTTTTACCGACAGATGACGCGGCTCGTGGGCGACGGGCATCTTTATGTCGCGCAGCCGCCTCTGTACATGATCACGAACAAAAAAGAGCGGCGTTACCTGCAAACCGAAGCCGAGATGCAGACGATTTTGGTCGAGAACGGCCTTGCGGGCGCGGAACTCGCGATGCCTGGGGCCGAGGCGTCCGCGACGATCGTCGGCGACCGTCTGCGGGTTTTGCTCGAGATCGTGACCGGCCTTGACCTCGGTCTCCGCGCCTTTGGACGCCGGAACCGGCCTCTGCGCGCGTTTTTGGAGCAGGCGCACCCGACGACGGGCTTGTTGCCGTTGTATATTATCAAGGACGAGGACGGCGAGCGGTATCATTACACCGCGGAGGAGGTCGAGGACGAACAGAGCCGTCACGCCGCCGCTCCCGACGCGGCCGCGCACGACGGTCCGGCCGCGCAGGCCGACGGCGATCTCGCCGACCATATCGTCGAGCTGCACGAGGTCCGCGTGCTCAACAAACAGCTCGCGCGGCTGCGCGACGAATTCGGGATGCGCGCCGAGGTTTTGCTGCCGATCGAGATCACCGGCGACGAACCCCCGCCGCGTTTCATCCTCGAGCGCGACGGCGAGTCGCACCCGCTTGCCGACTTGCGGGCGCTGGTCGCGACGGTGCGCAGGCTGGGCGAAAAGGGGATCAAAATCACCCGCTTCAAGGGCTTGGGCGAAATGGACGCCGAGCAGCTTTGGGAAACGACGATGGATCCCTCGAAGCGTACCTTGCTGCAAGTTCGTCTCGAAGACGCCGCCGCCGCGAACGACCTGTTCACGACGCTCATGGGCGACGACGTCGAGCCGCGCCGGCAGTTCATTGAAAAGCACGCGCTGGAGGTCAAGAACCTTGACGTCTAAGTCGATGCCGCAGGTCGTCTTGCGCGGTTCCGTAACGGCCGCGCTCTTTGTCCGCCGTGCTTCCCCGATGTTTCGAGGCTGAATGCGGTCGCCCTGCCGGTTTCGCGTGATTTGCCGCGCGGCCTTGCGGCCGGACTTTGGTCGCGCCGTGCGCGCGTGTGGGCTGATTCGACGCGGCCTTCGAATTTGTCGATCGTCGCTGTCCCGTCCGAGTGCCGAGTGATGATGGGGATCGCGCAAAAAGTATCGAGAGACTTCGCCGACGCCGTGCGGGCGCGCGGGCAGTCGTACTTCATGAAGGGCCGCGTGGTCGTGACCGCGACCAAGCCCGGCGAGGTGGCGGCGCGGGTGCGCGGGACCGACAAGTATCGCGTGCGCCTGCGTTTGCGCGGCGGACGCCTGCTCGCGTCGTGCACGTGCCCGTATTTTTCGCCGAACGGCGACCCCTGCAAGCACTTGTGGGCGACGATTTTGATGGCCGATGCGCGCGACCTGCTGCACTCGCCGCCGATGCGGCCGTTGCGGTTGGTCAGCGACCTGCGTCGGACCGCGGTGAACGGCGACGTCCCTCCCCCGCCCGGCTTGGACGAGGTGGTGGGCCCGCGACCCGCGCATCCGGCCGCGCGTCGGGGTCCGCACGACCACGGGACGGCGGGAACTCATGGACACGGCGCAGCTCGCGGACGCGCCCGCGGCGCGGCTCCCGTTTCGGGACCGGGCCGGATTGATCGCGAGGCGCCGCGACGCGTCGGCAAGGTACGCGGCAAAGTCCCCAACCGCGACTCGAAGCGTCTGCTGGTGTACGTGCTCGACGTCCCTTCGTCGTTGGCTCAGAACCAGATCGTGGTCGACCTGCTGCGTCGTCAGCGTCGAGGCGGCGGCGAGTGGGGTCCGCTCAAGGCTTGGTGGCACGGACCCGCGACGCCCCCCGCGAAATACGAGCCCGAGGATCGCGAGCTGTTGACGCTCCTTGAGGAGGCGCAGACCGCGATCCCGCAACGACCGCAGACGCATCACGAGCCCGAGCCCCGCGCCGCGAGCCGTCACGGGCAACCCTCCGACGGCTCCGCACCCACCGCGGGCACGCGCCGCTTTGTCCTGAGGCGCCACCCCGCGCTCGTGATCGAGCGGCTGGCGCGCACCGGACGCCTGCGACTGCGGCGCACCGAGGGCGAGGACGACCCCCCCGCGATGCGCTGGGACGACGGCACGCCCTGGCGGTTCGTGCTCGATGTCCGCTCCGAATTGGGCGGCAAACGCTGGGCCTGGCGCGGCGCGCTGCGCCGAACCGACGCGCACGGCAACCGCTCCGACCGCATGGATCTCGCCGAGCCGCTCGTGCTTGTCTCGGGCCTGCTCGTGCTCGGCGTCGGCCGCGCCGCGAGGTTCGACGACGTCGGCGTGATGCCCTGGATCATCCGCCTCCGTCACGAAAAGGAAATCGATTTCGTCGACCCGCAGCAGGATCTGACGCTCGGCCGGCTGCTCGCCGAGGCCCGCGTCAGCGCCGCCGAGCTCGTCGAGTCGCAGTCGCAGTCGTTCGTCGAGATCGACGTCAAGCCGCGCCCTTGCTTGACGATCCGGTCGCCTCGACAAAACTGGGGCGCAAGCGCCGACCGCCTCCTTGCCGAACTCGAGTTCGACTACAACGGCGCAATCATCCCCGCCGGACGCACCACGCCGCTCGCGGTTTCCACCGAGCTCGGCCTCGTGATCCGCCGCGACACCAACGCCGAGGCCGCCGCCGACATCTTCCTCTTCGAACTCGGCTTCCGCGAGTCCAAGGACCCGCGCGTCGACCCCGGCACGATGGAACTCTCGCCGAAACGCTTGGCGCAAGTGACGCGTGAACTCGTGCTCGCGGGCTGGCGCGTCGAGGCCGAGGGCAAGCTGATCCGACCCGCGGGCGACTTCAAACTCGCCGTCACCACCGGCATCGACTGGTTCGAGCTCGGCGGCAAAATCGACTACGGCGATCAAAGCATCAGCCTGCCCGACCTGCTCGCCGCGGCGCGTCGAGGCGACGGCATGGTCGCGCTCGGCGACGGCTCGATGGGCATGCTCCCCGACGACTGGCTCAAAAAATACGGCCTCCTCGTCGAACTCGGCAACGCCGAAAACGACGCGCTCCGCTTCAACACCTCGCAGGCCGGCTTGCTCGACTCGCTCCTCGCCGCGCAACCCGAAATCCAGGTTGACGCCGCGTTCGCCAAGATCCGCAAGTCGATCCACCAATTCGAAGGCGTCGAGGCGCTCGAAGCGCCGCCGGGCTTTCAAGGCGAACTCCGCCCCTACCAGTGCGAGGGCCTCGGCTGGCTCGACTACCTCCAAAAATTCGACTTCGGCGGCATCCTCGCCGACGACATGGGCCTCGGCAAAACAATCCAAGTCCTCGCCCTGCTCCAGCGTCGACGCTCGCGACGCCAAAGCAAAGGACCGGCGCTCGCCGTCGTGCCCCGCTCGCTCGTCTTCAACTGGATCCAAGAATCCGAACGCTTTACCCCTCGACTCAGACTGCTCGACTACACCGGCCCGAATCGACACGGCCTCCGCGCTCACTTCAATGATTATGACTTGATCATCACCACTTATGGAACCTTGCGCACCGACGTCGCCGAGCTGGCCAACTTTGAATTTGATTATGTGATTCTCGACGAAGCGCAGGCGATCAAGAATTCCGACAGTCAGGCCGCGAAGGCCGCGCGCTTGCTGCGCGGTCGCAACCGCCTCGCGATCACCGGCACTCCGATCGAAAACCACTTGGGCGAGATCTGGTCGATCTTTGAGTTTCTCAACCCCGGCATGCTCGGCGCGGGCACCGTCTTCAAACGCCTCGCGGCCGACGCCGACGCCGACCGCATCACGCTGGCGCGCGGCCTCCGCCCCTTCATCTTGCGTCGCACCAAGGCGCAGGTCGTGAAGGATCTCCCTGAAAAAACCGAGCAAACCTTGCAGTGCGACATGGAGCCCGCGCAACGCAAGTGCTACGAAGAACTCCGGGCGCACTACCGCGCCGCGCTCTTGCGCAAAGAGACCAACGAGCTGTCGCGGTCCAAGATCGAGGTCCTCGAGGCATTGCTCAGGCTCCGACAGGCCGCGTGCCACCCCGGCCTCATCGACCCCGCGCGCATCGGCGACCCAAGCGCCAAGCTCGATATGCTCCTGCCGCAACTCGCCGAGGTCGTCGAAGAGGGTCACAAGGTCCTCATCTTTTCACAATTTACCAGCTTCCTCGCCATCGTCCGCGAGCGGCTCGATCAAGCCGGCCTCAAGTACGAATATCTTGACGGCCGCACCCGCGACCGCTCCGCGCGCGTCGAGAATTTCCAAACCAACCCCGATATCCCGATCTTCCTGATCAGCCTGAAAGCAGGCGGTTTGGGGCTGAATTTGACCGCCGCGGAATATGTTTATTTGCTCGATCCCTGGTGGAATCCCGCGGTCGAGGCGCAGGCGATCGATAGGTCGCACCGGATCGGCCAGACGCAGCGCGTCTTCGCGTATCGACTGATTTGCCGCGACACCGTCGAGGAGAAGATCCTCGAATTGCAATCGAAGAAACGCGACCTGGCCGACGCGATTCTCGGCGAAGACAACCGGCTCATCCAAAACCTCACGCGCGACGACCTCGAATTTCTGCTGTCGTAAGCGTGGGGCGTCGTTGCGGCGAACACTCCGCGAGAAGCGGGTCGCCTGCTTATCGCTTCACAACCCTACTTGCACATATTGTCAGAATGGACCGACACGATGGACGCCGACGCACACGACAACGACCTGCCCGAGATCGGCATCGAGGTCGACCCGAAGGCTGGGATCCTCTCCAAACTGGGCATCGACGAGGCTGAGTTCGAAGCCGCCGTGATGGCCGCTTACGACGCGCTCGACGTCGCCGACCCCGACGCGGTCCCGCCGATCGAGGACGTCGAGGTCGAAATCCGCGGCCGCAAGCATCGCCTCGGCGACATCGCCGACATCGAAATCACCGGCGACGTCGTCGAGCTTGACGAGCTCCTCGACCGTCTCGAAGGCCAAGACGAGCATGACCACGACCACAACGGCGCGTGAAGTAAACCGCGACCGGCGGAAATAACTCCACCGATTCGCGCTTGGAGTTACTCCAACCGCGGCTCCGCACCAAGATACTCCACCGTACCGCCTCGCCCCCGCGGGCGAGCGGTACTTCATGGGCGCCGCGCTTCCCGCGCCGCTCAGAATCGCTCGGGGATGTTCTCGATCAGTTCGACCGCGAAGGCGACCCAGCGGCCGATCATCCACGGCAAGAGCGCCAGCACCGCCAGCGCGACCGCGACCAGACGCGGAATCAAGCTGATCGTCGGCTCGTGAAGCTGCGTCATCGTTTGCAACGCGCCGATGAAGAGCCCGACCGCAAGCGCCGTCAACAACGCCGGCCCGCCTAAAATCAAGGCCGTGCGCAACGCCTCGCGCGACCAATCGAGCGCCGTCGTCATATCCATGAGATGTCACCACGTCATGATTTCAATGATTTAGCCGGCGCGTCAGTACGACCCGATCGCGAACCCGCGGATCAACATCGACGCGACCAGCACCCAGCCGTCGGCCAGCACGAACAGCACCAGTTTGAGCGGCATCGCCACGAGCGTCGGCGGCATCATCGACAGCCCCATCGCCGCCAAAACCGACGCGACGACGAGGTCAATCACGAGAAAAGGTAAGTAGAGATAAAATCCGATCATAAACGCAGTCGACAACTCGCTGAGCATAAACGCGGGCGCCACGATGGTAAGCGGCATCTCCTCGGCGTACGTCGGATCAGGTCGGCCGGGCGTCGGCGGGGTCAGCTCGTCGTGCAACCGCCACAGATACGACTCGTGGTTCGTGCGCGCGATTTGATCAATCATGAACCTTTTGATCGGCGTCGAGCCCGCCGTCCACGCGCGCGCAGCGTCGAGCTTTCCCGCCGAATACGGCGCGATCGCACGCTCGTAAACGACGTCGGCCGTCGGCTTCATCACCAGCGCCGTCAGCAACAGCGCAAGCACCGTCAACACCTGGTTGCCCGGCACCGCCAGACTGCCAAGTGCCTGCCTCAACAACATGAGCACAATCTGAATCCGCACAAATGCCGTGACCATCAGCGCCGCCGCCGGGGCGAACGAGACCGCCGCGAAGACCAACACCGTCGTCGCGCTGCGCATCAAAGGTTCTGGGATATTCACGCCGGCAAGAGGCCACGCGTCAACCGCCGCGCCCGCAGGAGCGCTCGCGACCCTCGGCGTCCGATCGACGTCGGCGGCCCGCGCGTCCGCGCTCGACGCGCCCTGTTGCGCCTTTTCCCGCGACGACGCATGCGCGGGGGCCATCGCGCGCGTACGACCCTGTTCACTCCGCGGCGACTCGCCCGCGCTTGCGACGCGCGTCGTCGCCGCAGCCAAAATCAAGCCGCAGACCGTCAAAACGAGGCGCGTCATCAGCCTTCCTTCCGCGTTCCGACAAACTTCGGCATCGCGACATGCGGCGCAGGGATCAAGGGGCGCGTTGATTCCGACCCGTACGACGCGACGATATGCGTGGACGCTGAATCGACGTGTGCGTTCGCCTGTGCACCACTTAATTGCGAAGGTATCGGCATTTGTTTCAATCGACCACCGTACGCGCTCGTGAGGCGTTCGATCTCATCCGGGTCGTCAATCTCGCCGAGCAGCGCGGGGGGACCGTCGGGCCCGTGGCCGAGAATCAACACACGGTCGCCCACCTGCACGAGCGCCAGCGCGTGTCGAGGCGCGATCGACGTCCGACCAACCACGCGCAGCATACCAGGCTCCTGCCGCGTCGACGACTTTCTGAGCAGAACGCCGCCCGCTCCCGCAACCGCCAACACGAGCGTGATCGCCGCCGGACCAACCCAACCGAAGCCCGATCCCCCCGTACCCCCCGCGCTTCTCGACTGGCCGCTCGGCCGCGGATGGAGCCCGAATGTGCCCGCCCCGACGCTGTTTTCGTCGCCCTGAGCATAGGCGCAATCGACCGTCGCGACGCACAACGTCAAGATCAGCACGGATTGTCGGATCTTGTGAATAGACATTATATTAATATAGGCATATGAAAAGAGTCAGCACACGAGAAGGCCGGCGTCTGCGTGATATCAGCTTGTAATATCGTCGGGATCATCGAATGCAACGATGCCGTTCCGCGCGAGCCGGCGCATCGCGTGCACGATCGCCTGTTGCGCTTGAGCGGCTTCCGCGCCGTCGACCGCGCCGCGTCCGGCGACGAGTTCGGGCAATTCTCCGTCGCGCGCGCGGCCGAGTTTCGAGAGCAGCATCTTGCGCAAATGCGGCGGCGCGGCGGCGAGGGCGTCGACAACTTGGGTGCGCGGCACCTGGTCGAAGACGGCGCGCAGGTCGCCGGCGTCGAGCGTGCCGAGGTCGTCAAAGGCAACGAGGTCAGACAAGGATTTCCTCCTGGCCGCTTGGCTCGGGTAAATTGACGCGGCCCTGATCGTGCAGTCGTCGTAGACGTTCCGCGATCTCGGCCTGCGCGGTCTCGGCGTCGTCGAGCCTGAACGGCCCGAGTCGCGCGAGGCTTTGTCGGAGTGATTCGGCGACCTCCGCGGGGAGGGCGTTAAGAACGCGCGTGCGGACGGCTCGCGCCGCGCCGGCAAGCGCCAGCACCCAGGTTGCGGCGTCCTCGTTGTGATACGCTTCGCGGACCGCGTGGTCGTCGATACGCGCGATGTCCTCGAAAACAAAGCGCAGCCGGCGGACGCCGAGCGCGTAAAATTCCTCGAGCACAGCCTGCTGCTCGTCGGGCGTGATCCGATCCAGCCGCGCAATCTCAAGCGTGACGGCCTCGACCGCCTCGCGATCAAGCTGCGCGAGCAACTGCGAGGCGAGCGGCTGCTCGAGACTCACCAGCAACACTGCGGCCTTGCGCAGCGAGCTGCCGCCGTCGTCGGTCTCGCGAACGCCAACCGACGCACGCGCATGCACTCGCGGTGTGGAGCCGCCGCCGCGCGGATGTGCCGCGGAGTTGATGTAAGTTTTACGAGGCGTTGAGGTTGCGTCGCCGGTCATGCGCGGTCCTCCCCTTGACTGATCCAGCGTTCGATCACGCCCGCCCCGGCCGCCGGATTGAGTCGGACCAACTCGCGAGCGCGGTCCGACGCGCCCGGTTCGCTGACTGGATTCGCGGGAGGGTCAACTCGGTACCCGCCGCGATTTCCCGTTTGCGGAGCACGTCGACCCGCCGCGGCGCGCGCTCCAAACGCAAACAGCACAACAGCTAGCGTCGCGCCGGCGGCCGCCAGCGGCGTCTGCCAATCGATCGTCGACGTTGCGTTCGAGGACCGCGGCGCCTCGCTCAATCGCACCATCTCGGTTTCGTCGGGGATCGGGTCGACCTTCACGCTCCAACGCTCGCCGATCGGAACCACGCTCCCCACCATCTCGCGGATGTGCGACTCAACCCGCGCCGCCGTATGCCGCAGCTCCTCCGCCGTTGGTCCGTGATCGCGCCCCGGCGCGGATTGCACCGCATGCCAGTAATAACCCCGCGGCACCTTCACCCAAACCGTCCCGTGCTCGGGCACTGCCTGCGCCGTCGGCCTGCTCGCCGGAGCTTCCAACGCAGTCGTCATCGGGGCCGGCACCGGTTGCGCCACCCGCGCCGGCTCTTCGTCCGCACTCAAATCAATCGGCCGATTCGCAACAATCGCCCCACCCTGATAACTCGGTTCGCGTCCGCTTGGGCTCCCCAATGGCGGCCGCGCCGCCGGCGCGACCGCTTCAGCCGCAACCGCAACCGCGGGAGTCGCCTGCACCGCCGGAATCACCTGGACGACAACGTGCACCCCCTTGATCCAATCAAGCTGGTCGAGCAACTGCCGACGAATCTCATCCTGACGGCTCGCCGCCCGCGCCAGCGCACTCCTCGCGGCATCCGTCGGATTATTATATTCGTGTCCCTTTTGATCAATAATCACGATCGCGCTCGGCTTCAACTCGGGCCAATGCCCGCGCAAATAAAGCACAACCGTATCGACCGTTGCCGGATCAAGCATGCGGTCGCCGCGCGTTTCCACGCGTACAAAGGCGCTTTCCGCCACCGGTTGCCGCGCGCCGAGCCGCGCTTTACCCTTTTTCACGTAAAGATAGGCGTCTACGATGTCGCGGTTCCGCGTGATCAGCTCCTCGACCACCTGCGTTTCCGAAACCTCGCGCTTCCGCTCCGAGTCGCCGATGCTCTCGAGCAGACTCGGCGTAATCGCCTCGCGCATCAAGTCGCGCACCGACCGCGGCCCGACCGCGAGCTTCGCGACGACCTCGCCGGCTTCGGCACGATGGTCGGCGTCAACCAGCACATGACCCTGGTCGTCGATCCGATAGTGAATCCGCTTTAAATCGAGCGCACGCTCAATCACGGCGAGGTCGTCGCGGCTGTAGATGTGGCCCCCCGCGAGCAAAACCCCCTCGCTCGTCGTCGCAACCATACCCGGCGCCAGCCCCAGCATCGAGGCTCCCCACGCCAGCGGAATCGCCAAAGCCACCGCCCCCGCCCCCGTGATAATCCACCGCGTCGTGGGCGAACTTCCAGCTACGTAACGACTTGCACGCTCCGCACGACCTCGAAACGCTCTCAACAGCGCGGCCGAGCCCGTCGGATTCTCGCTCCGCATAGCGACCGCTCCGCAAAATGCTCTCACCCGTCCCAACGTTGCACAACCCCGTCCTTGGAGTTGTCGAAACGTGTCGACGTCGCGCCGCGGAGTATTCACAATCAACCCCTTTTGTCAATCGCGCTACAAACGCCGTCGGCCTCCACCCTCCCCTTCCACCCACCTCTTACCACGACGCCCCTATCCCCCGCTTTCGAGATCTTTGCCAAAGAAAGCGGCCGGGCGGCGGAACGTCGGGCATGATTGCAACGATAGTAGGCAGTGAGGGGAAGCGCCGTTGCGCCCCGAACCGACCGATCC
>JAJYDB010000268.1 GCA_021777845.1 Planctomycetota bacterium
GCATCAGAGCCTCTCATACGTGCGCATCGTTGCGCTCGCCTGCCTGCTTATCACGGCAAGACAATTGTGAAAAATGATTCTACAGTTGCAATTGCAGTTTTGCGGCCGTTCAACGCCTGTACGAGGTCTGCAGATCCCCGCGAGATCCTCCGTCACCGAGAGGTGTTATCACGAAGAGGGGGTCGAAGTGCAACGGTAATACGAAACTGATCGAACGACCGTGGGGAGCTCTGAAGAAAACTGTTCCGGCCAACGTCATGCCCGAATCCTTGGAGGAGTTGGTCGCAGACTTTCGCAGGGGCGTCGGTCGAGTGAATGGCCGCCGCGATCGCATCGGGTTTGTATTTGATCATGACGGCTGCCTGGCAAAACAGGGTGAATGATTGTGCAATCGTAATTGATGTTTCTGCCGCGCCGTTCAGGTAGAGGCTGTCTGCGACGGCGATCATTTGCGATTATGCGAGCCGTGCTTTCCGTCGATCAGCCTTGTCAACTGCCGTTCTCCGTTTAATAATGTTGCCTTGAGTGCAAAGCGATCCATTCCGAAGAAAGCGGGAAGTTGTTTCGACCCCCTGATCGTTTCGAACATGGATCAACTCGAACCCGACTCCCCAAGAAAACCGCGACAGAGGGATTCGAACGGTGAAAATCGCAGTGATTGGAACGGGTTACGTTGGACTGGTGACGGGCACTTGTTTAGCAGAGAGCGGCAACGACGTCGTGTGCGTCGATAAGGTCGAGTCGAAAGTTGCGATGCTGCTTCGCGGTGAGATTCCGATTTACGAGCCGGGTCTGACTGAACTGGTGCATCGTAATGCGCGCGACGGACGGCTCAAGTTCACTACGAGCCTGTCGGAGGGGATTTCAGACGCCGAAATAATTTTCATCGCGGTCGGTACTCCGCAAGGTTCGGACGGCGGCGCGGATTTGAGCGGCGTCTGGGCGGTGGGCGAGGAACTCGCAAAACATTTGCCGGAGCCCAAGATCATCGTCGTGAAGAGTACGGTTCCCGTCGGCACGAATGCCGAGTTGACCCGTCGGATGGCCGAGCACACAAGGGTCGCTTTCGACGTTGCGAGCAATCCGGAGTTTCTCAAGGAAGGTGCGGCGATCGAGGATTTCAACAAGCCCGACCGCGTTGTCGTCGGTGTTCGACGCGCCGAGGTCGGACAACGACTGCGCGTCCTCTATGAGCCGTTTCTCCGCACGGACCGGCCTTTTTTGGTCATGACGCCCGAGAGCGCCGAAATGACCAAGTACGTCGCGAACTGCCTGCTCGCCACCAAGATCAGTTTTATCAACGAAATGGCAAATCTCTGCGAAGTCTATAACGCCGACATCAACGACGTCCGCCGCGGCATCGGTCACGACTCGCGGATCGGCTTTAGTTTCCTCTTTCCGGGCGCCGGGTACGGTGGTTCGTGCTTCCCGAAGGACGTGCGCGCGGCGGTCCACATGGCGCGCTCGCACGGGCTTCCCGCGCGGATGATGGAGGCGGTCGACGCGGTCAATGAAGATCAAAAGACGGTGCTGCCGCGCAAGATCCTCGCCCACTTCGGCGGAGATGCGACGGGTAAGACGGTTGCGGTCTGGGGACTTGCGTTCAAGCCCCGCACTGACGATATTCGCGAGGCCCCGGCGCTGATTCTGATCGACTCGCTGCTTGCCGCCGGGGTCAGTGTCCGCGTTCACGACCCTGAGGCTCTCGCCAACGTGAAGGCGATCTACGGCTCGAAGCTCACCTACTGCGACCGCCCCTACGGAGCTCTCGAACAGGCCGACGCCCTCGCGATCGTCACCGAGTGGAACGAGTTCCGTAACCCCGACTTTGAGGTGATGTCGCGTTTAATGCGAGCGCGAGTTATCTTCGATGGACGCAATCTTTACGAACCCGCTCGCATGGGACCGCTCGGATTTACCTATCACGGGATGGGCCGCGCCGAGGCTTGACGGACAGCGCCGCAATGTGGTTCAAAACTCCTACTTGGACGGGTCGGCGTGGTTAGAGGTCCGATCGTGAACCCGGATGAAATGATCGGTGAACAATGCGTGCGCGATCACGGTGCGTTGCGCCGGCATGTGGCACTTGATGCATCCGTCGCGCGCGTTCACGGGGCAGGTTACGGGCTTTCGGTCGCTTGGCAGGCCGGTTTGTCGGAAAGTTCCGGGGCTGTCGCCGGCAGGGCGCGACTTGGCGTCGGCATGGCAGTCGAGACATTTTGACTCATAATAGGCGGCCGACTTTTCGACTCGCTTATGGGGGTCGTGGCAAGTCACGCAGTCCAGCCTGTTATCGCTCTCCTTGTAGCATTTGCTCCAAGTCAGTGTGCTTGCCTGGAAGCGGACCGAGGTGGGGTCGTCGCGCGGCGGGGTCGCGGCGCGCGGGCTGTGGCATTGGCCGCAAAGCTTGACGATGCCTTCGCCCTGAACATGCTTCGGCTGCGCGATCGCAAAGTCGGACCAATCCGCTTTGACCGCAAGCACGTGGTTTCCACCTGGTCCGTGGCAACGCTCGCAGCCAATGGCCTGGTCGGCGGCGACCGCGCCCTCCCGCGCGATCGCCGCAGCCGGGTGCGTCGTATGACAGAAGACGCACCGCCGTAATCCGTCGTTGTTCATCGGGTCGCCCAACACGTCACCCGGTGAAGGCATGGGCGGGTGGCCCGAGGTAATATCCCACCCTGCTTCTACACTTGGATAGTACGAGTATCGCAGCTCGCGAGTGATGCCGTGATCGTCGCGGCCGACGAGAGTCATGCCGCGGTCTCCAGACCCGAATGCATACTCCACCAAGGCGGAGTAGACTTTACCGTCGAGCCTAGTGGTGTAGCGAATCCTACCGTCGTCCTCGCGCTCCACGGTGTGGCTAATCTTAGGCGACAACGGCTCTACGAGCGGCTGCTTCGGCAACGACAGCGATTTAAGGTCGTCGCCGCGATGAAATGTTGACGCATGCAAAGTTAAGAATTGATTCTTTGCGATGTCGCGGTGGCAATCGACGCACGCCGCGGCGCCGATGTACGGCGCGGGCTCGGGTTCGAGGGGGTGCTTGTCGCGATACGAGGCCGACTTCTCCAATGCCTTGGCCGCGTTCTCCCAGTCGCCGAGGCGTAGGCAAGCGCGGCTCATTAACCAAGAGGCCTCCGCATCGGGGCCCTCGGCCAAAACCAGGTCGAGTTGGACACGGGCGTCCGAATCCCGACCGACTTGCAACAAAGATCGCGAGAGTTGTTTACGCACCGAAGCGAGCGACACCGTCGCCTGCGCTGCTGTCGGGTCGAGTGCAAGAGCGGCTTCGAGCGCCGCGATCGCCGCGACAGGTTCGAGCCGCTCCGCGAGTAACATTCCTTCAATATATTTAGCCCGAGACTTGTTTTTTTCTAGCCTTCCGAGGCGTCGCGCCAGTTCAGTCGCCTCAACGAGATTGTCGGTGATTGCGTCGCGGCGGATGATTGCGAGTAACGTTTCCAAGTGATCGGGATCAACCCGAAACGCCGCCTTAAGCAGCTCCCCTGCCTCGGCGTTGCGACCGAGATGCTCGAGCGCTTGTCCTGCAAGATAATAGTCCTCGGCCTTCATCTCCTCTGGGCCGATGCGCCCATAAAGGGCGAGAGCGGGATTGTCGCGGCCAAGCCGCGCGGTCGCACGCGCAAGGATTCGTAGAGCGTCGGTATCATCCGGCCGACTTAGCAAACTTGCTCGAGCGGCAACGATCGTTGCTTGCCAATCGCCGCGCGTGTAGGCGTCCTCGGCGGGAATCGGACCCCGCTTTCCTAAGGGAACCCAACGCCATACGGCAGCCGCAACTAGAATCGCCGCGAACCCAATAAGTAATATTCGCACGATGGCGCGGCGATTTCGTATTACTCTTCGGATGCGAACCACGCTTACGACTCCCGACGCAGAAACGGAATCGGGAAAGAGCAGCCTGCGTTATTGTCGATCAGGCCCCTCGTCGTTGTCAAACCAAGCCGTGCAACCTCGGCGTCTCATTCGCCTCCGTCCGCGCGATACGGCGCCGATTTCAAAAGCGCGTTCCAGGGTCCGTCGCAGGCGATCAAACCGGCTCGATAATCTCGTCGAGAATCGGAGCGGCCGTCGACGCGTGTTCGGGTTTGCGCCCGAGACCGAGCATCAGGATAATTACCGCCGAGGCGGCCATTGAGATGCAAAGGTAGATCAATCCGGGAACGTACGAGTGGGTTTTGTCTTTCAAGAAACCGAGCAGCGAGGGGCCGAGAGCGCCTCCGAGATTGCCGACCGAGTTGATCAACCCAATACTTCCCGCCGCGGCGGCTTCAGTCAAAAAGAGGCTGGGAAGAGTCCAGAACGCCGGTAGATAGGCCTTCAATCCAAGTGCCGCCACGGTGAAGAGGGCGATCATCACCGGCAGCGGAGGCTTGCCGATGAGCGTGAGCGACAGAGCCCCCGCGCCGAGCAGGATCGGCAGCGACGCGTGCAGTCGACGCTCCTTCGTGCGATCCGAACTCCAACCCACGAGCAACTGGCCGACCAGCGAGCCGAGTGGAGGAACCATCAAAATCAAGGTGAGCAATCGATAGTCGGGCTGATACCAATCCCGCAGAATCGACGGCAAGAATATCTCCACTCCATAATTTCCGGTTACGATAAAGAAGTAAGCCGCGGTCAACATCAAGACCTTCGGGTTGGCGAATGCCTGAGCCAGAGTAAGATGTCCCCCGGTCGCCTTGCGATGTGCCCTGTCTCGTGCTAGTTCTTCTTCGAGAGCGTCGCGCTCGTCGGGTTCAAGCCAGCGCGCCTGCGACGGGCGATCGGTGAGGAAGAAAAAGACCACGAAACCAAATACGATCGCAGGCAGTCCCCACCCGATGAAGAGCCACTGCCAGCCGTGCAGTCCCAAAATCGCGGCGTGGTGAACCAGTACGCCGCCGACTTTTTCGACGGTCCCGATCCTGAGCATGTAATAGGAGATGAACGGGCTGATGAACTGCGCAATCGGGGTCGCGATCAAGAACCAAGACAATGCCCGCGCGCGGTCGCGGCTGGGAAACCAGTGCGTGAGGTAAACAATCACGCCTGGGAAAAAGCCAGCCTCGGCGAGCCCAAGCGTGAATCGAAATCCATAAAAATGCCAAGGCTCGCGAACGGTTGCGGTTAGAGCGGCCACAATTCCCCAGGTGATCATGATCCGGCTGATCCACTTCCGCGCGCTCCACTTCTCGACGAGCAGCGTGCCGGGGATTTCGAGCAGCAAATAGCCGGTAAAGAAGAAGAAACCCGAACCGACTCCGATGACGGTCTCGGTGAACGCCGGGAGGTCGTCCATCATGTTCAACTTGGCCAACCCGACGTTGTTGCGGTCGACGTAGGCGATGACGTAGCAGGCGAAAAGGATGGGCAAGAGTCGGAAATAGGCTTTGGTCCGCGCGCGATCCAGCGCGCTTCGAACCGGCTGCCCCTGATTGAACGCGTTCGCCATGTCACCCCCGCGGCCTCGCTCCGGCAGATTCGGAATCACTCGACCGTACCACGCGGATGCGCGCCGAGCAAACAGGAAGAATCCCCCGAGACTCGGCGGCTCTCGACGCCTCATTGCACCTGGAGCCTCTTGACTCGGCAATTGAGGGCCGAATGCGGACCGAAGCCGCGACGCATCGTCGAAAGCCTCGCGTGCCGCGAGGGGCCGCGCGCCGTCACAAAAAAACGACGCTGTCCAAGCCGGGGAGCTTGGCTACAATAAGATGTTGTGTGTGGGTTCGACCAGCAACGGCATGACGTCTCGAAGTCGCCTTTTTTTTTGAAGGCGGGCGTGATTTATGAAGCGATGGTCGTTTCTTTCAGGATTGTTGACGGCCGCGACCGCGTTCGCGCCGGGGTTGCCGGCGCCGCCGCCCGATGTCGGAACCTCCTACGAGGTGCCGTACCGCCTGACGGAGACCAATCACTTTCTCGTACGACTTCGGATCAACGGCAAGGGGCCTTTCAATTTCCTCGTCGACACGGGAGCGCCCGCGCTGTTTGTTTCGACCGAGACAGCCAAAAGAATCGGCGTTGAGCCCGCGAAAGAAGACTTCTGGACGCCGATCGACCACCTGGAATTTGAGGGCGGCCCTCAACTCGACCATGTGAAAGCTCGGGTCGAGGATCCGTTCCAACTCGTCGGGATGAACGCGCTGGGTCTGCCGGGCGCGACGATCGACGGCATCCTCGGCTACACGATTTTGGCTCGGTTTCGGATCACTCTCGATCCGACACGAGATCGGATGACCTGGACGCGGCTCGATTTTGCCCCTGTGGAACCATTTATCCCTAAACGCGCGCAGGGCGGGCAGCCGCCCGCGGAAATGCAAGCCATGAATGCT
>JAJYDB010000026.1 GCA_021777845.1 Planctomycetota bacterium
ACCGCCCGCGGCGTCTTGGGCGAGATCCGCTCGCGCTGCATGCTCGTCTTCGAGAACACCAGCACCTGCGACGACTCCGGAATCTCGAGCGCCCGCAGCAGCGACCGCAGGTAGCCGTGGTCCGGCTCGAACTCGAGTTTCGCCTTCCCCCGGGCCAGACGCTCCTCGAGCCGCGCGACCGCGTTCCGAGGCGTCGCCGTGCTGTAGTTGATCGGCTCGCGCTCGATGTCCTGACCGACGGCCGGCAGCGCCGCGAACGTCGCCCAACCGAGCAGAACGACGAGGAACCGTCTCGACGGGGCGTCGAAGACACGTGACCAGGCAGAGTGACCGGCGGTCATCGATCGACCTCGATGTCCGCGGACGGAACGGGACGTCCGAGGAGTGGTGAAGCGCGAGGGAACCGCTCATGCTTCCGCGACTTCGGCCAAGCTGGGGAACTAGGATTCGAACCTAGACTAACTGATCCAGAGTCAGCCGTGCTACCGTTACACCATTCCCCAAGTCTGCGTCGTCTTTGTTTTACAACGAGGTCGAGGGCCTTGTCAATCTTGACGGGGCCGCGGACGCGGTCGAGCGGGGGGTCAATCGTCGCCGCGACGGTCGTAGCGGTCGAAGCGGACGTTGGCGGCGCGCTGCCGCAGGAGGCCGATCTTTTCGAGGACGCCGACCTCGCGGTCGGTCAACGCCGGGGTGAGTTCGTAGGTCCAGCGGACCTTTTCGGGCGGCCCGGCGACCTCGAAGAGGAACGTCACTTCGCGCGGGGCGAGCTGATGGTCGCGCACGAGCTGGTCAAGGGTTGCGAGCATCGGGAAGGGGGGGACGACGTTCTCCTCGCGGAACGAGTCGAGGTGGGCGAGGATCCGCAGCGTGTCGGCGAAGAGCCGAAGCCGCGCGGGGTCGGCGACGGGCACGCCGGTCGCGACCACTTCGACATGCGCGTTTTTCAGGCGGAGCCGTCGCGAGTCGGGGTCGAAGGCGCTCTCGAATTTGGGGTCGACGAGGTCGCGGGAGATCGACGCCGCGATCAAATTCGCCTTGCCGCCGTCCCGCTCTTGCCGGGCGATCGCGGAGAGCATCGTGCGTCGCCGGCGCGCGCTCGCAAGCTCAAGCCGCGGCTGGTCGAGCTCGGTTTGGATCATGCGTTTGATGTCGAGCAGCTCGAGACGCGGGTTGGAGGGCTCGAAGACGGCGATTTCGTGGCGATCGGCGAGGTCGAAGACGTAGGCGCGTCCGTGCCAAAAGAGGATCTCGCCGGCCTCGAGCGGCTTTGCTCCCGCGTCGAACCGCTGAAAGGCGACCTTGAACGGCGCGGGCTCGGGCGGCGGGTCGGCGGCGGCGCACGCGCCCGCGGCGAGCGCGCCGAGACTCGCGAAAACGGCGGCGGACCAGACTCGAACACCCATCGCGCGACTCCGCCGGCAAGTGACACAGCGTGACGTCGCCATCGTAGCCGCGACGCGGGCGCGAGCACAACCGCGCGACTTCGCGTCCGGGTCGCGACGAGGCTGTTCCCAGGGACGGGGAGGGCGTGTAAAGTGATTCAAATGTGACGTTTGTCATGAACAGCGTCGGCGGGCCGCACGGTTCGCGACGCGACCATCCGCGAGACGCCGCATGCTTCCCGGCCCGGTGTTCAACGTCGAGCTGCTGACGACGGCGCGGCGCGCCCGCTATTATGTTTTGAGGTTCGTCTACGGCGCGATTCTGCTCTTGCTCGTCTGGATGAACAACCCCGAACTGCATCGCTACGGCCCGTCGCGCACGCACCACGAATACTCGATCAACGAGATCGCGTCGATCGGCCAAACGCTGTTTTGGACCTTCTTCGTCGCGCAGTCGATCACGATTTTGACGCTCACGCCGGCCCTTGTCGCCGGGACGATCGCCGACGAGCGCGAACGCCGCACGCTGCACTACCTGATGGCCAGCATGCTCGGCAGCCCGGAGATCGTGCTCGGCAAGCTCGGCGCGCGGATGCTGCACGTCGGCGTCTTCATGCTCGTCGGCCTGCCGATCATGAGCTTGCTGAGCCTCTTCGGCGGCGTCGTTCCCGAGTGGGTCTTCAGGAGCTTCGTCGGCACGATTTCGACGGCGTGGCTGCTCTCGGCGACCTCGATCTGGGCCTCGACCTGGTCCAAACGCCCGCGCGACGCGATCACCTTCGTCTATCTGCTCGAGTTCGCCTGGCTCTTTTTGCCGACGATCATCGACGCCGTGCTGCGCACCCCCGGCGTCGTCTGGCCTTGGACTTACATTTACGCCGCGATCCAACCGGCGAACGACTGGCTTGTCCTCTCAAGTCCGTTCGGGCTCTTTTACCAAGCCTCGATGCCGATGATGCGGGGACGCGGCCTCGCATCGCTGGAAGGCGCGTTTTACTGGATGGTCGGTCTTCAGCTCGGCGCGGGGCTCGTGCTCGTGACCGTCTCGGTGCTGCGCTTGCGGCCCATTTTCCGGAGCGAGGGGGAGGGGAATTGGTTGACCCGACGCCTTCGCCGCGCGAAGGCCGTCGGCAAACCCGCGCGACGCCTCTTCCCTCGGCCCGCCTGCGGCGACGACGCGATGCTCTGGAAGGAACGCTACTTCTCGCAGACCCGTCGCGCCGCCAAAATCGTCGCCGGCCTTATTCTCGCCGTCGTCATGGTCATGCTCGGCTACGCGACCTGGGAGGCCGCCAAACCTGCGTTCATCGAATTGCTCGCGAACGGTTACCTCTCGGACTTTAATTCGTCGAAACAAGAAGACTTCGGCTATTTCGTGAAGGTCGTCACCGTCGGCGCGTACGTGCTTCTGACGCTCGCCGTCGGCGTCGCGGCGGCGGCGTCGCTCACCTCCGAACGCGAGCGCGATACCTGGATCAGCCTGATCGCCACGCCGCTCGAAGGTTGGGAAATCGTCCGCGGCAAGATGGTCGGCGCGGTCTGGGGTTATCGATGGGTCCTCGGCTTGATGGCCTTTTACTGGCTTCTTGGGCTCGTGCTCGGGTCGATTCACCCGTTCGGCCTCGTGACCGCGGCGCTCGTCACCGCCGTCAACATTTGGTTTGCAACGGCGGTCGGGATCTATTTCTCGCTCGTCAGCCGCACGACCACGCGCGCGCTGGCCGCCACGATCGGTCTCTTGATCTTCCTGAACGGCGGCTATCTTTTCTGCGTGATCCCGCTGCGGATCACCGAGTCGCCGCTGGCGTATTTCGGCGTCACGCCGATGGTCGAGTGGAGTTCTCTCCTGAACTACCAGGACATCGACGTGCTGGCGGGCCGGTCAGCCTACAGGTTCACGAGCGCCGAGAACTCGCGCGGGTTGACCGAGTCGTGCGTGTTGTCGGTGATCACTTACGGCCTCGCGGCGTGGACGTTCACGGTGATGACGATCGCCCGCTTCGACGTCGTGGTGGATCGCCCCAAGAGCCAAGTCGCGCCGATCCTCGCGGCCGAATCCGACGCCGGGGCGGCCGCCTCCGAAACGGACGCGGTTGACGACGACGACGCGTTCGACGCGCCCACCGAGGTCGCGACCGAGGACCGCCCTCCCGAGAACGACGAGCCGGCGTGATCAGTCGTGATTCGCGACGGCCGGCCGAGGCTCCGCGCCCGCGGGCGACTCCGCTTGCGACCGCACCGTCGGGACGAAGCCCGCCCGCGGCTGGTCGTCGCGAGTGAGGCCGAACAGCCTCCGAGACAGCCGCGACGGCGGCAAGTCGGGCACGAGCACGTGCTCGGGACGATCGAGATCGACCAAAACCTCCTCCGCGGCGCGATAACCCGACCGCACCGCGCCTTCCATCGTGGCGGGCCAGCCGGTGTCGGTCCAATCGCCCGCGAGGAACAGACCGCCGACCGGCGTCCGTTGCGCGGGCCGCAGCGCATCGACCCCCGGCCGCACGCCGAACGTCGCGCCGTGCTCGGTGACGACCCGCGAGCGGAGCAGTTTGGCGTCGCGCGCCGCGGGCCAGATCTCGCACAGCTCGCGGAGTGCGACGTCGAGAATCCGGTCGCGATCGAGCGGGACGAGGTCGTACGAGGCGCTCACGACCAGTTGCAAATAATGACCGCCGTCCTCGCTCGCGACGCGACCCTGGATCAAGGTGTGGTTGAACACCCACTGGATCACGCGTCCGACGGTGACGACGTGCGGATGCGGACAGACCGGCCGGTCGAACCAGAGGTGAATCCCGGTGATCGGCGCGGGCTTCAGGGTCGCGATCGCGTCGAGCGCCGGTCCAAGACACGCCGGCGCGTCGGGCAGCAGCGCGGCGACGCGGTCGAACGGCACCGCCAGCACGACGAAGTCGGCGTCGAACGTCTCTCCCGAACGCAGACGGACGCCGTTCACGCGCGTGGTCGCGGTCTCGTCGAGGTCGTCGAGCCGCGCGCTCAGAATCTCGCGGACGCCGGCGTTGAGTCGGATCTCGACGCCTGCGCGCGCCAGGGAGGCCGCGACCGGCGCGCCGAAAATCTCGCCGAGCGGGGCCAGCGGCAGCTCCATTTGATAGCCGTCGCGATGCCGCGCGAAGCCGTCGAGAAAGACCTTCCGCGCGTGGCCGACGTCCATTTGCTCAAGACGCTCGTTGAGCGCCGAGACGAGCACGGCCCCCCAGAACAGGTTGATCGCGCGCACCCCTTGCCCGTGCCGCGTGAGCCAGTCGGCGAACGGCTCGCCGGGGAGCTCGTCGCGCGTCTTGAACAGCGTCGCGAGCGCCCGCGCGACGCCGATTTTCTCGCGCATCGAGAGGAACTTGAGCCGCAGGAAACCCGCCGCGAGATGCAACGGCGCGGGCAGGACGCCGGCGCGCAGATTCGAGAGCCGGCCGTCGGGTCCCAGCCAGACGACCGCCGGGTCGCGTCGAAACTTGCGCTCGACCCCGACGCGCCGCGCGAAGTCGAGCAGATTCGTGCAACAGGCCATCCCGACGTGCTGGCAATTGTCGACGAGTTCGCCCGACGCGGCGTCTTGAAACGAGCCCGCGCGGCCGCCCAACCGCGGACGGCTTTCGAGCAACGTTAAACGGAGGCCGCGGTCGACGAGCGCCGCCGCCGCCGACAACCCCGCGAGCCCGCCGCCGATGATCACGACGCGCGGCGGAGCGGGTCGTGAAGACGTCGCGGACACGTCGCGGTTCGTCGGCTCGGGTGCGGTGCTCACGCGAATCGCCCCGCGATCGAACCGAGCGCGATCGCCGCCTTGCGCCACTTCGGCAGCGCGAGGCGGCTCGCGAGCACGTCGTAATCGCGCCGCGCGATCTCGTCGAGCAGCGCGCGATAGATCCCGACGATCGCACCCAAAACCGGCCGGCCGACCGGCGCGACGAGCGTCTGCAGCGGTCGCGACGACTCGTAATACTCGTAGGCGCGGCGGCCCTCGAAGGCGAGCAGCGCGCGCAAGCCCGCGCTCGGCCGGCTCGCGAGCAAGTCGGCGTTCGTGACCCCGAACGACGCAAGATCCTCGCCGGGCAGATAGACGCGGCCGTTCGCGGCGTCCTCGCGGACGTCGCGGAGGATGTTCGTCAGTTGCAACGCGACCCCGCACGACTCGGCGAGCTGCAAGGCGCGGCCGTCCTCGGGCCGAAATCCCCAAATGTACAGACAGCTCATCCCCACGACCGACGCCACGCGATAACAGTAGGCGTAGAGTTCGTCGAAGGTCGCGAACGGTCGCGGACGCAGGTCCATCGCGACGCCGTCGAGCACCTCGCGCAAGAATTCGCGCGGGATCTCGTGCCGCGCGACCGTGTCCGCGAGCGCCGGCAGCTCCGGCCAGACGTCGGGATCGACGCCGCGACCGTCGAGCGCAGCCTCGACCGCGCCGCGCCAGACCGCAAGCTCCGACTCTTTGATTTCGACCGGCTTTGCGGCGTCGGCCAGGTCGTCGGTGCGCCGCATGAATCCATAAAGAGCGCACATCGAGCGGCGGCGGTCCCGCGGCAACAGCAAGAAGCTGTAGTAGAAGTTCTTCGCCTCGCGTCGCGAAACGTCGGCGCAGAATCGGTAGCTGTCGTCGAGCGTCGCGTTCATGACGTCGCCGATCCCGCCGCGGCGGCAGGCGCGGGCGTCTTCAAAACGGCCCGACGCGTGCGCCACTTGCCCGCGAGCGCCCGCGACAAGAGCCTGAATTTCGCCGCCTTGCTCAACGTCGGACGCCGCGCGAGCACGTCGAAGCCTTGCGCTTCGATGCGGTCAAGGATCGCCAGGCCGCCGCGTCCGAACAAGTCGACGTCGATCGCGATCTGCGCCGGCAACAGCGGCACCAGCGCCGCCCCCGCCCGCAGCAAGGCCCGGGCACGCTCGACCTCGAACCGCATCAGCTCCGCAAAGCCCTCCGTGAACCGCCGCGACGCGACCTGCTCGACCTCGACGCCGAAGCGAGTGCGATCCTCGCGCGGCAAATAGACCCGGCCGATGTCGTAGTCGCGCGCGACGTCCTGCCAGAAATTCGCGAGCTGCAAACCCGTGCACGTCAAATCCGAGAGCCGCGCGCGCTCCGAGTCGAACGACCGCGCCAAATACAGCACCAAATGCCCGACCGGGTTCGCCGACCGCGTGCAATAATCGAGCAACTGCGCGTACGTCTCGTATTCCAGAACGACTTGATCTTGCTCGAAGGCCGCGATCAACGCCTCGAACGGCGCGGGGGGAATCGCGTAGTCGCGCACGACCTCGCCCAGCGCGACCATCACCGGATGCCGCGCTCCGCCCGCGAACATGCTCGCGAGCTCGCCGCGCCACCACGCCAGCAGCTCGGTCGCGCGGTCCCTGTCGCCGACCTCGTCGCCGAGGTCGTCCGACCACCGGCAAAACGCGTAGATCGCCTGCATCGGCCGCCGCAGCGCGTGCGGCGTCAGCCACGTCACGACACTGAAATTCTCGTAATGCCCGGCCGTCAGCCGCGCGCAATACGCGATCGCCTCGTCGCGGCCGGCGCGCCGGCCCGAATCCGGCCCGTATTCGTTCAAATCGTCGAGAAAGCTCATGCGCCGCCGTTCGGAAACGTCAAATCCGGAAAACCTCTCGGCCGCGATCGACCGCACGGCTCGTGATTCTAGCCGCTCGCAACCCGCGCGGCCAGTCGCGCGGCGGCCGGTTGACCCGGAACCGCGCCGGGGTCAGAATTGTACCCTCCATCCTTCGAAACGCAGACGCGAGGCACTCCGAGGAACATCCCGATGAAATCGCTGCTCAACGCCGCGGCAATGACTTTCGTTCTCGTCTCCGGCACGTTCGTCGCGCGGGCCGACGACGGCTTCAAGCCCCTCTTCAACGGCAAGGATCTCACCGGCTGGGTGACGCCGAGCGACAAGTCGCTGTTCACCGTCGAGGACGGCGCGATCGTCGGCCGCACGAAAGGCAACCTCAAAATCAACCAGTTTCTCGCCACCGACAAACCCTACGCCGACTTCATCCTCAAAATGAAGGTCAAGATCCGCAACCACAACTCGGGCATCCAATTCCGCAGCAAGCGCAACGACGACGGCTCGATGGTCGGCCCGCAGGCCGACGTCGCCGACGGCTTCTGGGGACTGCTCTACGAAGAACGCGGCCGCGGCATCCTCGAACGCTATCCCGAAGAAAAGGCGAACGCCCTCGTCAAGCGCGGCGATTGGAACGAGTTCGTGATCGAAGCCCGCGGCGATCACGCGATCATTCACTTCAACGGCGTCAAAATCATCGATCGCGTCGACCCGAAATTCGAGCCCGCCGGCCTCATCGGCCTCCAGGTGCACGTCGGACCGGCGATGGAAGTCCGCTTCAAGGACATCGAGATCAAAGTCCTCGACTGACCGCGCGTCGGCTCACTCGAGGATCGCGATCGCGCTGTCCTCGAGCGGGCCGAAGTTGCTGTAGGTCGCCGGCCAGACCAGATAGTTTTGCACGTCGGTGCCCGCGGCGTCGTTGTCGTTGATCAAAAAGCCGAGCCGAAAGGTCTGGCCCGGCTTCATCGCGATCCGCTCCGCCTCGGAGCCCGCGTACGTCTCCGCGTCGATCGGCAGTTTGAACTCGGTGACGATCACCGGCGAGTCGGCCAGATTCACGCCGTAGACCGACTCGATCAAGGCGCGTTCGGGCACGTCGCGCGCGTCCTTGAGCACCTTGATCACGCGCGGGCAGTGCGGCGTCGTGAGCAGTTTGTCGAGCTTCTTAAGGTAAAATCGCTGACGAAGCACGATCGGACCGGCGTCGGTCGTGATCGTCGCGTCGAACTTGAAGCCGCGCGCGAACCCGTTCAAAATCATCTCGACGCCGTCCTGCTTGTAATGCCGCTCGAGCGTCTGATGGAAGACCGGCACATCGTCGAAGGTGAGGAACTGCGCGTAAAGGTCGTCGCCTCGATACGCGAGCCGGACCAGGCAGCTCACGTCGCGCGGGCCGTCGATGCCGCCCCCCGCGGTGTCGGGCGTGATAATCACCTGCGGCGCGATGCCGGCCCGCCGCCATTTCGCGAGGTCGCCGTCGATCGCGAGCGGCGCGTCGAGCCGAGGAATACGCACCGTCGGCGTCGCGGGTCGCGCTTTCGACGCGGTTGAGATCGCGCTCGGCGCGGCCGCGATCGCCTTCGACGCGGCGTCGTCGATCGTGAGGGTCCGCACCGTCGTCGTGATCTTCTCCTCGCCGACCAGCCGCCGCCAGTGCTGCCGGCCGTTGAAGTTGTCCGCGGTGATCAGGTAAATCCGACCGTCGCGACCCCGGTACGACCGCAACGCCTGCGGATGGTCGAGAAAATAGCCCTCGTAATGGATGTCGGGCCCGAATCCGAACGTGCCCAGTCCAAGCCCGTCGGCGCTCGTCGCGATCACCTCGCACGTCGTCGCGACCCCCGCGAACGTCACCGGCCCGGTCGTCGAGAGCCCCATCAAACCCTGGCGATCGCTCAGAGTGCGCACCCAACGCACCTCGCCGTCGTCGTCGAAACGAGCGACGTCGGTCCCGCAACTGTTGAGCAAGCCGGTGCTCTCGGGCGTCGACTTCAGATAAACCAAGCCGATCAAGCCGCCGTCGGGCGTGAGCTCAGCCGCCGCCAGACCGTTCGTCGGGTCGGGCTTGCCGTCGTAGGGCGAGATCAGGCCGGCTTTCGGCAGCGGGATCGCGCGGCGTCCGTCGGCTCGATAGATCGGCACGCCCTTGTCGTCGAGCCCGGCGCGACGCCAAAGCACGCCCCACGCCCCGCCCCCGACGCTCATCGTCAGCAAGTCGCCGTTCGCTTGCAAAAACGTGAACGACCGCGCGAACAGAAAGCCGTCGAGCAACGGATGCTTCGACGTCGGGTCGCCCTCGGTCGCCGCCGGGTCGCGACCGTCGAGCACGCCGTCCTCGTTCGCGTCGACGCGACGGAAAATCCGCTTCGACTTCGGGTCCCGCGCGACCAACGCCAGCGGCCTCCAACGCGCGCCGTCCAGCCTCGTGATCAACAGCCCGACCTCCTGGTCAGGCGCCGCGACCAACCAGAGACCGAACGTCTTGCCGCCGTCGTCGAACGCGCCGAGAAACGGGTCGAGCGGACCGACGCGAGGCACGTCGAGGTACAACTCCGGCCGCCAAATCGTCGATGGACCGCCCGCTTTCCATGCCGACGCGGACTCGTCGAGCCGGAACGACTTCGCGCCGTCGGTGTCGAAAAGCCGCGTGGGGTCGCCCCACGACGGGGCCGTGCCGTTGCCAAAGATGCCGAACGTGGACCAAAGCGGCTTGCCCTCGCCGTCGAAAACCAGCACGCGGCCACGCTCGCACGCCGCGAGCATCCCCCCCGGCCCCATGGCGAGGTTCACATACGTCGGCGACTCGCCGCGATCAAATTGGAACCGAAAACGGTCCGGCTCGATCGCGCCGAAAGGGCCGTCGCCGCGACCAACCGTCCGCAACGGTTTCAACGACTTCGGGTCGCGAGCGTCAAAAATGTGGACCTTGCCGGTCGTTCGCGACGCGACCGCGATCAAACCGCCCCCCGCCGCGAGCGCCGTCGGCAACTCCGCCGGCGCGTGCCTCGCGATCGGCTTACCCTCGCGGTCGAGTGCGACCACGCTTTTGCCCGCCTCGATGAGCCAGATCAGGCCGGTGGTGGAATCCGCGCAAGGGCTCGACGGCGCGTCGACCTCGAGTCGTCGCAAGGTCGAGCCGCGCGTCGGCTCCGCGGTCGAGAGCACGCCCGGCGACGTCGCGACGAACAGGCGGTCGCCTAAAACGGCAAGGCCCGACGCGGCTTGCCAGGGGTCGAGCAGCAAAGTCGGCGGCAAGGCGGAGCTTCCCGCCGCCGGGGGCCGCGCGACCGAACCGTCCTTTGTATTGATCCGCGTGATCTGGCCGTTGTTACCCGAAGGCTTCACAAAATAAGCCGTATTCTCGCCCTCAGGTCCCGCCGCGAGCCCAAAAACATCGGCCTGGCCGCCAAAAGACCAAAGCCACTCGCCGGATTTGGCGTCGTAGCCGCGCAGATTCGTGCCGTCCTCGGACCATCCGTGCGCGACGATCAGCCGCCCGCCGCCGTCGAACACCGCGTAAATCGGGTTCACCGGAGCGGTCTTACTCGCGGGCCAGGCCGCTCCGCTGTCGCCGATCCAGCCTAAATATTCGAGCTGGAGGTCGCTTTCAACGACGCGGATTTCGTAGGTGCCGGGTCCGATCGGGCGGTTCTTCTGGTCGCGCGGCGGAAGCCAATACGGGTACGAGCCGGTCGGCAGCGGGAGGTCTTGAAAGAGGACGGCCGCGAGCCGTTCGCCTGGTGAGAACAGGCCCGCGCTCTTGAGACCGGCGTCGTTGCGGACGCTGAACGACCCGTCGGCGGGCCGGGGGGGTTGGAGCGCGACTTCGAAGGCGCCGACGTCGGGCCGGCCGACGCGCGGACGGCCGTCGGCGTCGGTCGTCGGGGCGAGAACACCGTCGAGCGCGTCGACGCCCCAGTCGCTCGTCGAGGCGCGGTCAAGCGACCAAGGAAGCGGGTTGACGGGGTGAAAGTCGCCGGTCGCGGGGTTCCGAAAGACCACCGACTCACGCACCGAGCGGGCGTCTTGACGCGATGCCGAGCGCCAATCGCCGATCGTTTTGCGGCCGACCTGGCCTGTCGATTTACCCACGAAAAGCGAAAAATAAAGATTGTGGTCGAGCCGGAGTCCCGGCAATTCATCGCCTAAGAAGACACCGGTCGCGGCGTCGGTGACGCAATTGTTAAAAATACGCAGGTTCGTTCCGCTCGGAGCGACCAGCCCGATGCTCGAGTCGCGAGCCAGCGTGCAATTCACGATCGTCGTGTCCTTGCACCCCGAAGTAATGATTCCGTAGCGGTTTTCGTCGCAGATCGAGTTTTCGACGCGGCCGTTCGCGACGTCGACGAGATTGATCCCGGTGATCGAACCGGTGGAGCGGACGCGCGCGATCGTAATTCGCTTAGAATGGCTTACGGCGAGGTTGACGCGTCGCGCATTGCGGATGGTGAAGTCCGAGATCGTCGCCGAGCCGCCCCCCTCGACGCGGAGGCCGACGTCGCGGGCGCGCGCATCGAGAATTGTTTTGCCGATGCCCGCGCCGCGAAGCGAGACGCCGTTCGGCACGACCTCAATCATGTCGAAAACGCCGGCGGGCAAGACGACGACGTCGCCCGGCCGCGCGGCGCGGAGCGCATCGTCGAGCGACCGCGCTTCGACCGTGGGCGGGTCGTCGCCGCGAGCGGCCGAGTACGCGGGCGTCGCTCCCGCGGACAAAGCCGCGCACGCGAGCAGTCCCAGCGCTTTCGCCGCGCCCGCACAAGGGAACGCAAGTCGCTTCAAGTTCATGGCTTGCGCCCTCCATTGGGGTGCTCTGGCGGCCGCGGGCGAAGTGTGCGGTGCGACCGCGTGTGCATTCGACCGCGGCAGGCATGAATCATGATAAGGCGGGCCGGAGTGCGGGGTCGATCCCCGACCGTTTTTTCTAGGGTCGCGGAGCCTTCGGAGATCGCCGTTTTAATTTTTGGGAACTGAAACGAACGCGGCGCGTCTAAACTTTCAACCGGGTGGGCTCGCGAGCTTCACCTGATTCGACAGGTTGGGCATCGGGCGCGTGGGCGCGGGTTGCTTGACAGGCCGGGTCGAGTGGATTAGTTTTCCCGGTCGATCGACCGAAAGCGTTTTCGCACAGCGAGATGGAGCTGGGTGTCATTGCATGTTCGCGCCGGGAGGAGGGTTCCAACGCCCGCCCCGCGTCGGCAGCGTCCACGCGACGCCGTCTCCGTGATCGCGATCTTGGTCTCTGGAAGTTCAGACCCTCTCGTGCTGTTCGTGCTATTCTTGATCACGCCGACGCCGTAATCGTCCCGCGGACATGCGGGGCCGCGCGGGCCGGTGGTCGATCGCCCACACCAAATGATCAACGGGTTGGAACGATGAATCAGACGCTCGCGCTTGTGACCAACGCCGCACTCGCCCCGGATAGGCACGTCGGCCGTTCGACGCGTCGCCCGCGACTTCCGGCGGCCGCGTGGGTGACGTTGGTCGCGCTGGCGGCGTGCGCGTCGACGGCTCGCGCGCAGACGGCGACGGGCAAGTCCGCGACGGGCAAGTCGGTCTCGAAGCCGGCGGCGACCAAAGTCGACGCGAAACCGGCCGCGAAGGATGCGACGACCAAGGGGGCGGCAGACGCGAAGGCCGCGGACCCGAAGGCCGCCGACGTGAAGTCCGAGGCGGACAAATCGGCCGAGGCGGCGGAAGCGGCGGCGAAGATTGACGAATCGGCCGAGGTGTTCCGCGACCCTCTCATGGAGGACGCCCTCAAGAACACGTTCCGTTCGTTGTCGGTGCGGCCTTTGGCGCTCGAGCAGATTCACCGGGTGCGGTCGATGGCGGCGGGGGAGGCGTCGATCGACGCCGGCGTGATGAAGCAATACGTCGACTTCGCGGTCTCCGAGCTCACGAATCGCACGAACATCGCGGCGTTGCTCGAAGCGCCGAGCGCGAAGCTGCCCGCGACGTCGCTGACGCGGCTCGCGATCCAGAACGCCGGCGAGAATCTGGTGCAGCCGATCTTCGCGGCTCGCTCGATGAAGCCGGCGAACACCGCGTTCTTAAACGCTTACACGCCTATTTTGATCCAGACGTTGCCGAAGGTACTCGACAATCACTTTTACGCACGGATCGAGGCGATGATCGCGTTGGCGACCGCGGCGAGTCCGGATGCGCTGCCGATTTTCGTGAAACAGCTTGGCGACCCGAAGCAAACGGTGTGGGTGAAGCTTTGGGCGGCGCGGGGGATCAGCGCGGTCTTTGACAACGGTCGCAACCCTGTGGACATCACGCGGGCGTTGGCGGCGGCGAAGGCGCTCGCCGTGTTTCTGTCGCAGGACGACCTGCCGTGGCCGGCGCAGGTGCGCGGGCTTGAGGCGCTCGGCAGCACGCGGCAGTCGAGCGGTTCGCCGCTGCAGGGCAAGATTGAGTTGTACGAGGTGGCGGCGCGTTATCTGGCGGACGAGAGTTCAAACATCCAAGTGCGGTG
This sequence comes from Planctomycetota bacterium, assembly GCA_021777845.1. GTDB lineage: Bacteria > Planctomycetota > Planctomycetia > Isosphaerales > Isosphaeraceae > JAJYDB01. The sequence continues at coordinate 13,455 of JAJYDB010000026.1, forward strand.
TTACGCGGCATGGGCGGCGGGGATGACGCCGGTTGGTCCGCGGGCGGCGCCGAAGTTTAATTACGCGATGGTTGCGTATCGGATTGGGGCTTTGGCGGCGGAGACGGCGCAGGCGGCTTCGACGTCGGCGAAAGCGAATCCCGAGCGTACGAAGGCGATGACGGCGTTGTTGCTTTATCAGCTTTACCCTGCTTTGGCGGGCGAGCCTGGGGTGCGCGACTCGGGGTTGGTGTACGCCTCGGCATCGTCGAAGGACGCGGCGTTCGTAAAACAGGTGCGGGACGGGGTTCAGGCGTTGGCGTCGGGGTCGGTGGAACTGACGAGGTCGGCGGGGGGGATGGTCGCGCGGACGCAGAAGGATCTCGCCGAGCAGATCGCGTCCTTGAAGGCGGTGTTGGAGAAGAATCGTCCGACCGACTGGCACCTTATTCCCGGCGGGGCGGAATACCCGCTCGCCGATGTGAAAGCCGCTCGTGACGACGCAAAACCCTAACGCGCGTGCGGAACGGCCCGCACGAGTCGTTGTAATCCAGGTGAACGAGATCCGCGAGTACCCGCGCGTAAACGCCGAGGTCGCGCGTGCGCTCGACGACGGCGCGGACTGCGTTCGGCTCGCGGACGTCGAGGGGCAACGCTTGCTGCTCGCGGGTCTGCGTGGAGCGTGGCGGGCGTGCATCGAGGTATTGGGAGACGCGGGACCGGAGTTGGCCGCGGAGATGGACGCGCCTGGCGTAACCGTGGTCGCGCACGGAAACGTCGCCGACGGCGCGGGGCGAGGCTTGATCGCCGGCGAGCTCCTGATTTTCGGAGACGCGGGCGAGGCTGTCGGCTACGACCAGCGCGGCGGGGCGATCGTCGTGAACGGTCGGGCCGGGCATCGCGCCGGGCTGGGTCAAAAAGGCGGCGACTTGATGCTTTGGAACGGCGCGGGGCGGCTCGCGGGCGATCGGCAGGCGGGCGGGCGGCTCTTCGTTTGTCCTGACCTGGCAGGTCCGCACCTACGTCACGCGGCGTCCGGCGGTCGGCACGTCCCGATCCGCGCGCAGCCGCGCGACGCCGCACATCTGGCCGTCGAGGACAGCGCCGCCGTCGAGACCCTGGTCGACGCGATCCCGACGTGGCTCGAATGGCCGAAAAGAAGCGCCGACTGATCTCCGAGGCGTTGATCGTGTTGTTCCAACCGATTCCGCGATCGAACACGAGTTTCAGGCGCGGCGCGCGGCGCGCGGCGCTGTCGGCGGCGCTTGCGCTTGCGTGTTTGTCGGCGGGTTGTTCGGAGGAGACGCCGCCGGTTCGATTCGCGAGGACGCGCGTGCGGGGCTACATCCACGCGGCGGACAAGCCGGTCGCCGGCGGCTGGGTGGAATTCCTGCCGATCGACGGCACAGTCGGTAATTTTCGGGTCGCGCCGATCGATCGCGCCGGCCGCTTCGAGATCGACGGCGTCGGGGTTGGTCGGCACGTCGTCGGCCTGGCCCACACCGACCTCGAGCAGCCCTTCGCCTCGTTGTTCGACACGTTTCGAACGCCGGTTCGTCGGGTGATTCCCGCGGGCGATTTGTACGACCTCGACCTCGACCTGGTCGCCGAGGCGACGCGTATCGAGGCCGACCTGAGAAAATAAAGCGCGATGAGCGAGACACCCGTGAGCGACACGTCGAGCGTGGTCATCGAGCCTCCTGCCGGCTTGCGGGTGCGGATTCTCTATCGCGAGTCGGACGGCGCGATGCACTTCGACTGGCCGCTCGAGCGGCTCCGCGAGGCCTACGCCGACGCCGCGGGGCTCATCTGGGTCGACATCGAGGATGCGGCATCCGCCGGCACGGCGCAGGTCGAAGAGATTCTGCGCGGCGTCTTCGCGTTTCATCCGCTCGCGATCGAGGATGCGCTCACCGACACGCTGCTGCCGAAGGTCGACGACTGGGGATCTTATCTCTACATCGTGTTTCAGGCGATTCAGTTCGAGGAGTCGGACGACTCGCTGCACATGCACGAGCTTGACCTCTTTGTCGGGAATTCATTTCTGCTGAGTTATCACGTATCGCCGATGCCGTTTTTGTCGCAGGTGCTGCGGAATATCGAGCGCGACCCGGAAAACCGGATGTCGGGGGGGGGCGACGCGCTCTTGCATCAGTTGCTTGACCTCGGGGTCGGCGAGTTTTTGCCGGCGCTCGAGCATCTCGACGAGGCGATCGACGCGGCACAGGAGGAAGTGTTCGCGCGGCCGACGCCGCGGACGTTGCAGTCGATTTTTCAGGTGAAGCGGTCTTCGCTGCGTCTGCACCGTATGCTCGGACCGACGCGCGAGATGCTGAACCGGCTCGCGCGGGACTCGTACGCGCCGATCCGTCCCGAGCGTCGCATCTATTTTCGCGACGTCTACGACGAGCTGATCCGCGTGCACGACCTCTCGGAAAGCCTGCGGGATCTGATCACAGGCGCGCTCGACACGTATCTTTCGGCGGTGTCAAACCGTACGAACGATATCATGAAGACGTTAACAATCGTGTCCGTCATGTTTTTGCCGCTGTCGTTCGTGGTTGGATTTTTCGGGATGAATTTTTTCTCGGACAACCTGGCGGTGAAGGCCGAGTTGCCGAGGGGGTTGTTGTTCTGGATCACATGCCTGATCATGGTTGGAACTCCGTTCGTCATGTACGCGTGGGCGCGGCGTCGCGGCTGGTTTTGAGCGGCGATCGACGTCTGGGCGCGGCGACGAGGCGGAACGAGCAGCGCGGGAGGGGGTGCGATGTCGTCGCCGAGTTGGAGGTATCGACCGTTCGACGGCACGCGAATTGAGGAATTCGCGCGGGCGGTCGGCGTCGCACCCTTGACGGCACAACTTTTGATCAATCGCGACGTCGCGACCAGCGAGATCGCCGAAGCGTTTCTCGACCCGCGAATGGGTCGCCTGCACGACCCCGAAACGCTGCCGGGCGCGACGGAGGCGGCCGAGCGAATCGTGCGGGCGATCGCCGAGGATCGCAAGATCGTCATCTACGGCGACTACGACGTCGACGGCGTCTGCGGCACGACGATTCTCTGGGAATTCCTGCGGCTCGCGGGTGCGAAGCAGCTCGAATACTACATTCCGCACCGGGTTGAGGAGGGGTACGGCGTCAATCCGGACGCGGTCGCGAAGATCGCGGGCGAGATGGGGGCGTCGCTGCTGATCACGGTCGACTGCGGGATTTCGGCGCTGGCCGAGGCGAAGCTGGCGCGCGAGCTTGGGCTCGAATTGATCATCACCGATCACCACACGATCGGCGACGAGTTACCCGCGGCCGACGTCGTCGTGCATCCGCGGCTGCCTGGAAGCGGATATCCCTGCGGCGATCTCTGCGGCGCGGCGGTGGCGTTCAAACTCGCGTGGCAGATTGCGAAGTCGTTTGGCGACGGCAAGAAGGCCTCACCGCACATGCGCAACTTTCTCGTCGAGGCGCTCGGTTTGGTCGCGCTCGCGACGATCGCCGACATCGTGCCGATCCAAGGCGAGAATCGCGTGCTCGTGCGTCAAGGGCTGATCAATATCGCGTCGAAGCCGAGCGTCGGACTGCGTGCGCTGCTCGACGTCTCGATGAAGAAGGCGGACGCGAAGATCTCGACGGGGGTCGTCGGCTTCGGGATCGCGCCGCGAATCAATGCGGCGGGCCGGCTCGAGCAAGCCTCGGTCGCCGTTGAACTGCTGACTTCGCGCGACCCACAGGACGCGAGACGACTGGCGCAGCAGCTCGATTCGTGGAACCAAAAGCGGCGCGAAGTCGAACGCACGACCGTCGACGAAGCGCGCAAACTGGCCGAGGAGCGAGGCAATCCGCACGCGGGCGGGGCGGTCGTCGTCGGAGCGTCGCAATGGCATCCGGGGGTGATCGGGATCGTCGCGAGCCGCCTCGTCGAGTCGTACCATCGACCGACGATCGTGTTCGCGGTGGGCGACAAACTGGCGCAAGGATCGGGCCGCTCGGTGCCGGGATTCAACCTTTACGAGGCGATCAAGGAGTGTTCAAGCGACCTCGTTGCGTTCGGCGGACACGCGGCCGCGGCGGGCGTCCGGCTGCTTCCCGAACGTCTCGAGGACTTCGCGGCGCGGTTCGACGCGGTCTGCCGCGCGCGGCTCACGGCGGAGCAAAAACAACGCATGCTGCTCGTCGACGCCGAAACGCGGCTCGACGTCCTCAAATTGAAGGTGATCGAAGAGCTTGCGCGCCTCGAGCCGCATGGAATGGGCAACCCGCGTCCGCTCCTGAGCGCGACCGACGTCCTACTCGTCGCGGCGCCGAAGGTGTTTGGCGACGGCACGCACTTGCGGATGCGCTTCCAACAGGGCGCGACGACTCTAAACGCCGTGGCCTGGAACGCGCCCGAGAAGTACCGTCGGCTGAAGGCCGACTCGACGTGCGCGATCGCGTTCCATGCGTCGATCAACGAGTGGAACGGATACCGCGAGGTTCAGCTCGAAATCAAGGACATCCAGCTTCAGGAGGCACGCGACGATGCCGGGCGAGAACCCGAATCCGCCGCCGCCCCCGCCCTCTGACGCGTCCCCCGGCGCGGCGATCGCGCGACAGGTGCGCGCCCGCGGCGTGAGCGACGCGCGCGTACTCGCCGCGCTCGAGCGCTACGACCGCGCCCGCTTTCTGCCGCCCCAAGAACGAGGCCGCGCGCACGAAGACGCCGCCGTCCCGATCGGTCTCGAACAGACGATCAGCCAGCCGTTCATGGTCGCGGTGATGACCGTCGAGCTGGCTCTCACAGGCACCGAGCGCGTTCTCGAAATCGGCACCGGCAGCGGCTATCAAACCGCGATTTTGAGCGAGCTTGCGGCCGAGGTGTTCACCGTCGAGCGGCACGCGCTGCTCTCGCTCCGCGTCCGCGGCGTGCTCGACGGCCTGAATCGCGAGAACATTCATTACTCGATCGGCGACGGCACGCTCGGTTGGCCCGAGCACGCGCCGTACGACCGGATCCTCGTCACCGCGGCCGCGCCTCGACTGCCGACCAAGCTCTTCGCGCAGCTTGTCGAAGGCGGCGTGATGGTCGTCCCGATCGGCGATCAAACCTCGCAGTCGCTCACGGTCGTCCGCAAACAACGCGGCGAGCCGATCAGCCGCTCCGTCCTGCCGTGCCGCTTCGTCAAGCTTATCGGCGACGACGGCTGGCCCGGCGCTCACGCGGCCGATTGACCGGGATTAAGAGCGAGCCCGCGCCGCCTCGACCGTATCGAGCATCGCGAGATAGTTGGGATGCACGCGCTTCAAGCGCACATGCGTCTTCGTGATCTCGGTCGGCGTGACGAGCGGTGCAAAGCCCAGCCCGATCACGAGACCGGTCACGAGCGCCGCTCCGGCCAAGATCATCACCGCGATCCCCGCCGTTTCCGTGTTGCGATCAAACGAGAGCCCAACTCCCCCGATGAACACGGCGATCGAGACGAGGAGGAGCAACCACGTCGTCGCGAGCAACCGACGACGGCGCGTCAGATGCTTCCGGCAGACCCCGATCGAGACCTGGGCGCGCTTCGTGAAGATCACCGCGACGATGAGGTAGAGGAGCAGGTTGATGAGCACCAGCAGCGCAATCAGCGGCGGATGCCAGGACAGCCGCTTGTCCCAGCGAACGCCGTGCGCGGGAGCGTTACATTTGATGCAACGGTCAGGCAGGACGGCCCCGATACTCATCACGAGCAACTCCCCTTCGCGCCAAAAGTCGGCCGTGCCGCCGGTTTGACCGATCGCGGTCTTCGGCGGCGCGTAGACGTTGAAGTCGTCGAACTCGTCGAAATCATTGAGCGGCGCGTTGGACACGTCGGCTCTCCCTTACGTGTTGAGGAAGGTTTCGATCAGGCATCCGGGAACGCGGGCAGTTCATTCAAGTAAGCGGGAGAGACTCCGCGCAGGCGAATGTATCGCTTTGTGATCCTTTGCGGCCAAATGAGCTTCCCGAAGTGTCTTGAGTTAATCGAGCGCGCGACCGCGAGGGCAAAGCAGAGACCAAAGAAAAAGCCCGTCGCGGGCTGAGCCGGAATCGAGAACAGTCCTGCCGCAAGCAGCGCGAAACCGACGATCCCGGCCGCGAAACGCTCGAGCACATGAAGATTCTGCATACGCTCATGCTTCTCGCACAGTCTGAGTGACACCCTGACCGACCGCAGACCGAGTCGGCCCGCAAGGATCAACGCCCACGCCGTCCAAACGGGCGAACCGAGCAAAACTTTAACGACGGGCATGTTGGGCAGGAGTCTTTGCCGCGCTCCCGGCGAAACCACGAGCGACGTCCACATCAAACCTAGTCCAAGCGTGCCGAAGACGACGGAATACGGGGGCCGCCATGCGAGCCGCTTCTTCCAACGCTCTTCGCAGGCCGGGGCGTTGCACTTCATGCATCGCGCGGGCGGCACGGCCTGGATCCTCATCACCAGGATGTCGCCGTCGCGCCAAACCTCCTTGTCGAAGTCAACGTGACGCCCGATCGCGGCCCGCGGCGCGGCATACGGATTCTCGTCGTCGAACTGATCGAGATCGCTCGACATGGTCAAATAATCCGGCGTCATTCAGATCGATCGCGCACCGAGATCAATGCAAACGCGGATCGGTTGCCGCGATGATAGCACTGACCGCGTGCTGGTTGAAGCCTTTGTAGCCCTCGCGACGCTGGAGGTTTTCGAGATGGCTGCCGAGCGCCCCGTCGGCGACGAACTTCGCGTGTTGTTCCTCGTCGATCCAGCCGCGAGCCAAGAGTCGATCCGCGCGACGCCGCGACACCGGCCAACGCTCGCCCGCGGTGAACGCCTGCCGCAGGAACGGGAAGTCCGAAAACGGCTTCATCGTTTCGACGTCGGCCTCGGATTTGAGGTCGTCGCGCAAGGAATCAAAGTTAAACTGAGCTTCCAAGTGATGCATGCCGGCGTCGAGCATCGACTCGCCGTGCAGCCCGACCCACAGCCCAACGGTGTTCGGCCGGAGCAGGTCGTCGAGCGGCCGGTGCGCGAAGTCGTACTGGGCCTCTTCGGCGGCGAGGTCAAGGTCGGCGAAAATGACGACGCCGGTCGTCGGATGCTCGACGATCTGCGCGCCCCAGCCCGCGTGTTCCCCCGCGTGAAAATTTTCGCGGAGCTGAAATCCAAGGCGCTCGAAGATCGCGATCACGCGCGGAAAGAAGCGCCGCGAGCATCGAAACGTGTGGTGATCATGATTCGCCCAGCCCAGCCCGAGCCGATCCTGCCGCGTCTTTTGCACCCGCGCCGCGCGGTTGCGCGATTGCCAGTAGTCGCGCTCAACCTCGAAGATCAAGTGACAGGCGAGGTCGACCGCGCACGCGGTTTCGATGACGCGTTCAAGGAGTCTTTCGGTGTAATCAAACCCGGCCTCGTCCTCGTCGAACGAGCGTTTGCGACCTTCCCAAAGCTCGCGCGCGGCGAGAGCGTCGCGCGCCGCGTGCGGACGCATCCGACCTTGCTTCGCCATCTCGCCCGAGTAGGGGTCGAAGCCCAAATAGCCGCGACGTTCCACCGCCGCGAAGCCGGTCGCGACGCCGGGCACCCGCGCGATCCGAAACGGACCGAGCGGATCGCCCGCGATCGACAATCCCAGGTCGTGCGACCTCGAAAACGCGGCGATCGACTCGACCTTGATCGCAATCTCGCGGACCGCCGAGCCGCCGTCGTCGGGGACCACGACCAATCGAGGGAACATCCCGCCGTTGTGGGCGTAAACCGCAACGCCGGCCGCATCGGCCAACATCTGCCGCGCGAATCCCAGCCCGGCGAGATCACGCGCCAGACCGGGACGATCGCCGAGCGCGAGATGATCGACCCAGTCGACAAACCGCGTGCTCGTCTCGAGCTTCATCCGCTCGGACAACCTCGATGCGAACGCGTTCCCCGCGAGCGCCTCGGCGACCCACGCGTTCACGCGTTCCTCAGCCCCAGGGAAGCGCTGCCAGTCGAATTTCGATGGGGCGGCGAGTGATGCGGCGGTCATGACGAAGACTCCTCGGCTCGCTATGCGGACACCGCGGATGGGCCGAGCGCGGCTTCCCGCAGTGCATCCTGAAACATCTCCACCCCCATTTTAACCTGCCGGCTGGTCAGGCACAGCGGCGGGCAGAAGCGGATCGTGCTTGCGCCGCAGGGCAGAATCAGCAGCCCGCGGTGGAACGCGCGCTGGATGATCTCGTCGCGCAAGGCGGGGTCGGGCCGGCCGTCGCGCTCGATTTCAACGCCGATCATCAAGCCTTTGCCGCGAACTTCGCGGATGTGCGGATGTTCGCGCGCGACCTGTCTCAAGTCGACGGACAGCTCCGCGCCGCGACGCGCCGCGTTCGCGCGGTATTTCGTTTCGACGAGGTCGAGCGTCGCCAGCGCCGCCGCGCACGCGACCGGGTTGCCGCCGAACGTCGACGCGTGGCTGCCGCTCGGCCAGTCCATGACGTCGTCGCGCGCGATGATCGCACCCAAAGGCAGGCCGTTCGCGATCCCCTTCGCCAAGCAGACGATGTCCGCCGCGACTCCCCAGTGCTCCGACGCGAACATCTTGCCCGTCCTGCCGATCCCCGACTGCACTTCGTCGAACACAAGCAGCGCGCCGGTCTCGTCGCAAATCCGCCGCAGGCCCGGCAGGAAGTCGTCGGGCGGGACGATGTAACCCCCTTCGCCCTGGATCGGCTCGACGAAGATCGCGGCGAGCTCGTCGGGCGGACAGATCGTGCGGAGCAAGTGGCGGACGCTCTCGAGATCGCCGTAGCGCGCGTGCTCGATCTCCGGCACGAGCGGCGCGAAACCACGACGTTGCAGAGGCTTCGAGCCCGACAGCGACATCGCGCCGTACGTCCGGCCGTGAAACGCGCCCAGAAACGAGATCACTCGCACCCGACCCGTGTGCCGTCTCGCCAATTTAAGCGCAGCCTCGTTCGACTCCGCCCCGCTGTTCGTGAAGAAAACGCGCTTCGCCCCCGGACCCGGCGCGATCGACGCCAGTTTCTCGGCGAGCCGCGCCTGCGGCGTATAATAAAAGTCGGTGCCGGACATGTGGATCAGTCGACCCGCCTGGCGACGGATCGCCGCGACCACGCGCGGGTGGCAGTGTCCCGCCGCCGTAACCGCAATCCCCGCCGTCAGATCGAGAAAGCGATTGCCGTCGACGTCCTCGATCATACAGCCGCGGCCGCGCTTCACGACCAAGGGATACATCCGCGTGTACGAAGGCGACGTCACGCGCTGGTCGCGGTCCAGCCACGACTGCGCGCGCGGTCCGGGCAACGGGCCGAGGATTCGAGGTTCGTGGCGATGGAGTGGAGTCACGGCGCGTCCCTCCGTTGACGTGGAGTCGGGACCCCGGCGCGAGGAAGGGCCGTCCCGATCGGGCAAAAATTGGGCCGGACGGCAGCGAGACAAGCGTCGGCAAGTCCCGCCCGCCCTTGATGGCATTATTCACCCGCCCGCCGCGCCGGTCAAATTGACCGATACCGATGAATCAGTCAATGCCGAAGGATACGCGGGTTTTACCGCAGGATCTCGGGGAGCGCTTGCGGGCGGCCGTCGCGGTCGACGCACGCGAGCGTCGAGTGCCCTTCGGCGAGCAGCTCGCCGTCGCGAAACAGCTCGTACTTATGCACGATCTTCACGTGCGTGACGCGCTCGACCGTGGTGCGCAAGGTGAGCAAGTCGTCGTAGCGCGCGGGGCGCTTGTATTTGCAGCCGAGGTCGATGATCACGAGGAAGAACCCAGTGTCCTCGACGTCGCGGTACGAGACGCCGCGGGCGCGGAGCATCTCGGTGCGGCCGGCCTCGAAATAGACAAAATAATTGGCGTGGTGCAAGAGGCCCATGCGGTCGGTTTCGGCGTATCGGACGCGGATTTGGCTTTCGTGGCTGTCGCTCATGCGCGGGCCTCCTGGGTCGTTCAGCGCGTTTCGGGCGCGGCCTCGATTGAGTTCGCGTTGCCCTTCGCGAGTCGCGTGCCGTCGGGCTTTGTGATCACGACGGGCGGGATCGGGTCGCGTGCCCAGTATTCGCGGCTGGGTCGCTCGGGGACGTAGATTTCGCGGACCCAGCGGCGGAAGAGGTCGGGACTGTGCGGCAGCGACCGCGCGGCGAGCCAGCTCTCGTAGCGGTCGAGATGCTCGGGGATGCGCCCTCCGTTGCCGAGTCCGAAAAACAGGTAGCGCCACGAGAATTGCGCGCGTGCGCTTGCAAGCGTGCCGCCGGGACGCAGAAGTTCGGAGAACGCCGCGACGACCCCGGTGCGCTCGGATCCGTGCAGACAATGGATCAGGATCGGGCGTTCGCCGCGGTCGAGGACGTCGACCAAGGCGCGCGCCTGCGCCCGCGACATCCACTCGGTCGACGACAGCGCGACGTCAACCTGCGTCGCTCCGTCGCGGAGCGTGGTCGCGCGCTCGTCGCGATACCAAGGCTGGTCGAGATGCTCGCCGCGGAGGTTGAGCACGGTCTTGATCGCATGTCGTTTGATCGCGCGGTCGAGCGCGTCGGCGCGCATTTGGCTCGCGCGATAGACCGACCCCGTCGCAACCGCGGCAAAGTTGTCGGTCGCGAGCCGAGAGCCGACAAACCCCAGCGGCATGCACGCCGTGAGCCCGATCGCCGCCAAAATCAGACGTCGTCGACGCGTCGGTCGGATCACAAGTCAACCTCGACCAAGTTCGAGCCGCGACGGATCGATCGTCGCCTGAACGGCCGCGAAGGCGCGGATCAACTCGACGTCGCGGCGGTCGGACGGTGCGCCGGGATTCGTCCAAGGCAAGGCCGCGAGCCGCGCCCAGGCGGCGTTCGCACCCAAGCCGCGATGCCGAATCAAGTAGGCCGCGTGCACCAAATTCGAGCGATGATGCCCCGCGACGCAGTGAAAGAAAATCGGTCGTCGCGACGATTCGGCGAGCAGGTCGGCGGCCTGAGCAAGCTGCCCGAGCGTCGACGTCGAGCCGCGCATCGGAATCAGCAGCCACTCCAGGCCCGTCGATTGCACCACGCGCGCCTGCTCGACGTATTTCGGGTCGTCGCGATTGATCGCCGTCAGCGTCAAAATCGTGCGGAGTTCAAGACGCTCGACAAGTCGCCGCAATGCGAGCGGCCGCTGCCAGGCGCCGCGCACGATCGAGCCGGGTTCGACGACCGCCACGCGCTTTTCGGCGCATTCGGACCAGGCCGCGGCGCACGCAAGCCCGGTCGCGCCCACCGCGCCGATTCGCATCCAGGTGCGACGGTCCATTGGAAATCGTCCCCCCCCGTCAAGCCGTGCGGCGACTGTCGCGCCGAGACGCATGTTATCGAGATCGCGCAGGCGAGCAATCCCAGCCTCGCGCGCGGGACCATATGAAACGGTCGCTCGCGGTCGCTCAGGCCTCGATGACGGTCCCTTCGAGCAAGATTTCGGTGACGACGATGACCTCGGTCTCGGCGAGATCGGCGACGGGGAGCGACTGCTCGCCCAACTCAACCAATCCCGACGCGATCCAGAGTCCGGTCACGAGCGTGATGTAATGGCCGTAGCCGTCGGCCGCCGCGAGCACCCAGGCCTGCGGCGGCAGCGAGAGAATCAACACGTAGCTGATCGAGGTGAGGAATCCCGCGACCACCCAGCCGAGCGCGAGAAACGCGACCAACCGCGCCGCCGACTGCGACATCAAGCGTCGCCAGAGCCGCAGCCAGACGCGAATCGAACCGCCCGACCACGCCAGCGTGCCGACGAGTCCCAGCACGACCAGCGACGCAGCCTGCAAGTCGACCAGCCCCCATCCGAGCAGATGCGCGACCACCCGCGCGAAGGTCGAGCCGGGCCGCAGCGCGGGCAAATACGGAGCCGCCAAAATGATGAGCTGCGCCACGTAACGCGCGGGCATCACGAGCACGCTGGTTAGGACCGCGAGCGGCCAGATCAAGAGCGACTCGCGCGGCTCGAAACGCTCGACGCCCATGTCGCTGAGGCCGGCGTTGCGGAGTTCGACGACAACCCACGCGAGCATCACGCCGTCCGACGCCGCGGCAAGCAGAGGCACGAGTCCCGCCTCGGGAAAAAAGCCTCCGCTGCCGAGCGGCAAAGCATAAACGCCGACCGCGGGCATCACGATCGTCCTGTAAATGCAGTACAGCGCGACCATGATCCAACACACGTGCGCGCGCAGCCCCAGCGGATCGCCGAGCAGCCGCGTCACGAGGTCGCTGCCGTCCCATCGATTCGTGCCGACCTGAAAGAAGACGATCGTCGCGATCGCGAGCAGCGCGAAATTATCGCCCAGGCCGACGACGTCGCGCAACGGCGTGGCCCCGACGATCGTCGCGTGCTCGACCGCCAACTCGACCACGCTTCGCGACCGCGTCAACAACAGCATGTCGGCCTTGCCCTGCGCGTCGGTGTAATGCATCGACTGGCTCGCCGTCCATGCGAGCACGCTCACGCCGACTGCCACCCCCACCACGCGCCATGCCCGACGCAAACGCGACAGCGCCGCTCGAACCAGATCCGCCAGCCCAAAAATATCGAAGAATTGACGGAAAGCCGTCTTCGGCCCCTGTGCAATCACACCGAACGCAAATAAGGCCGCCAGCCCCGCGACCACCATCCAAAGCCCCGCGTACGTCGGCGCGGCTTCGGGGTGCGACAGCGTCAGACCCGCGTACCAACGCTTGAGCGCAAGCGTCACGAACCCGCCCGAGCTCGACGCGCTCGCCTGCGCCCACATCAAGACCGGACTAATCGATCCCATCAACGTGTCCTGAATCACGGTGCATGATTTGGGCGGCGCGGCGGTGCTCGTCCGTCGACTCTCTGGATTGTAATCGCATTCGGGGCGCGACGCCAGACAAACCCAACCATTTGTCGGAGGGGCGTTCGACGCGATCGCGCGGGGATGCGGAGGCGTCCGCGATCAGTCGCGCGGCGAGAGCGGCGTCGAGCGAATCACCGCGGGCGGGGCATCGAGCGACGCGGGACGCCGCGAGGTCGATCGCACCGGCGTCGCTCCGCTCGCAGGTTCGTTGTAGAGCGGCAGGAAGCGGTAATAGACCTCGAGCGTGAGCGCCGCGAGAGCGGTGCAGTAAATTCGACCCCCGCGCGCGCCGTACAGACTCTCGTCGGGGTCCCAACTGCCCGTCGCGTGGCCCGAGCCGCGCTGCCGCGTCACGATCCGATCGCGCGCGACTTCGTTCCAGACGCGCCAATCGTTGCCGCCGCGTTGAAACATCGCAAGCGTGCCGTAATAAAGATAGTACAGGTTGAAGGCTTCTTGATCTGGCGGATGACCGAGCAGAAAGGCCGCTGCCTCGTCGCTGGCCTTGCCCGGTCCGCCGACGCCGAGGAATTGGCGGCAAACCCAGGCTTCGGCGGTCATCGTGGGGGTCACGCGTTCGGAGGGCTGATAACTCGCGAGGCCGGCGTTGGTGCCGCTCGCGACGAGGTCGAGCCAGGTCAGCGTGCCGGTCCGGATCGTCTCCGGCGCCGTCACCCCGACGAGTCGCGCCGACTTGAGCGCGAGCACCACCCAGCCGAGGATGCTCGTATCGCCCATGAGCGCCCCCGGCGCGTAACGCCAGGCGCGGCCGTCGCGGGCCCGCGAGCGCACCAAGAATCCGACCGCGCGCTCGACCGGCGCACGCAGCGAAGGCTCGCCGGTGAGCGCGTAAGCCTCGCACAAAGCCAGCGTCGCCATCGCGTGGCAGTACATGCCGACCGCGAGACTGCGGCCGCGCAGGTCGCCGTCGGGCCGTTGCGACCGGATCAGATAATTCAGGCCGTTGCGGACGGTTTGCGCGTGTTGGCCTTCGATTTGCGTGTGCCCCGCGCCGAGGTATGCCAGCAGCGACAGCCCGGTCAGCGCCGTATCGGCCTCCCAATAAAGGCACGCGCCGGAGCAGAGGTCGCCGGGCGGACAATGTACGGTGAAGTCGTGATCGCCGGGCCGCGCGTTGCCGTCGTCGAGCCGTTCGACGCCGCCGTCCCAGCGCCCGTCGGCGTCCTGGTGCGTCGCGAGCCAAGCGAGCGCCCGCTCGACCGCGGCCTCGCTCTTCGAGGTCGCTCCCGACGCCTGAGCACGCTCGGAGCGTTTCGGATCGAGCCGCGATCGATACACCTCGGGCACCTCGATCATCCGCCGTCGCGCCTCGGACGGCGCTCCGCCCGGAAGGCCGGGCCCGCCCGCGCCGACGCCTCCCGATCCCGTAACCGCGCCGCGATCGCCTAAATCAGTCAGCGGACCGGCCGCGAACCTCCCAAAACCCGATGTCGGAACGCGCGACGACGTCCCGCTCATCGCAGGCCGCGCGCCGATGCGCAACTCAGGGTCGCGGAGCGCGAAGGCGGGCGCGCCGTCTTTTGTGTTGGTGCCGGATCCGACGCTGGACTCGCGTTCGGCTCCGGTCGCGTCCGAGCCGCCTCGCGGCGCGCGGCGTGCTTTCGGGATTTCCGCGCCGAGCGTCACGTCGGCAAGAGCCGGACGCGCCGAAGGCGCGGGCATGCCCGCAGCTGCATCCGCGTCCGAGAGCCGTCGGAACGCGCTCGGTCCACCCGACGACTCCGCGTTCACCGCGGGTAGATTTGGCGCGGGCGCGGCGGTCCCGGCGATCAACTCGGGCGCCTCGCGACGCGGCGACGGCTTTAGTCCCGCGATCGCGACAGGTCCGCCGGCGTTCGCGGGCCGCAATCGCCGCTCGGCCGGCGCGACCATTCCTGTGGAACCCGCGGACTGCGCCGTTGAATTCTCGCGCGGGGCGCGCACGGCAGGCGGCGTCTCGTTGTTCGCGAGCGGGCCAACCTCGACCGGCGCGGCGGACTCGAGCGACTTCGGCGCGGCGAGCGCCTCCGGTCGCGGGGCTTCGACGCGCGGCGCCTCGACGTCCGGCGCGGTCTCGGGGTCGACCAGAGGTAGACTCGCGAGCGTGTTCGGATCGAGCGTGCGCGCCGTCCGCGTGGGCTCGGGCCGCGGCGGAGCTTGTTTGGAGTCGGCCAGCTCGACGCGGTCGGCGACCCGGTCAAGCGCGGCCGCGGCACTCTCCGCGGTGGTGCCCAAGCTCCCGCCGTTGGGACCCCGCGTTCCGACGTTCGAACCGTGCGCCGCCCGCGCCTCGGCGCCGATCGGAGCGATCTCGACATTCCGCAGACGCGGGCGTCGCGACTCCGCGTCCCCCGCGCCGTCGCCGTGCAGCAACGTGAACCGGCCCCCGTAGGCGATGATTCCGAAGTGCAGGACGACCGACGCGATCAGACACTTCCGCAGCGCCCGCTTCGAGCCCCAGCTCGTCCAGGTTAAGAGCGCCATCACCGCCGCCGCAAACGCGAGCCCGGCCCACGCGCCGAAATCGGCACGCCAAAGCCGCAGCAGCAGTTCGAGGTCGAGGCCTTCCATCTCAATCGTTTCTCTTCGGCTCGAATCGATCCGACGTCGGGGCGGCGTCAAACCTCCACATCATGCCCTGATCAAGCCGTCGCGGTCGAGGCGACTCGCGAAAAAAAACCGCGACGGCGGGCTTCAATCGAAGTCGAAATAGCGCTCGGCGCGGCGGCTCGAAGGCTCGCCGGGGGACT